>DATEMP010000239.1:0-5361 GCA_035275545.1 Candidatus Eiseniibacteriota bacterium | reverse complement strand
CGGCGCGCCGCCCGGCCAGTCGCGATCCGGTCCCGGGTCGACCACCGTGAACGCCGCACCCGCCTGGCGCAGCAGGCTCACCCGGCGCGGCGACGCGGAGGCGAGCACCAGCGGGGTCTCCCCCGGCCAGAACAACGCGTCGCGCTTCATGCGCCGGCGGCCGGGCTCTCGAGCAGGATCGTGACCGGGCCGTCGTTCACCAGCTCGACCGCCATGTGGGCGCCGAACACGCCGCGCTCGACCGCCACCCCCGCTTCCACCAGCGCCTCGCAGAACCGCTCGAACAGCGGCTCGGCCTGCTCGGGACGCGCGGCGTCGGTGAACTCCGGGCGGCGGCCGCGCCGGGCGTCGCCGTAGAGGGTGAACTGCGGCACCGCGAGCACGCGCCCGCCCGCGGCGGCGAGATCGAGGTTCATGTGGCCCTCCGCGTCGGCGAATACCCGCAGGCCGGCGACCTTGCGCGCCAGCCACTCGGACTCGGCGGGACCGTCCGCGTGGGTGGCCCCGAGCAGCGCCAGCAGGCCGCGCTCGATCGATCCGGTGATCCGCCCGTCCACCGTCACCTGGGCGCGGGCGACACGCTGCACCAGCGCCCTCATCCCTTGTCGCCGCTCGCCTTGCGCGGGGCGGGGGTGCGCAGGAAGCGCTGGCGCCGCTCGACGCGGCTCACGCCCTTCACCTTGCGAATCGCCCCGATCACCTCCTGGAGCTTGGCGAGGTGCGCGACCTCGACCACGAACACCCCGCGCGCGGTCTGATCCTCGCTCGCCATCCCGGCGGTGCGGATGTTGACCTGGGTGGTCGCGATCGCCTTGGCGATGTCGGCGAGCAGCGAGGTGCGGTCGTGCCCGTAGACCACCAGGCGCACCGGGAAGGTCTCGCCGCGCCCCGCGTCCCATTCGACCGCCACCTTGCGCTCGCGCGGGACCCGGTCGTCGAAGGTGTTGGGGCAGTCCTGCCGGTGCACCGACACGCCGCGCCCCTGGGTGACGATGCCGATCACGCGGTCGCCCGGCACCGGCTGGCAACAGCGGGCGAAGTGGAGCATGACGTTGTCGATGCCCTGGATGCGGATCCCTCCGACCGGCTTGCGGCCGATCCCGAGCGCTTCGAGCGGCCCCTTGGCGAGCCGCTCCGCGAAGGTCTCCTTCTCGGGCTTGAACTTGTTGAGCACGGTCTTGACCGAGAGCGATCCCTCGGCCATCCGTGCGTACATCTGGTCGAGGTCGGTGCAGCCCAGCCCGCGCGCGATCTCCTCGAGCTCCTCGTCCTCGGGCTTGAGCCTCAGCCGCTTGAGCTCGCGCTCCAGCATCTCGCGGCCCAGCGAGACCGAGTCGGTGAGCCGCTGCTGGCGCAGCCAGTGCCGGATCTTGCTGCGCGCCCCGGTGGTGCGCACGATCTTGAGCCAGTCCTCGTGCGGCTTGGCCTGGGGCGAGGTGACGATCTCCACCGTGTCGCCGTTGCGCAGCGTGTGGCGGAGCGGCACCAGCTCGCCGTTCACCCGCGCGCCGACCGTGTGCTGTCCCACCTGGGTGTGGATCAGGAATGCGAAGTCGAGCGGTGTGGCGCCCTTGGGGAGCCGCTTGAGCTCGCGGCGCGGCGTGTAGACGTAGACCTCCTCCTGGTAGAGCGCGGTGCGGAGGAAGTCCATGTACTCGTCGTCGCTCGCGGTGTTCTGCCAGTCGGCGGTCTGCGCCACGAACCCGCCCAGCTTGGCGTCCAGCTCCTCGTCGACGCTGCCACCCTGCTTGTAGACGTAGTGGGCGGCAACGCCGGTCTCGGCGGTGCGGTGCATCTCGCGGGTGCGGATCTGCACCTCGACCATCTCGCCGTTCTTGGCCAGCACCGTGGTGTGGAGCGACTGGTAGAGGTTGCTCTTGGGCGTGGCGATGTAGTCCTTGAAGCGGTCCGCCACCGGCTCCATCAGGTCGTGGACCACGCCCAACGCGCGGTAGCAGTCGTTGCGGGTGTGGGTGATGACGCGCAGCCCGAACAGGTCGTAGATGTCCTCGAGCGGACGGCCGGCCTTCATCTTCTGGTAGATCGAGTAGAAGTGCTTGGGCCGGCCGGTGACCTCCGACTTGATCCCCGCGGCCTTGAGGCCGTTCGTGATCATCTCGCGCACCTCGGCCAGGAACGCCTCGCGCTCCTCGCGCCGCGCCTGGATGCGCTGGATGAGCTGCTGGTACGCGTCGGGGTCGAGCGCCTTGAGCGCCAGGTCCTCGAGCTCGCGCTTGATGCCCGCCATGCCCAGCCGGTGGGCGAGCGGTGCGTAGATGTCGCGGGTCTCGGCGGCGATCCGCTGCCGGCGCTCCGGCGGCAGGAACTCGAGGGTGCGCATGTTGTGCAGGCGGTCCGCGAGCTTGACGAAGATGACGCGCAGGTCGCGCGACATCGAGAGCAGCATCTTGCGGAAGTTCTCGGCCTGCGCCGACTCGCGGCTGTCGAAGTGCAGCGCCGAGAGCTTGGTCACCCCTTCGACCAGGCCCGCCACCTCCTTGCCGAAGCGCTTTTCGAGGTCGGACGGGGTGATCGAGGTGTCCTCGACCACGTCGTGGAGCAGGGCCGCGCACGCGAGTGCGGTCTCCATGCGGGTCTCGAGCAGGCCGAGCAGGATGCGGCAGGTCTCGACCGCGTGCGAGATGAACGGCTGGCCCGACTCGCGGAGCTGGTCGCCGTGCGCCTGGTCCGCGAAGTCGAACGCCGCCGCCACACGGTCGCGGTCGATCTTGGCGGAGCGCTCCTCCATTTCGGCGAGCAGCGCGGCCCGCAGCTCGGGATGGCCGCCGACCGCGCTCACCGGGAACCGCCCTCCGGCCCCTCCGCGGATGCGAAGGGCTCGGCGGGCCGCCGGATGCCCTTGAGCTTGAGCTGAAGCCGCGAGGCGCCGTTCCACTCGTTGCGGGTCGGCACGAACAGGATCGAGCAAACGCCCGCCTGCCGCACCGCCTCCGCCTCGCCGCCCATGCCGAAACCGATCGCCTCGGCGACCGCAGTGCCGTCGCGCACCGTCAGCCGCAGGTGCTTGCCGCCGCCCACCACGCTGGTCGAGACCACTTCGGCGTGCGGCAGGTGGTAGAGCGGCTCGGGATTGTCGAGGCCGTGGGGGGCGAGCCGGTCCACCCATTCCACCAGGGCCTGGTCGCACTCCGCCAGCGACAGCGGGCAGTCGAACTCCAGCTTGCGCACCAGGTCGCCGGGGCTCACGCGCTCGCGCACCAGCCGCTCGAGCCGCTCGCGCAGCTCCGGCAGGCGGTCGCGGGTCACGGTGATCCCGGCCGCGAGCGCATGGCCTCCGTACGCCTCCAGCAGGTCGCCGCAGCCGTCCAGCACCCGGATGAGATCGAGCCCGGGAAGGCTCCGGCCCGAGCCGCGGCCGCGATCGCCGTCGAGCGCCACCAGCAGCGTCGGGCGCTGGAAGCGCTCGACCAGCCGCGACGCCACGATCCCGAGCACGCCCGGGTGCCAGTCCTCGGACCACAGGAGAATCGACGCGCAGTCGGGCCAGCCCAGCTCCTTCTCGACGCGCTCCGCGGCCTGGATCGCCGCCGCGCCGTCGAACGCGCGGCGGCGCTCGTTGTCGTCCTCCAGGCTCTCGGCGCACGCCCGCGCCTCGCCCTCGTCGCGCGCCAGCAGCAGGCGCAGGGCCTGGGACGCGTCGCCCATGCGTCCCGCGGCGTTGATGCGCGGCGCGAGCACGAACGCCACCTGGCCGCTCGACACCCGGCGGCCCGCGAGGTTGGCGCGCTCGAGCAGCGCCCGGAGCCCCAGGTGTCCGGTGCGGTTGAGCCGCTCGAGCCCGAGGGTGGCGAGGATCCGGTTCTCGCCCACCAGCGGCACCACGTCGGCGATCGTGCCCAGCGCCACCACCTCGAGGAAGTCCTCGGCGCGACGGCCGCGGCCCCCCTCCCGCAGCAGCGCTTCGACCAGCTTGAACGTCACCCCCACGCCGGCGAGCGACTTGAAGGGATAGCCGCACCCGGGCTGGAGCGGGTTCACCACCGCGCAGGCGGCGGGCAGGACCAGGGGCGGCTCGTGATGGTCGGTGATGACGGTGTCGATCCCGAGCGCGCGAGCGCGCGCCACCGGCTCGACCGCGGTGATGCCGCAGTCGACCGTGACGATCAGCGTGCAGCCCGCGCGCTGCGCCTCGTCCACCGCTCCGGAAGTGAGCCCGTAGCCGTCGCGGGTCCGGTGCGGGATGCGCCACCGGACGTTCCCCCCCAGGTCGCTGATCGCGGTGTGGAGGAGATAGGTGGAGGTGATCCCGTCCACGTCGTAATCGCCCTGCACCAGGATCCGCTCGTGGTGGGCGATCGCCCGCTGGATGCGCTCGAGCGCCCGGTCCAGGCCGAGCAGGCGCATCGGGTCGTGGAGGTCTTCGAGCACCGGCGAGAGGAACTGGCGCGCCCGCGCGGGGTCCGCCAGGCCGCGATTGACCAGCCAGTGCCCGATCGCCGGCGGCGCTTCCAGATCGCGCGCCAGGAGCAGCGCGCTCTGCGGATGGGAACGCGGGTGGAGGACCCACTCAGGTGGCGTCGATGTGGCGATCATGGCGTCTGGACCGGGGAAAAGGGCGGCGGCGGTGTCTCGTTCAATTGGGCGCAGTGTAGCAGGTATGTGAATCGGAGCGCCGTCAGGGCGCGCCCGCGCCGAGCGTGCGCCGGAATCCCGCCACGCGCTCCGCCCCGCCCGGCAGCCCCTGCGCGTGCTGGAGCGCCGCCTCGCGACCCGGCGCGTCGCCCAGCGTCTGACAGATGGCGGCGAGCCGGAGCCAGCCATCGAGGTAGCCGGGCGTGATCGCGACCGTGCGCTGGAACGCGGCGCGCGCCTCCTCGCCCCGTCCGAGCCGGGCACTCGCCACCCCGATCGCGTCCCACAGGCTCGGCTCTCCGGGCAGGAGCCGAGCCGCCGCCTGGAGCAGCGGGAGTGCCTCGGCGTACCGCCCGGTCGCCATCAGATACTGGGCCCACACGGTGGCGACCTCGGGGTGCCCGGGATAGCGGGCGCGCAGCCGCTCGAGCACCTGGCCCGCCTCGCCGAGACGCTTCAGGCGCATGAGCGCGACCGCGCGCAGCAGGTGCCCGGACTGGAGCTCGGGATCGACCTCGAGCGCGCGCCCGCTCTCGGCGAGCACCAGATCCCACGCGCCGCGCTGCGCCGCCACCCGCGCGCGCCCCACGTAGATCGCGGCCAGGTGCGGATCGATCGCCTGCGCCCGGTCCAGCATCGCCAGCGCCTCGTCGAGGCGTCCCTGCTCGGTGAGCGCGGCGGCGAGCCCGACGTGCCCGGCCGGGTTCAGGGGCTCGCGCTCGACCATGGTGCGGTACATGGCCTCGGGGCCGCCGTAGGCCGGGAGCG
>DATEMP010000238.1:0-2651 GCA_035275545.1 Candidatus Eiseniibacteriota bacterium | reverse complement strand
CGCCACCAGGCCGCCGCGTGACGCGGCTGCGCGCGCCGTGGCGCGCGTCGCTTTCACCGCGCGCGGGCGCTTCGCCGCGCGGCGGCCGGACCGCTCAGGCACCCAGCACCTCCTCTTCGATGTCGCGTGGCTCGGGTCGTTTGCGGCGCGCCACCAGGGCCGACAATCCGACGCTGGCGAAGTATAGCCCGGTCATCGGGAGCCCCATAACCACCTGCGCCGAGAGCACGTCGCCGGGCGTGATGATCGCCGTGACGATGAACACCAGCACGATCGCGTAGCGCCACTGTCGCAGCAGGAAGCCGGGCGTCACCAGCCCCATCGCGGTGAGCGCCATGGTGACCAGCGGGAGCTGGAACACCAGCCCGCAGGCGAGCGACAGGTTGTAGGCGAAGCCCAGCAGCTCGCCCACCCGGATCTCCGCCTTCATGCTGGGGGTGAGGAACTCGCCCAGCACGTGCACCACCAGCGGCACCACGTACGCGTACGCCGCCCAGGCGCCGAGCGCGAACAGGAGCATCGAGCCGAGCGCCATCGGCAGGATCATCGAGCGCTCGCGCTTGAGCAGGCCCGGCACGATGAACGCCCAGATGCGATAGAAGACGTAGGGCAGCACCAGCAGCAGGCCGAGCACCAGCGCCAGCTTGAGACGCTCGTTGAACGCCTCGACCGGCGACAGCACCACCGCGGTGCCCACCGTGCGGCGGATCAGGTTCTCCATGACGCGCGGCGCCAGCAGCCAGCCGGCGATCGCGCCGACCAGGCACGACACCACGACGTGCATGAGCACCGTGCGCAGCTCGGCGAGGTGCTCGAGGAACGGCATCTCGCCGCTGATCACCTCAGGCGGCACCGGCCGCCGCCCGCCGTTCGAAGGGCTCACGCGTTCTCCTCGGAGCGCGCCGGCTCCAGGTCGCCCGCGAGCGCCACGAACGTGCCGCCGTCCTCGAGCGTCAGCACCAGGCCGCCGTCGGGGCTCAGGTCGCGCGCCACGCCCTGGACCGGCCCCGAGGGCGTGCGCACCGTCACGAGGCGGCCCCAGTAGCCGGCGCGGCGCCGCCACGCGTCGAGCACCGCCTCGCGCCCGCCCTCCTGGAACCCGGTCCACAGCGGCTCGAGCGCGTTCAGGAACCCGGCCGCCACCGCCTCGCGCGTGGCGTCACAGCCTTCGATCGCCAGCGAGGTGGCGACCGCGCTCAGCTCGGGCGGGAAGTCCTCGCGCCCCTGGGCGACGTTGACGCCCACCCCCATCACCACCGCGTCGCCGCCCGCGGGCAGCCGCCGGCTCTCGCACAGGATGCCGGCCACCTTGCGCTCGCCGACCAGGCAGTCGTTCGGCCACTTGAGCGTCGCGGACACCCCCAGGCCCTCGAGTGCGCGCGCCAGCGCCAGGCCTGCCACCAGCGGCAGCATGCTCCCCTGGCGGCGGTCACAGTCCGGGTGGACCACCAGCGAGAGCGCGAGCCCCTTGCCGGGTGCGGTGTGCCAGGTCCGTCCTTCGCGCCCGCGCCCGCGCGTCTGGTGGTCGGTCACCACCACGGTTCCGTCGATGGCGCCCTCGGCGACCGCCTGCCAGGCGAGATCGTTGGTCGAGGGGGTCTCGGCGCGCGCGATCAGCGTGCGGCCCAGCCGCCGCGTCGCGAGCAGCCGCTGGAACGTCGCGCGATCGAAGACGGACTCAGCCAACTTCCTCGATCTCCAGGCTCAGGTCCAGGGCGGGCGCGGAGTGGGTGATCGCGCCGACCGAGATGAAGTTCACGCCGGTCTCCGCGTACGCGCGCACGTTCTCGAGCGTGATCCCGCCCGAGACTTCGATCTCGGGCCAGCGCCCGTTCGGGTTGGTGCGGCGCGGGCTGTCGGGCGGGTGCTCCTTGCACCACGCGTCCACCACCTCGACCGCAGTGCGTACCTCCGCGACCGGGCGGTTGTCCACCAGGATCCGGTCGACGTCGGGACGCAGCGCCTCCTTGAGCTGGTCCACCGACTCCACCTCGACCTCGAGCAGGAGATCGCCCTGGCGGGTGCGGGCGATCCGGTCGATCGCCGTGGTGAGGCCGCCGGCGGCGCGGATGTGGTTGTCCTTGACCAGGTACATGTCCCACAGCGCCAGGCGGTGGTTCTCGCCGCCTCCCGCCTTGACCGCGAACTTCTCGAGGAAGCGCAGCCCCGGCGTGGTCTTGCGTGTGTCGAGGATCACCACCCCGGTGCCCGCGACCTTCTCGACGAACCGCCGCGTGTAGCTGGCCACGCCCGACAGGCGCTGCAGGAAGTTGAGCGCGGTGCGCTCCGCCTTGAGGATGCTGCCCGCGTCCCCGACCACCTGCGCCACCGCCACGCCCGGCTGGACCGAGTCCCCGTCCTTGGCGAGCGCGCGGAACTTGAGCGTCGCGTCTGCCTCGCGGAACGTGAGCCGCGCCACGTCCAGGCCCGCGATCACGCCTTTCTCCTTGGCGACGATCGCCGCGCGCGCGCTCACCCCGGACTTGATGGTGTTGAGCGAGGTGATGTCGCCGGTGCCCACGTCCTCGGAGAGCGCGTACTTGACCAGCTGGAGCGCCAGGGCTTCGAGCATGGGTCAGCGGCCGGGTCGCATGCGCCGGGTGCGGCGCCCGCCGCCCCGCGCGCGGGGCCGTGGCTCGTCCGCGGTGGCG
>DATEMP010000237.1:0-9029 GCA_035275545.1 Candidatus Eiseniibacteriota bacterium | reverse complement strand
TCCACGCCTCGACGGTGCCTGGCACCTGCACCCGCCCGAGCCGCTCGTCCCAGAGGGAGCGCTCGGAGGCGGGGGCGAGCAGCCGCGCGGCGGGCGCTGCCGCCCCCACCACCGGCGCCACCAGCCGGTAGGCGCTCCAGGCGAGGTTCACGCGGATGCCCCGCCTTTGGCGAAGGTGGCATCCACCTCGCGCGAGAGCTCCCGGATCGCGTCCTCGACACGGACGCGCCAGGCCTCGACCTCGGGATCCGCGAGCCGGGCCGGCACGGTGATCGGATCGCCGTACGCGACCACCACCCGCGCGAACGGCCGCGGGATGCGGAAGCGGTCCCAGGAGCGCAGCACCCAGGTGCTCGATGAGGCGGTCGCCACCGGGATGATCGGAAAGCCGGTGCGGCTCGCCAGGTAGACCAGCCCGGGCTTCACCGCCTCGGCGGGCCCGCGCGGCCCGTCGGGGGTGATCGCGAGCATCCGGTCCTCGTCGGCGTGGCGCAGCATGTCGCGGATGGCCTCCTCTCCCCCGCGCGTGCTGGAGCCGCGCCCGGCCAGGAACCCGAGCCGCGTGATGATCCGCGCGATCAGCTCGCCGTCACGATGCCGGCTGATGAGCACCGCGATCGACCGCCGCCGGTGGCTGAACACCAGCGGCAGCAGCCGGGCGTGCCAGAAGGCGAAGATACACCGCTCGCCCCGGTCGAGCCGGGCGTCCGGCTCCCGCATCCGGCGCCGCTCCATCCGCCAGCTCCAGCCGAACAGGAGAATCAGCGCCGCGGCGGCCTCCGACGCGGGCCCCATCCACCACGGGTAGCGGGCCTGGCTCATGCGCCCAGCGACCAGAGCAGCTCGGCGGCGCGCCGCGACGCCCCGGGCCCGCCCAGCCGGTCGCGCACCGTCGCGAGCCCCTGGCGCTGGTCGGCGCGCGAGCGCGGGTCGTCGAGCCAGGGCGCGAGGACGGCGGCGAGCTTCGCGGGCGTGAAGGCGTCCTGGATCAGCTCGGGCGCCACCTCCCGGCCCGCCAGGATGTTGGGCAGCCCGATCCGCTCCAGATGGACCAGGCGCCGGGCGAGCGCGTAGTTGAGCCGCCCGGTGCGGTAGACGATCGCGAGCGGCGTGCCGAACAGCGCGGTCTCGAGCGTCGCGGTCCCCGATGCGACCGCGCACGCGGTGGCATAGGCCTGGACCGCGCGCGTGCGTCCGCGCACCACCCGCACCCCGTCCAGGTCGTGGCCGGCGAGCCGCGATTCGTCGAGACCCGCGGCGAGCGGGAGCACCAGCACCAAGTCGGGCCGGGTGCGCGCGAGCGCGTGCGCCGCCGCGAGCATCGGCTCCAGGTGCCGCTCCAGCTCCTGATGCCGGCTGCCCGGTAGGAGCCCGAGGATGCGCTGCTCCGGCCGGGCGGCGATCTCGGCGCGCAGTTGGCGCTCCTCGACCTCGGGGGCGAGATCGTCCATGAGCGGATGGCCCACGAAGGTCGCCGCCACGCCCGCCTGCCGGAACAGCGGCTCCTCGAACGGAAACACCACCGCGAGCCGGTCCACCCAGCGCGCCATCGCCTGCGCGCGCTCCGGATGCCAGGCCCACACCTGGGGCGCGATGTAGTAGAACACCCGCGCGCCGCGCTGCTTGAGCTCGGGCCCGAGGCGCAGGTTGAAACCCGGGTAGTCGACCAGCACCACCGCCTGCGGCTTCAGCTCGCGCAGCGCTCGCAGCAGGCGGGCGCGGGTGCGCCACAGCGCCGGCAGCCGCGCGGGGATCTCGGCGAAGCCCAGCACCGCCAGGTCCTCCATGGCGGCGAGCGGCTCGACACCGGCGTCGCGCAGCGCCGGCCCGGCGACTCCATGGACGCGGCACGGCCCCAGCTCCGCGAGGGCCCGCACCAGGTGGGCGGCGTGCAGGTCGCCGGACGCCTCGCCCGCGACCAGCAGGAAGCGGCGCTCTATCCGGCCGCCCACTGGAGGGCCCGCCGGCTCATCGCGGTGCGCACCTCCTCGGCGACCCGCAGCGCCTCGCGTCCGTCGCGGGCGCTGGCCGCTCCCTCGCCCTGGGCGCTCAGCGACCGGAGAAACGCCTGGAGCTCGAGCTGGAGCGGCTCGCCCTCGGCGATCACCAGCGGGTCGCGGCGGATCGGCGGCGTGTGCGCGGGATCGAGGCGCAGCACCTCGCCGGTGCGGGCGAACAGGTCGATCGACAGATACGCGTCCGCCTGGAAGAAGCGGATCCGGCGCAGGCGCTCCTGCGAGACCCGGCTCGCGGTGAGGTTGGCGACACAGCCGTCCTCGAACTCGAGCCGCGCGTTGGCGATGTCGACCGTGTTCGAGAGCACCGCGACCCCGACCGCCGAGATCTGGCTGGGCAGGCGCCCGGTCAGGTGCAGCACCGCGTCCAGGTCGTGGATCATGAGGTCGAGCACCACGTCGATGTCGAGCGAGCGCGGCTGGAATGCGGCGAGCCGGTGGACCTCGATGAACTTGAGCTTGCGCACCAGCGGGAGTGCGGCGCGCAGCGCGGGATTGAAGCGCTCGACCTGGCCCACCTGGAGCACGCGCCCGGCGCGCTCGGCCGCGCGGATCATCGCGTCCGCCTCGGCGACGCTCGCCGCCATCGGCTTCTCGACCAGCACGTGACAGCCGGCGGCCAGCGCCTGCTCGGTGGCGGCGCGGTGGTCGACGGTGGGCACCGCGATCGAGACCGCGTCGCAGCGCGCGAGCAGCGCCTCGGGCCGCTCGAACGCCTGGCCGCCATACTGGGCGACCACCGCGGCACCGCGACCCGGGTGGCGGTCGTGGACTCCGACCAGCTCCGCCTCGTCGAGCGCCTGGTAGATGCGCGCGTGCTTCTCGCCCCAGGTCCCGGCGCCCCACACCCCCACTCGGATGCGGCCCATGCGGCTCGCTAGCGGGTGAGCCCGCGCGCCGAGGTCTCGGCGAAGCGCGCCAGCACCTCGACCTCGTAGATGGACGGATAGAGCTCGCGCATCCGCGCCGCCGCGTCGGTCACGGTGATGCCCTGTCGGAACAGGATCTTGTAGCAGCGGTCGAGCGCCTTGCGGGTCTCCTCGGAGAACCCGCGGCGCTCGAGGCCGATCCGGTTGAGCCCGGTGCAGCGCGGCGTGGCCCCGCCCGCCATCATGAACGGCGCGATGTCCTGCACGATGCGGGAGCCGCCGCCGATGATCGCGTGCCGGCCCAGGCGCGTGAACTGGTGGACCACCGTGCCCCCGCCCACGATCACCCAGTCCTCGACCGTGACGAAGCCGGCGAACTGGACCGCGTTGGCGATCACACAGTGGTCGCCGATCTGGGTGTCGTGCGCCACGTGCGAGTAGGCCATCATCAGGCAGTGGCTGCCGATCCGGGTGGTCGAGCCGGGGTCGGTGGCCAGGTTCGCGGTGGTGTACTCGCGCATCACCGTGTGGTCGCCGATCTCGAGGTACGAGGCCTCGCCGGCGGTGTACTTGAGATCCTGAGGCGGGCTGCCCGCGACCGCGCCGTGATGGAGATGGCAGCCCTTGCCGATCGTGGTCCAGCCGGTGACCAGCGCGTGGCTGTCGATGGTGGTGCCGTCGCCGATCCGCACGTGCGGACCGATCACCGCCCCGGGACCGATCGTGACGCCGGTGCCGAGCTGGGCCTGCTCGTCGACGAACGCGGCGGGATGGATGTCGGTGATCATGGCCGTCCTCATGAGGGGCGCTTGTCCACGATGGTGGCGAGCAGCTCCGCCTCGGCCACCAGCTGGTCGTCGACGAACGCCTCGCCCCGGATCTTCGAGATCGCGCCCTTGAGCTTGAGCAACCGGATCTTGAAGCGCAACTGGTCGCCGGGGACCACCGGCTTGCGGAAGCGCGCGCCATCGATCCCCATGAAGTACATGAGCTTGTCGTTGGGGTCATCCACCGAGTTGAGCAGCAGCAGCCCGCCCACCTGCGCCATCGCCTCGATGATCAGCACCGCCGGCATGATCGGGTGGCCCGGGAAGTGGCCTTGGAAGAACGGCTCGCTGATGGTCACGTTCTTGATCCCCTCGATCGACTCCCCTTCCTCGATGTGGGTGATGCGGTCGACCAGCAGGAACGGATACCGGTGCGGCATGATGTCCATGATCGCCGTGGTGTCCCACTCGTCGGCGGGCGCGCCCGCGCGCCGGCCGGGCAGCGGCAGGGTCTCCTTGAGACGGCGCACGAACGCGACGTGGCTCTCGTGCCCCGAGCGCACCGCGCTCACGTGGCCGAGCAGTGGACGGCCGAGCAGGAACAGGTCGCCGAGCAGATCGAGCACCTTGTGGCGCACGAACTCGTCGGGGAACCGCAGCGCGCCGGGATTGAGGATTCCCCGGTCGCCCACCACCACCGCGTTCTCGAGCCGCCCGCCCTTGATCCAGCCCGCCTTGCGCAGCCCCTCGATGTCGCGCTCGAGCACGAAGGTGCGCGCCGGCGCGATCTGGTCGACGAACGTCTGCTCGTCGATGTCCATGGAGATCGACTGGCGGCCCACCACCGGGTGGTCGTAGTCGATCGTGAACGAGATCTTGAATCCGTCGTAGGGCACCGCGGTGAGCTCGACCCCGTTCTCGGACCAGCTCACCGGCTTGGTCACCTTGATCGGCCGCTTGGGGCGCTCCTGGTCGACGATGCCGGCGTCGCAGAGCAGCTTCGCGACCGGCGCGGCGCTGCCGTCGTCGGGCTCGGGGGTCTCCATCGAGGTGACCTCGATCTCGAGGTTGTCCAGCCCCAGACCGGCGACCGCGGCGAGGATGTGCTCCATGGTGTGGATCTGGACCGTGTCCTGGCGCAGGATCGTGCGCCGCCCTGCGCTGGGCTCGAAGTGCGCGTTCTCGGGGCGCACCTGGACCTCAGGCCGGCCCGGCAGATCGGCGCGCACGAAGCGCACGCCGGTGTCGGGTGCCGCGGGCCGGAAGGTGACCCGGCCCTTCTCGCCGGTGTGGAGGCCCACCCCCTCGAAGCTCGCGGGCTTCGCGATGGTGCGCTGCATGCGGCGCTTCAACGCACGCCCTCCCGCTCGCGCTCGCGCGCGCGCTCCAGCTCGGCGACCCGCTCCTCGACGTCCTTGGTGCGTTGCATGAGGTCCGGCAGCCGGTGGAACAGCGCCTGGAGCCGCCGCCACAGCGAGTGCTGCATGGCGGGATAGCCGGTGACCACGGTCTCGGCCGGCACCGACTTGGTGACGCCGCTCTGGGCGCCCACCATCGCCCCCTTGCCGATCTTGATGTGGCCCACCAGGCCCGCCTGGCCGCCGAGCGTCACGTGATCCTCGAGCTCGGTGCTCCCCGACACGCCCACCTGGGCGACGATGATGCAGTGCTTGCCGACCACCACGTTGTGGCCGATCTGGACCAGGTTGTCGATCTTGGTGCCTTCGCCGATCCGGGTGCTGTGGGTGGTGGCGCGGTCGATCGTGGTGTTCGCGCCGATCTCGACGTCGTCGCCGATGACCACGTTCCCCACCTGCGGCACCTTGTGGTAGCGGCCGGCGTCGAATGCGAAGCCGAAGCCGTCGCTGCCGATCACCGCCCCCGGGTGCACGATGCAGCGCGCGCCGACCACGCAGTCCTCGCGCAGCACCACGCGCGGGTAGAACCAGGTGTCGTCTCCGATGATGGCGCCGTGGCCGACGTAGCCGCCGCCCATGAGCACCACCCGGTCGCCGAGCTTTGCTCCCGCCTCGACCACGCAGCACGCGCCCACCGCCACGTCGCGTCCCAGCACCGCCTCGGGCGACACCACCGCGGTGGGATGGATCCCGGGCGCGGGACGGTGCTGCTCGGGACGGAAGATCCGCACCGCGCGCTGGAACGCGAGGTAGGGGTTGTCCACCACCAGCAGAGGCACGCTCGCGATGCGCGGCTCGCGCGAGCAGATCACCGCCGAGGCGCGGGTCTCGTCGAGATGGGCGTCGTAGCGGCTGTTGGCGAGGAACGTGACGTCCCCGGGCATCGCCTCGCGAATCCCGGCCACGCCGCCGATCACGATCGCGCCGTCCCCGATCACCTCGCCGCCCAGCTCGGCCGCCAGGGCCGACAGCGTCCGTGTCACCATGGTCGTCACCTCCCTAGCGGGACCCGCCCGTTCCGGCGGTCGACTTCTCGTTGAGCTGGCGGATGACTTCGGAGGTCAGGTCGAGCGACTTGTCGGCGTAGATGAGGAATCCTCCGGCGGAGTCGAACACCAGGTCCAGACCCTTATCCGACGCGATCTTCTCGACCACCGCGCGGATCTGCTCCACGACCTCGTGGGTGGTGCGTTCGTTCTCCTGCGCCGCCCGTCCCTGGGGCCCCCAGATGCTCTGAACGAACCGCTCGTGCTCGGCGATCGCCTTCTGCAGCGCCTCCTCCTTCTCCTGCCGCTTGAGCGAGGAGAGGATGGGCGACTGATCCCGCATCTCGTCGCGCAGCTGCTTGACGAGCTTCTCCTTCTCGAGCGCCTCGTCCCGCCAGCCCTGCGCCTGGCGGTCGAAGCGCGCCTGCGCCTCCTGCGCGTCCTTGAACTCCTGGAAGATGCGTGCGGAGTCGATGTAGCCGACCTTGAGGTCCGCGGCCGTGGCGCTCCCGAACAGCCCGAGCGCCAACGCCAATCCGACATGGAATGGGGCCGCACGCGGCGGCCGCCGACCCGTGCACCTCAATGCCACCTCGCTAGAAGGATGTCTGGCCGATGAGGAAGTGTCCGACCGCTCGTGGTCGATCGTCGCGGTTGAACCCGTAGCCGTAATCGAAGCCGATCACTCCGAGGAGCGGGATCTCCAGGCGGAACCCGACCCCCGCGCCCATCTTGAGATCGAAGGGGCGGATCTCCCGCCACTGATCCCAGGTGTTTCCCGCGTCGAAGAAGACCACACCGTGCAGCGGATGGACAATGGGAAACTGCTGCTCGATCGATGTCAGGAGCATGTATCGGCCGCCCGGATAGCGCACGCGGCGGAAGCTGGTGGGGATCTGCGTGATGGTCGTGTCGACGCCGCTGATCGTGGTGTCCGGCCGGAATGCGTCGGGCACGTCCTGGATGAACTTGTCGGGCACCACCATGTAGTCGTCGTAGCCGCGCAGCGGATCGGGCGTCGTGCCGCCGCCCATGCGGAAGCGCTCGTAGGTCGGCACGCCGGTGGTCTGACCCGTGTAGGTGCCGAGCAGTCCCACGCGCGCGCGCACCATGGTGGTGAGGTGCTTGATGATCGACGGGAAGAACACCCGGTGCTCGATGCGGTGCTTGTGGAAGTTGGTCGCGCCGCCGAACGCGCCGCCCGCGAACTCGGAGGTGACCGAGAACTTCGAGCCGTGGGTCGGGTAGAGCGGATGGTCGGAGCTGTTGCGCAGGAACGAGGTGGTCATCGTGCTGGTGCGCACCTTCTTGCCGAACTCGAGCCCGGAGAGCCCGATCCGGTCCGCGGCGCTCAGGTTGCCGAGCGAGTCGATCTTGACGTCCTCGAGGCTGTACGAGAGCGAGCCGCGCGAGAAGTCCGGCCACGGGAGCGGCCGGCCTATCCGCACCGAGCCGCCGCGCCGGTCCTCGCGGAACAGGTCGCGCTCGCGCTGGAAGCTGAACGCGGAGAACCCGAGCAGCGTGGGCGTGCCGCGGAACCAGGGCTCGGTGAAGCTGATCGAGTAGTCGCTGCGCCGCGCGCCGCGCTCGAGGTGGAGCTGGAGGCTCTGCCCGTTGCCGAGCACGTTGTTGTGCCCGAGCTCGATGAACCCGGTGAGCCCGCTCTCTCCGGTATAGCCGGCCCCCGCGGACGCGGTGCCCACGCTCTTCTCCTTGATGCGGAAGATGATGTCGACGTCGGTGCTCTCGGCGGGCGCGAAGTCCGGGATCACCTGCTCGAAGAACCCGAGCCGCATGAGATCGCCCTGGCTGCGCACCAGCGCCGAGCGTCGGAAGCGGTCGCCCTCGCGAACGTCCACCTCGCGGCGGATCACCTTCTCGCGGGTTGCCTTGTTGCCGGTGATCGACACCAGCCGCACGTGCGAGGGCTGCCCTTCGGTCACCGTGTAGGTGACGTCGACCACCGAGTCGCGCACCGTCTCCTGCGGCTCGACGCCCACGTAGAGGTAGCCCTGCTCCGCGTAGTCCGCGTATGCCTGTCCCTGGGCCCGCTCGATGCGCGTGTGGCTGTAGAGCTCGCCGGGCTTGGGCTTCCAGTAGGCATCGACCGTCGCGGGCTTGAGCACCGTGTTGCCCGCCCACGTCACATTGCCGATCCGGTACGGGCTTCCCTCCTCGACCGTCCACTCGAGCACCATGCGTCTCGGGGTCTTTCCCGGCTTGAGCGCGTAGCCGGCCACGCGCGCGTCGCGGTAGCCGTGGTCGTGGTAGTAGGCGGCGAGGCGCTCCTTGTCCTCGGTGAGCTTCTCCTCGTCGATCCCGCCGCCGCGCAGGAATCCGCGCCGCTTGGTCTTGATCGCCTTGCGCAGCTTCTTCTCCGGGAACGCGCTCGCGCCCAGGAAGCGGACCTCACCGATCTTGACCTTCTCCCCCTCCTCGATGACGAAGCGCAGGGTCAGGCCGGTCGCGGTGGTGTCGGTGGCGGTCTGGATCTTCGCCATCGAGTAGCCGTCGTCGTGATAGAACTTGATCAGCGAGTCGATCTGGGTCTGGACCACGATCGGCGAGTAGGGCTCGCCCAGGCGCACCGAGAGCTTCTTCTGGAGCTCCTCGTTGTCGCGCTTCTTGTTGCCCTGGAACTCGATCTTGGTGATGCGCGGCCGCTCGACCACGTGGATCACCAGGTCGACGACGTTGCCGCGATCGACCCGGTCCACCCACACGTCCTCGAACAGGCCGAGGGCGTTGAGCTTGCCGATGCCGCGCCCCACCGCGTCCTTCGAGAACCGCATGCCGCTCGGCACCTCGAACGAGCGCAGGATGCGGGTGCTGTCGGTGCCGACGTTTCCGACCACGCTCACCCGGCCCACCAGCTGCACCACCGGAGCCAGGGTTTCGGCCGGCGGCGGTGCGGGCGTCACGACACTGTCCGGGCGCAGTCCGGCGGGAGCGCCGGGGACGCCGCTGGGGACGC
>DATEMP010000236.1:0-4556 GCA_035275545.1 Candidatus Eiseniibacteriota bacterium | reverse complement strand
CACCGACCGAGGTCGAGGTGCCGTTGTTCTGAGCACTACCGCCATCGATCCGGTACTCGTAGCGGTTCACCCCCGAGTGGGCATCCGTGACCCCGCCCCAACTGAAGCTGAAGCTGTTGGTGGCAGTCCAGCCGCTCGGCGTCGCTCCTGGCTGCGCTACGGTTGGCGGTGCGGCATTGTCGAAGTAGAAGCTGCGCGCGGTGCTCCAGGCCCCGGCATTGCCGGCGTTGTCTACCGCCCGCACTTCGAAGCTGTGCGGGCCCACCGAAGGCGCCAACCCCCCGCCCGCCGAGGTGGCGCCCCCGACGCTCACCGGGCTGCCGCCGTCGATCCGGTACTCGTAGCGGTTCACGCCCGAATGAGCATCCGTGACTCCACCCCAGCTGAAACTGAAGCTGTTGGTGGCGGTCCAGCCGCTCGGCGTCACCCCCGGCTGGCCAACGGTCGGCGGCACCGTCGAGTCGTAGTAGAGGGTCGCGGTGCGCGCCACGCTCGGATGCGCGGTCTTGTCGAACGAATACACCACGAACTCGTTCGGGCCCTGCTGATTGGCCGCCACCGTCACCGTCGCCGACGCATCGCCGGTGATGTCGTTGAAGCTGTCCGGCAGCTTCGTCGCATCGGAGTTGGGTACCACCCGGTACTTGAAGTCGTTGACCCCCGACCCGTACACGTCCGGCCCCACCGCACTAAAGCCTTCCGGCGGCGGATCGTTGCCTGTGAACGACACGGTGAAGCTGTTGACGTTGGTCCAGCCGGACGGCGAGATGCTGTTGATCACCGGTGTCGTAGGGATGGTGGCGTCAAGCCGGAAGAAGATGTAGTCGATCAGGACATCATCGTTGCCACTCACCGGCACGTCGGTCCGCACTGGATCGATCCGGATGCGATCGATGTTGGAGGCGCCCGACCAGCTCGGAATATCGTCGAGCCGGATCGTGGTCCAATTGTAGCGACCGTTGTTCGGGTTCGGGAACGCGCGACTGCGCGACTCGGCGGGCGGCAGGCCGGGAGCGTAGTAGAACAGCTGCCCTTCCTCGTTCCCGCCCTTGTTCCGCATCCCGATCCGCAGGTAGTTGATCGAGGAAGGGGCGCGGCTCAACAGCGGCGAGGTGACGCTCGGGTCGTGGTTTGGGTTGATGGTCCAGATGCTCCCCGACACCAGCTGCGCCGACACATTCGTTGAAGTCCATCCCTCTGTGCTCCCGTCAACGTCAAAGAGCCAGGTCTTGCGCGAACTCCCCGTCACAGTGCCGCGAACGCGTTTCCAGCCATAAATGTTTGAGGCGTTGATCGTATATGTGCCGCCACCCGTGCTCAGCGGTAATTGCCGAGCGTAGCTCCCCGGCCAAAACGTGTTGTTCCAGTTCTGCTCTGCGACGCGGACGTAGCCTGAACTGGTGTTCACCTCAACGATGACCGCAACATGTCCAGAGCCACCACCAACGGCGGATGTGAAGACAAGCAAGTCACCGAATTGGGGAGCTGTTGCGCTGCCGTTGGCATATCGATCGACTGGGACCGTGCTTCCGTTGGAAGTGACGCTCGTAATGTTGTCCCAAATCATCCAAGCTTCGGGGACGCCCCCCATGCAGGCGCCCAGTTCCGAATCCCACCAGCGGCGGACATATTCAACGCACTGCCACTTGATCCCATTGACGCCACACACATTGTTATACTCACCGCTTATGTATGACGTTGAACCATTTGAGAATCCATCAACGCCGTTATTGCTGCCCAGGAGCGTGCCGTAGGGCTCAGAAGCGAAACCGACGCTCGGGGCAAGAACGACGATGAGAAAGACGCCGCATGACGCGAGTGCGCGGTGAGGCAGGAATCTCCGAACACCGCGAACATAGAGAGGGCGGGCGGCAGGTTCTGCGACGGAGGGTGTTCTGGCGGCGGCCAACTGCGGGTTCCCTTGAGGAACGGCCATGAGCAGCGCGCCCGGGGGTTGGCACCAGCGCTCATCGCAACCGATGAAACCAAAGCATTAGCAAAAAAGACAAGGACGGGTCAAGCGCCATCTGGACCGTCCGCAGCGAGTGCCACTCTTCATCCTAGACACCATCCTCGCCGCTCCGCCTCCTCTTCTCATCGGGCTCAGTGCCGCCGGACAGCATCACACATTTGTCTCTGGTACTGTCCGCTGCCGTTCGAGGCTCGCCCGACCGAGTAGTTCGGACAGGACACTCCGAGGTCGCCGCCATGCTCTACCTGCACCTCAAGATGCTGCATATCCTCGCCGTGGTCATGTTCCTCGGGAACATCACCACCGGGATCTTCTGGAAGGAGCACGCCGACCGCACGCGTGATCCCAAGCTCATCGCCCACGCGATCCTCGGCATCATCCACAGCGACCGCTGGTTCACGATCCCGGGCGTGATGCTCATTATCATCGGCGGCGTGGGCGCGGCGATGGCGGGCGGCTATCCGCTCCTGCGCACCGGCTGGATCCTGTGGGGGATCATCCTCTTCAGCATCTCGGGCGTCGCGTTCATGGTCTGGGTCGCGCCGCTGCAGCGGAAGATGCACGCGCTCATGCAGGCGGGCGCACAGAGCGGCGCTGCCGATTGGGACGCCTACCAGAAGATGTCGCGCACCTGGATGTTCTGGGGCGCGGTGGCGTTGCTCGCGCCGCTCGCCGCGCTGGTCATCATGGTGATCAAGCCGGCGCTGCCCGCCTTCTAGTGACGCATCCGACCCTCAGCCCTGCGGAGCTGCGCCGCGTGGTGCTTGCGGCGGCGGTGGGGAACATCATCGAGTGGTACGACTTCTACATCTTCGGAAGTCTCGCCACGATCCTCTCGGTCCAGTTCTTCGAGAAAAGCCACCCGGTCGCCGCCCTCCTCAGCACCGTGGCCCTCTTCTCGGTGGGCTTCCTCATCCGGCCGCTGGGGGCGCTGCTGTTCGGCCGCATCGGCGACAGGGTCGGGCGCAAGTACACGTTCCTCATGACCCTGGGTGGCATGGGACTCTCCACCGCGCTGATCGGCGTGGTGCCGAACTACGCGACCATCGGCGTCGCGGCGGCGGTCGCGCTGTTCCTGCTGCGCGTGATCCAGGGGCTGTGCCTGGGCGGCGAGTACGGGGGCGCGATCACCTACGTGGCCGAGCACGTGCCCGACGCGAAGCGCGGCTACTTCACGGGCTGGCTCCAGACCTCGCCGACGCTCGGCATCGTCGTCTCGCTCTCGGTGATCGTCGGCACGCGTCAGATGCTTGGCACCGATGCGTTCAACGCCTGGGGCTGGCGCATTCCGTTCCTGCTCTCGCTGGTGATGGTGGCGATCGCCATCTACATCCGCATGCGGCTTCAGGAGACGCCGGTGTTCCAGGCGCTCAAGGCGAAGGGGAACACGGCGGTCAATCCGTGGCGCGAAGCGTTCATGACCCGCAACCTGCGCTACGTCCTGATCGCGAGCGTGATCGTGATCGGCGAGGGGTGCGTCTGGTACTCGAGCCAGTTCTGGGCGCTCTACTTCCTCCAGACGGTGAAGAAGGTGGACGTGCTCGCCTCGAGTCTGATCGTGGGCGGTGCACTGCTCATCGCCACCCCGACCATCGTCTTCTCGGGCTGGCTCTCGGACAAGGTGGGGAGGAAGCCGATCATCCTCACGGGGCTCGCACTCGCCGCACTCACCTACTATCCGCTCTACTCGGCGCTCGGCCGCTACGCGAACCCGGGGGCGATCCATTACCCGATGGCGATCCTGGTGGTCGCCGTGCTGGTGGCCTACGTGGGCATGGTGTACGGGCCGATCGGCGCGTTCCTCGCCGAGTACTTCCCGGCACGCATCCGCTACACGTCGGTGTCGGTGCCGTACCACATCGGCAACGGCTGGGGCGGGGGGCTGGTGCCGTTCATCACCACCTCGGCCTACCTCTCGAGCGGCAGCGTGCTCTCGGCGCTCGCCTACCCGATCATCGTGCCGGCCGTGGCGTTCGTGTTCGGTCTGTTCTTCATGCCCGAGACGCGCCACATGAAGATCTGGACCGATGACGCGGACCGGAGCACAATCCCGCCTGACGGGAAAGTCTCAGTCGCCTGAACGCGAGGCCGTCCGCAGCGATGTTCAGCACGAGCTGCTGATTCCTCCGACGGGGGAAGGGTTCGAGGGTCGCCCCGGACCTCCTCTCGGGGCTGCGAACTCGCGCGACGGCAGGCGAAAGACGCATCCCGCCTCCGCGACCAGTGCATGGCACGAGCGGTGCATCCACACCCGTCGCCGCCGTCCTCCATGTGGCCGTAGAGAGGCAAGACCGGAAGGAGGTGAGAGCATGGCCGCCAAGAAAGGAGCCCGCACCGCTCGCAAGCCCGTGGCGCGTGCCAAGGCCGTCAGGAAGAGTTCCGTCCGCGCGCAGCGCAAAGCGCCCAAGAGTATCGACGTCATACCGGGCAACCCGATCGCGATTCGCATCGACTGATCAGCCGGGATCCACCAGCGAAGCCCCGCGCCGTACAGCGCGGGGCTTCGCCCTTGGCTTGTCCGCGGGGCGGGCGGCCCGGTACATTGGCTCGCCCTGCGCGGAGAGATGTCCGAGTGGTTGAAGGA
>DATEMP010000235.1:0-4712 GCA_035275545.1 Candidatus Eiseniibacteriota bacterium | reverse complement strand
CGACCTGCCCGGCGAGCTGGCGCCGTTCTTGGACGATGCGATCACGTTCGAGCCCGAGGCGGCGGCGTCGCTGGTCGCGCCGCGCGCCGCGGAGGTGTGCGCGAAGCTGGCGTCCGTGTTGGGCGAGCTTGCGGAGTGGAACGGGGAACGGGTTAAATCCGCGGTTCAGTCGGTCGGCAAGGAGCTGGGACTCAAGGGTCGCGACCTCTTTCAGCCGGTGCGCGCGGCACTCACCGGTCGCACGCACGGGCCCGAGCTGCCACGCGTTGCCGAGTTGCTCGGTCGCGAGCGGACGGTCGCGCGCCTGCGCGCCGGGGCCGACGTGGCGGGGAGGGTGCGATGAGGGTGGCGGTGCTGATGGGCGGCACGACGTCGGAGCGCGAAATCTCGCTGCGCACCGGACGCGGCATGGCCCAGGCGCTGCGGCGTCTCGGGCACGAGGTGGTGGCGGTCGACGCGGCGAACGGACGCCTCCTGGCCGCGGGCGAGGAGGAGCGCGCCGCGACCTCCGATGCGGCCATCGTGCCGGCCGGGCCGGCGGCGCTGGTGAGCGCGGAGTCGATCCGCGACGCCGAGGTGATCCTGATCGCGCTGCACGGCGGAGCGGGCGAGAACGGCACGCTCCAGGCGCTGCTCGATCTGGCGGGCAAGCCCTACACCGGCTCGGGTGTCATGGCGAGCGCCCTGGCGATGAACAAGGCGATGTCCAAGCGCGTGTTCGTGCAGGCGGGCATCCCGACCCCGGCGTGGAAGCTGGTCGAGGTGGAGGGACCCGAGGCGGCCGCGATCCAGAAGGGCCCGCCGCCCGCCGACGTGCTGGCGCTCGGGCTGCCGCTGGTGGTCAAGCCCAACGAGGAGGGCTCGACGGTCGGGCTCTCGATCGTGCGCGAGTGGGCGGCGCTGCCCGCGGCGATGCGCGAGGCGTCGCGCTTCGGCCACGAGACCCTGCTCGAGGCGTACATCGAGGGGCGCGAGCTGACCGTGGCGGTGCTCGGCGACCGGACGCTGCCGATCGTCGAGATCCGCCCCAAGAGCGGCTTCTACGACTACGAGTCGAAGTACACCGCCGGGCGCTCCGAGTACTTCTGCCCCGCCGACCTTCCGCCCGCGGTCACTGAGCGCGTGCTGGCGCTCGGTCGCGAGTGCTCGCGGGTGCTCGACTGCCGCGGGATCTCGCGGGTCGACTTCCGGCTCGACGCGGAAGACGTGCCGTGGTGTCTCGAGGTGAACACCATCCCCGGCATGACCCCCACCAGCCTGGTGCCGATGGCCGCCAAGGCCGCCGGCATGACGTACGAGGACGTCGTGCAACGCATGATCGATCTGGCGCTCGACGAGGCGCGCCGCCGCCGCGGAGTCGTTTCGACCCGCGCGTGACACCCATTCGAGGAGCACACATGGACCGCACTCTGGACTTCCTCAAGGATCTGGTGGACGCGCACGGCGCGCCGGGCTTCGAAAGCGGCGTCGCCAAGGTCATGCAGGGATACCTCAAGGACGTGGGCCCCATCTCGCGCGACCGGCTGGGCAGCTTCATCTGCGAGAAGAAGGGCAGCAGCCCCGGTCCCAAGGTCATGCTCGCCGGACACCTCGACGAGGTGGGCTTCATGGTGAAGTCGGTCACCAAGGACGGCTACATCAAGTTCCTGCCGCTCGGCGGGTGGTGGGGGCACGTGGTGCTCGCGCAGCGGCTCATCATCAAGACCCGCAAGGGCGACGTGCTGGGCGTGGTGGGCTCGAAGCCCCCGCACGAGCTGCGCGACGAGGATCGCAAGAAGGTGCTCGAGGTGCGCGAGATGTTCATCGACGTGGGCGCCACCTCGGATTGGGACGTGCGCAAGCGCCTCGACATCCGGCCCGGCGATCCCATCATCCCGGACTCGCCGTTCGCGGTGATGGCGAACCCCAACGTCTATCTCGCCAAGGCCTGGGACAACCGGATCGGCTGCGCGATGGCGGCGGAGACCGTGCGGGCCCTGAAGGGCGTGGCGCATCCCAACACCGTGTTCGCGGTGGCGACCGTGCAGGAGGAGGTGGGACTGCGGGGGGCCCAGACCTCGGCGTTCAAGATCCAGCCGGACGTGGCATTCGCGCTCGACGTCGGGATCGCGCACGACAGCCCGGGCACCGAGGGCGACGAGAAGCTCGGGGGAGGGCCGCTGGTGGTGGTCTACGACGCGACCTCGATCCCCAACCGCGGGCTCTTCGACCTGGTCATCGACACGGCGAAGAAGATCAAGGTGCCGCTCCAGTTCGAGTCGGTCGAGCGCGGCGGCACCGACGCCGGCCGCATCCACGTGACCGGGCAGGGCGTTCCCTCGATCTCGATGGGCGTGCCGGCGCGCTACATCCACAGTCATGTGAGCATGATCGACCGGCGCGACTTCGACGCCACCGTCAAGCTGCTGGTGGCGCTGGTCAAGCGGCTCGACAAGAAGACGGTCGCCTCGCTGGCATGAGCCGAACCCGCGCGGCCGCGGTCCGGAGCGATCGCGCGGAGGACCGGCCATGATGTCCGCTTCCGTCGCGGTCGCCGTGATCCGGCCGCTGCTGCCCGACGCCGAGACCCTGCTCTGGGGCACGATCCTCATCGGCTTCGCGGTGGTGGTCGGCTTCATCGTCCAGCGGTTGCTATTTCTATTGGTCGGGCGCATCGAGTCGTGGGTGGTGCGGGCCGGCCGCAGCAGCGCCCACGCGCAGCAGCGCGCCCGCACGCTCGGGCAGATCCTGCGCAACCTGTGCACGGTGATCGTGGTGGGCGGCGTCATCATCCGTGCGCTCGCGGTCATGGGGCTCGACGTCGGGCCGCTGCTCGCGGGCGCCGGGATCCTGGGCGTGGCGCTGGGCTTCGGCGCCCAGTCGCTGGTGCGCGACGTGATCGCCGGCGTGTTCATCCTCGCCGAGGACCAGTTCGCGGTGGGGGACCTGATCGAGGTGAACGGCAAGCCGGCGACCGTGGAGATGCTGACCGTGCGGAGCACGACGCTGCGCGACTTCAACGGACACCTGCACTTCGTTCCCAACGGCGAGATGAAGATCGTCGTGAACCGGAGCCGCGGCTGGGCGCGCCTCGCCGTGGAGGTGCCGGTGCCGGTGGATCAGGACGTCGAGCGGGCGCTGGCGGTGTGCGAGAAGGCGGCGGCGGCGATGAACAATGACGCCGCGTGGCGGTCGCGCCTGCTGGACCCGATCGAGGTGCTGGGCCTGGAGAGCCTGAGCGGCGCCGAGGTCAGGATCCAGATGGTGGTGCGCGCCAATCCCGGCGCCGACGCCCCGGAGGCGGCGCGCGAGCTGCGCAGGCGTATCATCCGCGGCCTGGTGGCGGCGCACGTCCGCATGGCACCATCGCGCGAGATCATCATTCAACCGGTGGGCGGCGCGGCGGAGACCGCCGCACCGGTGGGCGGCGCGGAGACCACCGCTCCGCTTCCCGAACCCACGACCTGACGAGGGCCCATTCCGTGGCGCTGCGCATCTACGACACGCTCACCCGCGAGAAGCGCGAGTTCGTGCCGGTGACTCCCGGCAAGGCCGGCATGTACGTGTGCGGCATGACGGTGCAGAACAAGCCGCACGTCGGGCACATCCGCGCGTCACTCGCGGGCGAGATCATGCGCCGTTATCTCGAGCACCTCGGCTACGAGGTGACGTACCTCTACAACTTCACCGACGTCGACGACAAGATCATCGAGCGCTCGACCGCCGAGGGGGTCGAGTGGCGGCAGGTGAGCGAGCGCAACATCGATGCCTACCTGCGCTTCGCCGACCTGCACAACATCAAGCCGGCGACCCACTATCCGCGCGCGACCCGGCACATCGCCGAGATGCACGACCTGATCGCGCGACTGATCGAGAAAGGCCACGCCTACCCGGCGGGCGGCGACGTCTACTTCGACGTGCGCAGCAAGGCGGACTACGGAAAGCTCTCGGGACGCCGGGTCGACGAGATGCGCGAGGGGTATCGCATCGAGCCGGGCGAGGCCAAGCGCGACCCGCTCGACTTCGCCCTCTGGAAGGGCACCAAGCCGGGCGAGCCGGCGTGGGAGAGCCCGTGGGGCCCGGGGCGCCCGGGCTGGCACATCGAGTGCTCGGCGATGGCGATGAAGTACCTGGGCGACACGTTCGACATCCACGGCGGCGGCCAGGACCTGATCTTCCCGCACCACGAGAACGAGATCGCGCAGTCGGAATCGGCGACCGGCAAACCGTTCGCGAACTACTGGTGCGAGAACGGGCTCGTGAACCTGGGCGGCGAGAAGATGTCGAAGAGCACCGGCATTCTCTTCTTCATCGAGGACATCGCCGCGCAGGTCGATCCCGAGATCGTGCGCTACTACCTGCTGTCGACGCACTACCGCAGCCCGATCGAGTTCAGTCGCGAGCGGCTCGACGAAGCCGGCGTGTCCTATCAGCGTCTGCGCTCGCCGCTCGAGCGGGTGAACGTGTGGCAGGGCGACGGCGCGAAGGCGACGCCGGGCGGCGCGCTCGGGGAGGCGGTCGCGGAGGCGGAGCGCCTCTTCACCGAGGCGATGGACGACGACTTCAACAGCGCGAAGGCGGTCGGGCACCTGTTCGACCTCTCCCGACACGTGAATCGCGCGCTCGACGAGGGGGCCGGCCCCGAAGGCGCCGCGGCGGCCCGGACGCTCTACCGGCTCGGCCAGGTGCTGGGCCTGTTCTGGAAGGCGCCGGCCACCGAGACCTGGGGACCC
>DATEMP010000234.1:0-4378 GCA_035275545.1 Candidatus Eiseniibacteriota bacterium | reverse complement strand
TATCGTCGGGCAGATCTTGACACGGTGTTGAACGAGGTGCGTGCGCATTGGCAGGATATTCTCGGTGCGGTGCAGGTCAAAACGCCCGATCGGTCGATGGACATCATGCTGAACGGTTGGCTTCTCTATCAGACAATCGCGTGTCGCATCTGGGCCCGGTCGGGTTTCTATCAGGCGAGCGGGGCATACGGATTCCGTGACCAGATTCAAGACGGCATGGCGCTGGCGGCAATCCGCCCTTCGCTTACACGGGAACATCTGATTCGTGCCGCGGGCCGCCAGTTTGCGGAGGGCGACGTTCAACACTGGTGGCTGCCGCATTCAGGCCAGGGCGTGCGCACGCGGATTTCCGACGACCGTGCGTGGCTCGCCTACGCCGTCGCCCATTACGTCGACGCGATTGGAGATGCCGCTGTTCTCGACGAGGTGGTTCCCTTCCTGGAAGGCCAGAAGCTTGAGGCAGGTGATCACGACAACTTCTTCCAGCCGACGGTTTCCGACGAGTCCGCCACCCTGTTCGAACACTGCGCCCGCGGCCTCGACCAAAGCCTCGCGCTCGGCGGCCATGGTCTGCCGCTGATCGGCACCGGCGACTGGAACGACGGCATGAACCGCGTGGGCGTCAAAGGCCGCGGCGAGAGCGTGTGGCTGGGCTGGTTCCTCTCGACCATCCTGCGCGATTTCGGCGCGATCGCCGAGGCGCGCGGCGACCGGGAGCACGCGACCCGCTGGCGCAAGGAGCGCGCGCGCCTCGACCCGATGCTCGAGCAGGCGTGGGACGGCGACTGGTACCGGCGCGCTTACTGGGACGACGGCACGCCGCTGGGCTCGGCCCAGGGGGCCGAGTGCCGGATCGACGCGCTGTCCCAGAGCTGGGCGGTGCTCTCGCGCGTGGCCCAGCCCCAGCGGGCGGAGCGGGCGATGGACGCGGTGCGCATGCAGCTGGTGCGGCGCGACGCCGGGGTGATCCAGCTCCTCACGCCGCCCTTCGACCAGTCGCGCATGGACCCGGGCTACATCAAGGGCTACGTGCCGGGGGTGCGCGAGAACGGCGGCCAGTACACGCACGCCGCGCTCTGGACGGTCATGGCGATCGCGCAGCTCGGAAGCGGCGACGAGGCGGTCGAGCTGTTCCACATGCTGAACCCCATCAACCACACGCGCACCGGCGCGGACGTCGAGCGCTACAAGGCCGAGCCGTACGTGGTGGCGGCGGACGTCTACACGCAGTCGGCGCACATCGGGCGCGGCGGGTGGACCTGGTACACCGGCTCGGCGGCCTGGATGTACCGCACCGGGCTCGAGTCGATCCTGGGCCTGACCCGCAAGGGCGCCGCGTTCTCGATGTCGCCCTGCATGCCCGCGTCGTGGCCGGGGTTCCGCATCGGCTGGCGGTTCGGGACGACCAACTACGACATCCGGGTCGAGAATCCCGCGCGCCAGAACCGGGGCGTTGCCGCGGCGACCCTGGACGGCAAGCCGGTCGATCCCGGCGCGATCCCGCTCAGCGACGACGGCGGCACCCACCAGGTGGTGGTGGTGATCGGCACTCCCGACCGCGCCGGCGCCCGCGCCGCCCGCGGCGGCGCCGCCGAGACCTCGGAGCGCAAGCCGGTGCTCAGCCGCTCGCGTTCCGCGTCCCCGGCCGGGGAATCGGAGCCCGGAACCGCCGGCTGATTGAGTCGCCGCGGGCGAGCAGGTACGGTGTCGCCCCCGCATGACCCTCTGGAAACCCTTTCGGCACGTCGCCGCGCCCGCGGTTCCGGACCTCAAGCCGGACATCGTCCGCTTCCGCTTCCCCAAGGACTTCCTGTGGGGCGCCTCCACATCCGCGCACCAGGTCGAGGGCGGGAACATCGCCAACGACTGGGCGGCGTGGGAGGAGGCGGGCCACGTCGCGGTGCCCGCCGGGATCGCGTGCGACCACTACCACCGGTTCCGCGAGGACTTCGCCCTGGCCCGCGACCTGGGCCACAGCGCGCATCGGTTCTCGCTCGAGTGGAGCCGGATCGAGCCCGAGGAGGGACGCTTCTCGGACGAGGGCCTCCGGCACTATCGCGAGGTGCTCGAGGCGCTCGCAGCGCGGGGGATCGAGCCGGTGGTGACGCTCCACCACTACACCATCCCGCGCTGGATGGCGGCCAAGGGCGGCTGGGACTGCAGCGAGATCGAGAAGTACTTCGTGCGCTACGTCGAGCAGGTCGTGAAGGCCTACGGCGACCTGGTGCGCTGGTGGATCACCCTGAACGAGCCGGTGGTCCAGGTGTTCAAGGGCTGGCTCATCGGCCAGTGGCCGCCGGGACGCACCGGCGACTACCCGCGGGCGCTGCAGGCGATCCGGCGCATGCTTCGCGCGCACGTGCTCGCCTACCACGCGATCCACGAGCGGCGCGCCGGCGCGATGGTTAGCGTCGCGCAGCACTGCCTGGCGCTCACGCCCAACCATCCGCGGAACCCGTTCGACCGGCTCTCGACCTGGGGCCGGGACTTCCTGTTCAACAACCTGTTCATCGAGGCGTTGCACACCGGCCGGCTCGCGCTCCCCGGCCAGTTCTTCGAACGCCTGCCGTTCGGCCGCACGCTCGACTTCATCGGCATCAACTACTACACGCGCGACTTCGTGAAGAACACCGGGTTCAACCTCCCGGGGATCGTGGGCAGCTCCGGCACGCTCGAGGACGAGCCGCGGGTCGGCAAGCGCAACGACCTGGGCTGGGAGGTCTATCCCGAGGGGCTCGGGCATTTCCTGCGCTCGTTCCGCCACTACAAGCTGCCCCTGCTCATCACCGAGAACGGCATCCCGACCACCGACGAGGACGACCGGTGGGGCTTCATCTACCTCCACCTGTGGCAGGTGATGCGCGCCATGGCGGCCGGCGTCCCGGTGCGCGGCTACCTCTACTGGTCGCTGCTCGACAACTACGAGTGGGCGGACGGCTACCGGGCGAAGTTCGGTCTCATTGGGGTACGTTTCGCGACCCAGGATCGCGTCGTGCGCCCCAGCGCGCGCTGGCTCGCCGAAGTCATCGAACGGAGATCCCTCTAAATGGGGGCCGCCGCCGGCCAGAAAAAGTTCCCGGCCGCTGTCGATTTCGCGTCACCCCGTTCGTCGCATCGGTAGAAGGCGGGGAGAGGTCCACCGGACAGCCCGGGACATCCACCCGCCAAACAACACAGCCGGAAGGAGTTCCACGATGCGGTTCATGGTGATGGTGAAGGCCACCAAGGATTCCGAAGCGGGCGTGCTGCCGGACCACACGCTGCTCGCCGCGATGGGCAAGTTCAACGAGGAGCTGGTGAAGGCGGGGGTGATGCTGGCGGGCGAGGGGCTGCAGCCCAGCTCGAAGGGCGCGCGGGTGCGGTTCTCGGGCGACAAGCGCACCGTGATCGACGGACCGTTCGCCGAGACCAAGGAGTTGGTCGCCGGCTTCTGGCTGTGGCAGGTGAAGTCCAAGGAAGAGGCGATCGAGTGGGTCAAGCGCTGCCCCAATCCCATGCCCGGTGATTCCGAGATCGAGATCCGGCAGGTGTTCGAGGCGGAGGACTTCGGCGCCGAGTTCACGCCCGAGATGCGGAAGCAGGAGGAGCTGCTGCGCGCCAGGATCGGCGGGAAGAACTAGGGAGCTCGCCGGCGGCCTTGCGCCGGCGGAGCCGACGATGGTGTGATCGGGGGCGATGCCGGCCCCCGACACCCATCGCACCATCGACGCGGTCTGGAGGATCGAGTCGCCGCGCCTGATTGCCGGGCTCGCGCGCATTGTGCGCGACGTCGGCCTCGCCGAGGACCTCGCACAGGACGCGCTGGTGAAGGCGCTCGAGCGCTGGCCGGAATCCGGCATCCCCGACAAGCCCGGTGCATGGCTCATGGCGACGGCGAAGCGCCAGGCGATCGACCTGCTGCGCAAGCGCGCGCTCCACGAGCGCAAGCAGGACCAGATCGCCCACGAGATCGAAGCGCGCCTCGGCGCGGCTCCGGATCTCGACGCGGCGATCGACGACCCGGTCGGGGACGACCTCCTGAGCCTGATGCTCACCGCCTGCCATCCGGTGCTCAAGCCCGAGGCGCGGGTGGCGCTCACGCTACGCCTGCTCGGCGGGCTCACCACCACCGAGATCGCGCGTGCGTTCCTGGTGCCCGAGCCGACGATCGCTCAGCGGATTGTGCGCGCCAAGCGCACGCTCGCGGACGCGGGCGTGCCGTTCGAGGTGCCGCGCGGCGCCGAGCTCCAGGCGCGCATGGGCTCGGTGCTCGAGGTCATCTACCTGGTCTTCAACGAAGGCTACGCGGCGACCGCGGGGGAGGATTGGCTGCGCCCGGCGCTGTGCGAGGAGGCGCTCCGCCTCGGGCGCATCCTCGCCGGGCTCGCCCCCGACGAGC
>DATEMP010000233.1:0-2330 GCA_035275545.1 Candidatus Eiseniibacteriota bacterium | reverse complement strand
CGCACGGCTCTCGTTCACGACCGCGCATAACACGCCGGCCGCGCTCGCCGCGGTCCCGGCGGGCGCGCGCGAGCGTCTGGTGTTCCATGTCCCGGCGGGACGACTGCACTTGGCGCCGCCGCCCGGCGAGATGGGAACGATCGCGGGAACGCTCGCCGCGGCGGGGTTCGTGCTGCGCTCGAGCCGGGGCGCACCCGCGGAGGAAGGCGCCTCCGTCACGCGGGCCGGCGTCCAGGCGCTGCGCGCGCGCGTGCGCACCGCCGTCGACCCCCAGGGCACCTTCGCCCTGGGCGAGCGCTGGGTGAGCGGTCGCTTCTAGGAGAGCCCCCGCCCCATCAGGCGAACAGGCCCAGCCAGGCGATCCCTTCGGCGGGTGACGCCGTGACCCCGAGCACGATCATGCTCAGGATCGTGGCGACGATCATGCGCTTCATCGACCCTCCAACAGCCCGTAGCGCGGAACCCCTTTGCTGACCGCGCCCGTGGTCTGGGTGCGGGGCAGCTCGGCGATCTCCGCGACGGCATGCAGGAATGCGAACAGCGGCCGGTTCTCCTCGAGGCGCCCGCCGCAGCGGGTCTCGACGTGCACCAGGCCGGACCGGGCGTGGAGTGCCCCCGGTCCCAGGCGCTCGCCCTGGCGGCGCAACGCCGTCACCACCGGGTGATCGGAGACCGGCGCCCGCTCCGCGTGGAGCGTGAGGTCGGGGCCCGGGCCGCCGGGCACGCTAAGCGTGTCGCCGAGCTGGAGCCACGGGTCGATCCAGCCCTCCCATCCCGCCACGCGCGCCTCGACCGGGCGGCTGAGCGCCACCGGTCCCTCGGCGATCACCCGCCACATCGGTGACTGGCGCGGGCGCCGGGGATCGTTCTGGATGTCCACGGTCACCGTGAGCGGCCCGAGGCGGCCGCGCACCACCTCGCCCTGTCCCACCTCGCGCTCGAGTGTCCCGTCACGCAGGGTGCGCCGCACTTCCTCGAGCACCGCCGATCGCGTGCGCAGCGGAGCCCGCCAGCCGCGCGCGGCGGTGCCGAGGATGGCGACGGCGGCGATCCCGCCCAGGGTCCACCAGAGCTGCGGCATTGCGTCCTCCCGTGCCTGAGACATCGGCGCGACGCGCTGGGCCGTAGTGTCGACCCTCCCCCCGCGTCGCGCAAGGGGCCCGGACGGGAACGGCGGTGGTGGCCGGGGGATGCCGCGCTCGACAGCCGGGGCTCGACTGCGGTAGAACCGCGCCCGTACCCTCCTCACCCACCTTCTCTCCGGAGCCCGCCATGAACTGGGTCACGTTCGCACCGATGCTGCTGGTCCTCGCCGGGCCGGGTGGCTCGCCGTCACCGGTCGCCCACACTTACTCGATCGTCGCGCGCGATCCCGCGACCGGCGAGCTGGGGGTCGCGGTTCAGTCCCACTACTTCTCGGTCGGGCCGATCGTGCCCTGGGCGGCCGCGGGCGTGGGCGCGGTCGCCACCCAGTCGCTGGTGCTGGTCGACTACGGCCCGAACGGGCTCGAGCTCATGCGGGGCGGGATGGGCGCCCAGCAGGCGCTCGACTCGCTGCTCAAGGCGGACGCGCACAACGAGGCGCGCCAGGTGGCGATGATCGACGCCAAGGGCGGGGTCGCCGCATACACCGGCAAGGGCTGCATCCCCGACGCCGGCCACAAGACCGGGGACCAATACAGCGTGCAGGCGAACCTCATGGCGAACGCCACCGTGTGGCCGGCGATGTCGGCCGCCTACGAGAAGGCGCAGGGCGATCTCGCCGAGCGCATGCTGCAGGCGCTCGAGGCGGCGCAGAAGGCGGGCGGCGACATCCGCGGCCAGCAGTCTGCGGCGATCCTGATCGTGAAGCCGCAGTCCACCGGCAAGCCGTGGAAGGACTGGGTCTACAACCTGCGGGTCGAGGACACCTTCGAGCCGCTCAAGGAGCTGCGCCGGCTGGTGCGCCTGCAGCGCGCCTACAACCTGAACGGGCAGGGCGACGACTTCATGGCCGAGAAGAAGCCGGCCGAGGCGATGAAGGCCTACGAGGAGTCGGCGAAGCTGGCGCCCGAGGTGGTGGAGCTCCAGTTCTGGGCGGCGCTCACGATGTACACCAACGGACGCGAGGGCGAAGCGCTCAAGGTGTTCCGCGAGGTGTTCGCCCGCGAGCGGTTCTGGGCGGACCTGGTGCCGAGGCTGGCGAAGGTGGGTCTGTTCCCGGACGATCCGAAGAAGATCGCCGACGTCCAGCGCCAGCTGCCGCGCACGCGCATGGGCCGCGGCCGGTAGCCGCGGTGCTCGTCCTAGCCCTCGCCGCGATCCTGGCCACCGCGACGCCGGACACCGGG
>DATEMP010000232.1:0-16494 GCA_035275545.1 Candidatus Eiseniibacteriota bacterium | reverse complement strand
GCGGCTCGGCGCGCGCCGCGCCGAGGCCACCAACCTGAGCACGGTGCAGGGCGACGCCCACCGCCTGCCGTTCCGGGGGGGCGCGTTCGGCCTGGTCACCTCGCGCGCCTGCCCGCACCACTTCGCCGACATTCGGGTCGCGGTCGCCGAGATGGCGCGGGTGCTGGCGCGCGGCGGGCGGCTCGGCATCGCCGACGGCACCGTGCCCGACGATCCCGAGATCGACGGGTTCGTGAACCGTCTCGACTGGCTCCACGACACGACCACAGTGCGCAACTACAGCGCGCGCGAGTGGCGGTCGTTCATGGAAGGCGCGGGGCTGCGGGTGGATTTCGTGGACGACTACGTGGTCGAGATCCCCGAGGGCCGCTCGCTGCTCGACTGGCTGGCGCGCTCCGGCTGCTCGGGTGAGGTCGGCGCGGAGTGCCGCCGCATGCTGCTCGAGGCGCCGCCCAAGGTGCGGGACTGGCTGCGGGTGCGGCCGAACGGCGAGGACGTGTCGTTCGAGCTGCCGCGGGTCGTCATGGTGGGAACCCGCACCGACTAGGGGCGCGAGCCCCGGAGCGCTACTCGACGACCGTGAAGCGGGTGCGGAGCAGCGCCACCGCGCGCTCCAGGTGCTCCGACTTGATGAGCAGGTAGTCGGTGTCGTAGGTCGAGAGCGCGAACACCGGGATCCCCGCCGAGGCGAGCGGCGTGGTGAGCTTGGCGGTCACCCCGGTCATCGTGAGCGGCAAGGGCCCATCCACCTTGAGCGCCCGCCAGCCGCGGTCCGCGGCCGCCACCGCGGGCGGCACGTCGTCGACGGGACAGACCACCGAGGTCTCCTCGGGGGTGCGCATCACCGAGAAGAACTTCGCGTCGGCATGGAACACCCACGCCGGCAGCGGGCCGTCGGCCTCGAGGCGGCACACCGCCAGGTCCATGGGCAGCACGCGCATCGTCAATGCGTGCGGGGGAGTGCTCACAGCGGCTCCTTCACGGGAACTCGTTGCCCTCGTCGTCCGTCACCACGATCGCCGTGCATGGACAGGCCTCGGCCGCCTCGATCAGCGTCGCAAGCGGCACGGCCTCGGGGTCGAGGACCACCGCCTTCTTCTGGCTGTCGATGGCGAAGACGTCGGGTGCGATCTCACAGCACTCTGCGTTGCCGCAGCATTCGGAGCGGATGATCCGTACCTGCATCCGGGGCAGCATCCTCACAGATTCGCGGAGGGGGGGCAACCCGGAGGGGAGGGGCGAGGGCGCCCCTGTGCTAGAGTCGCCCGCCCATGGACGCCATCACCCAGTATCTCGAGCAGAACCGCGACCGCTTCGTCGAGGACCTCAAGGTGGCGCTGCGCATTCCCAGCGTGAGCGCCAAGGCCGAGCACAAGGGCGACTGCGTGCGGTGCGCGAACCACATCGCCGACCAGTTGAAGTCGCTCGGGATGACCCGCGTCGAGGTGGTGCCGACCGCCGGCCATCCGGTGGTGTACGCCGAGTGGCTCGGTGCGCCGGGACGGCCGACCGCGCTGCTCTACGGGCACTACGACGTGCAACCGCCCGAGCCGCTCGAGCTCTGGACTTCGCCCCCGTTCGAGCCGGTGCTGCGCGACGGCAAGCTCTACGCGCGCGGCGCGGTCGACGACAAGGGCCAGGTCTACATGCACCTCAAGGCGATCGAGGCGCACATGCACGTCGACAAGAAGCTCCCCATCAACCTCAAGGTGGTGATCGAGGGCGAGGAGGAGGTCGGCAGCGAGCACCTCGCGCAGTTCCTGCGCGAGCGTCGCGCGCAGCTCGACGCCGACGTCATCATCGTGAGCGACACCGCGATGCTCGGGCCCGACCAGCCGGCGCTCACCTACGGACTGCGCGGCATCTGCTACACGCAGATCGAGGTGATCGGTCCGTCGAAGGACCTTCACTCCGGCCACTTCGGCGGCGCGGTCATGAACCCGGGCAACGCGCTGGCCGGGATCATCGCCGCCCTCAAGGACGCGGACGGCCGCATCACGGTGCCGGGCTTCTACGATCGGGTGCGCCCGCTGAGCGCGGCCGAGCGCGAGGTGATCAACGCGGTGCCGTTCGACGAGCAGGGGTTCATCCACGAGAGCGGCTCGCCGGTGGCCTGGGGCGAGAAGGGTTTCACCACCCTCGAGCGCATCAGCGTGCGCCCCACGCTCGACGTGAACGGCCTGTGGGGCGGCTACCAGGGCGAAGGGAGCAAGACCGTGCTGCCGTCGTTCGCCGCCGCCAAGGTGAGCATGCGCCTGGTGCCGGACCAGGATCCCGCCGAGGTGTTCCGCACGTTCTCGGAGCACGTCCAGCACCTCGCCCCGCCCGGGGTCACGGTCAAGGTGATCGACCTCCACTCGGCGCCGCCGTTCCTCACCGCGATCGACCACCCGGTGCTCGAGGCCGCGCGCCGCGCGCTCAAGCGCGCGTGGAACAAGCCGCCGGTCATGATCCGCGAGGGCGGATCGATCCCGGTGATGGCCACCTTCCAGGAGACCCACGGCCTCCCGAGCATCCTGATCGGGTTCGGCCTCGACGACGACCAGGTGCACTCGCCCAACGAGAAATTCTCGCTCTCCTCGTTCCACGGCGGCACCAGGAGCGTCGCCTATCTCTACGAGGAGCTGGCCCGAACGACGTAGCGCGCACCCCGGAGCCGCACATGACCCACGGGATTCCGGTCCTGGGCGAGCTGGTCGTGCTCGCCGCCATCGCGCTCGCCGTCGTGATGCTGTTCCGCCGCGTGCGGCTCCCAGCGGCGATCGGGTTCATCGCCACCGGCGTGATGGCCGGCCCGGGCGGGCTGGGGCTGATCGGCGATCCCGAGCTGGTGCGCACGCTGGCGGAGTTCGGCGTGGTGCTGCTGCTCTTCACGGTCGGGCTCGAGCTGTCGCTCCAGGACCTGGGAAGGATCGGTCGCTTCGGGTTCCTCGCCGGCGCGCTCCAGATCGTCCTCACCATGGCGCTGGTGGCGGGCATCCTCGTGGCGGTCGGGCTGCACCCGGCGCGGGCGATCTTCTTCGGTCTGCTGCTCGCGCTCTCGAGCACCGCCCTGGTGCTCAAGCTGCTCTCCGACCGGCTCGAGCTCACCTCGCCCCATGGCCGGCTGGTGACCGGCATCCTGGTGATCCAGGACCTCATGGTGGTGCCGTGCGCGATCGTCGTGCCCTGGCTCGGCCGCTGGGTGGGGCGCGAGGACCTGATCGCCGGTCCGGGTGCCACGTCGCCTTCCGCGGTGGCGGCCGCCGCGCCGGCGGGCGTGGGCGGCTGGCGTTCGTTCATCGTGCTCGCGGTGGTCGCGATCGCGTTCCTCCTGGCGCGGCGGGCCGCCCCCTGGATCCTGGCGCGGGTGGCGCGGGCGCGCTCGCCCGAGGCGTTCCTGTTCGGCGTGGTGCTGGTGGCGCTGGGCGGCGCGTGGCTCACCTCGTGGGCGGGCCTTTCGCTCGCGCTCGGTGCGTTCCTCGGCGGCCTGATCCTGGCGCGGTCCGATCTCAAGTCGCGCATCGCCGCCGATGTGCTGCCGTTCCGCGAAGCGTTCTCGAGCGTGTTCTTCATCACCATCGGCATGCAGCTCATGCCGCGGCTGCTCGTGGACCAGCCGCTGCTGGTGCTCGCGAGCACGGTGGGCCTGGTGGGCGCCAAGCTCGGCGGCGCGCTGGTGGCGATGCGGCTGGCGCGGGTGCCGTGGCGGGTGGCGTTCGCGTCCGCCCTGTGCCTGGCGCAGGTGGGCGAGTTCTCGTTCGTGCTCGCGCAGGCGGGGCAGCCGCACGGACTGCTCGGTGCGATCGGCGGCCAGGCGTTCTTCGCCGGCGCGGTGTTCTCGCTCATGCTCACGCCCCTGCTGGTCGAGCGCGCGCCCGAGCTCGCGCTGGCCCTGGGACGCCGTATCGCCGGCGGGGGCGAGGCCCCGGAGGGCGCCGCACCGGAGGACGGCGACGTGCCGCCGCCCACCAGCCACGTGGTGATCGCCGGGTTCGGGCTCAACGGCCGCAACGTGGCGCGGGTGCTGCGCGCGGTGCGCATCCCGCACCTGATCGTCGACCTCGACGCCGACGCGCTGCAGGCCGCGGTCGCCGAGGGCAGCCGCGCCCTGGTCGGTGACATCGCGAACCCGCACATCCAGAAGCACGCCGGCGTGCCGGGCGCGCGCGTGCTGGTGCTGGCGCTGAGCGATCCCACCGCGACGCGCCACGCATGCCACCTCGCGCGCACGCTGTCGCGCAACGTGCACATCATCGTGCGCACCCGCTACGTCTCGGAGATCGACGAGCTCCATCGCCTGGGTGCCAACCAGATCATCCCCGAGGAGTTCGAAACCTCGATCGAGATCTTCACCGCGACGCTGCGCGAGTTCCACGTGCCGGCCAACGTCATCCAGGCGCAGATCCGGCTGCTGCGTCAGGAGCGCTACAGTCTGCTGCGCGGCATGAAGCTGCCCGGCTCGGTCGTGGAGCAGCTCGACGCGATCCTGACCCAGGGCACCTGCGACACGTTCCTGCTGCTCCAGCACTCGCCGGCGATCGGGCGCACCTTGAAGGAGATGAGCCTGGTCGGGGGCGGCAGCGCCCAGGCGGTCGCGGTGGTGCGCGGCGGCAACGCGATCATCTTCTTCGATGACGACTTCCGGCTGCGCGTCGGCGACACGCTGGTGCTGGCCGGAACGCACGGCGGGATGGAGGAGATGTTCCAGCGCCTGAGCCCGCCCGCCGAGCTGGAGGAAGCGCCTGCGACCTGACGCCGCGCCGGGCCGGCGCGCCCGTCAGTCGAGCACGATCGCCTTGGTGGTCCGCGACTGCCCGTGCTGGGTGAGGCGCACCAGGTAGATCCCGGCGCGCAGGCGCTCGTCGAACGCGATGTGGTGGCGGCCCGCGCCCAGCGCGCCCACCGACCGCGTCGCGACGTGGCGGCCGGCGATGTCGATCAGCTCGATCGTCGCCGGTGCGGCGTCGCCCAGGCTGAACTCCACGCGCAGCGGGCCGAGCGTCGGGGTCGGTCTCACACCGTGGAGCGTGAAGCGTGGAGCCGGCGGGCTCTCGACCGCCACCGTTCCGCCGCCCAGGTACTCGATGTGGAGGATCGGCGCTCCCGCGGGATCCCCGTCGCGCGACAGAGCGACCCGGCGGCCCGGCCCGGTGAGCACCACCGCGATCGCGTGCCCCGCGCTCCAGCCGGGACGATGCACGATCTCCGAGATCACCTTGGAGAAGTCGGAGGTTCGCTGCTCGGGCCCCTGGGCCCCGACCGTGGTCCACGACGCGGGCGCCCATGTCACCGACCGCGTCGACACGGGGCGCGATGACAGATTGGCGTTCCCGCTGGTGAACGCGGGGGCGTCGTCGCTCGCCTGGGCGTGGATCGTCAGGACGGTCGGATCCGTCGAGGTCTCGTCCACCTTGAACTGAACGTACGCGCTGAGGATCTGGGCGCCGTGCGGGATCGCCACGGGACTGAATCGCATCCCGACCGTCTGGTAGGTGTTCTCGAAGGTCATGTCCAGGTCGGTGCTGGTGAGGTTCATGACCCCGGCGGCGCTCTCCTCGGCGTCGTCGGCGTTCGCGGCGACCGGGAGGTTGGCGGTGATGAGCGGGAGGTTGTCGACCCGCACCGACACCGTGGCGGTCGACAGGGCCCCGCTGGGATCCCGGATCGTGTAGGAGAAGTAGTCGACGCCCGAGTATCCGATGTGCGGCGAGTAATCGATGCCGCCGCTCGAGATCTTGGCGGTGCCATGGGCACCGACCGCGTTCACCGACACCAGCGTGAGCGTGTCTCCCGGGTCGGGGTCGAAGTCGTTCGCGAGCACCTCGAGGAATGCGTTCGACGAGTTCATCTTGGCGGCGAACGCGTCGTCGACCGCGGTCGGGCCGCTGAAGGTGCGCCGCATGAACCCGTAGCCCGGCACGCCCACCCACTGCTGGTTGTTGGAGCCGGCCGAGACCGCCCATCCCAGCGGGTAGCGGACATCCGCCTGGACGAGGTCGGGGCTCCAGGTCCAGGTCGTCCCGTCGGGGGTCCGCCCGGTCTCGATCCCCTGGGAGAAGTTGATCTCCTCGTCGTTGGTGCCCGAGCTCGAGGCGGGCGACGTGCTGACGATGGTTCGCCTGCCCAGCGAGTCGACCGCGATCCCCCGGTAGTGCTTTCCACGCCGCAGCTCGGTCCATGACGCGCCGCTGTTGGTGCTCACATAGACGCCCCGGTGCAGGGAGGGGATGTCGGTGGTGTCCTTCACGTACGACAGGGCCCACACCCTCGCCGGCACGAACGGATCCGAGAGGATCTGTTGTGGCCCGTTCCACTTCACCCGGTGGAGTGCCGTGTTGGTCGCGCCGATCTCACCGGGGGCCGCCGCGTAGTCGAACCCCGCCGCCGGCTCGCTCCAGGTCGCCCCGCCGTCCGTCGATCTCCAGAGTCCGTTCCAGCCGCCCACGTATACGTTGCTGCTGTTCCGGCGATCCACCTCGGTGACGAACAGCCCGGTGGTCGGCAGCCCGCCGGCGGTCGAGGAGGCCTGCCAGGTCGCCCCGTCGTCCGGGCTGGTGTAGAGCGCGCCGTCCGCCGTCACCCACAACCGGCGGCTGGCGATCGGCGACTGCCGGTCCATGGAGAGGCCGTAGAGAAAAGTCGGATAGGGGAGACCGGTCGCCGTCGACGTCCACGAAGCGCCCCCGTTGCTGCTCCGGTACATGCGATAGAGGTAGGGCGGCTTCGAGGATTCGGCGATGGTCGCCCACAACACCCCGGGCCGGGCCGAGTCCGCCACCACCGACGTGACGTTGCCGCCTACGCCGTTCCACTGCGGAAGCGCGGGGTTGATCATCGACCAGCTCGCGCCGTCGTCCTGCGACTTCCAGAGCCCGAGGTCGTAGTAGCCCGCATACACGGTGTTGGCGCTGCCGGCGTCCGCGAAACAGACCGGGACCGCGTTGTCGATGCCCTTGGTGATCCAGCGCCCGGGGGCGGCGCTGGTGGTGAACGCGTTTTCATACTTGGTCCCGTTGTAGCGCCAGACGAACTGGGATGTTACCCAGTACTCACCCCGTGCGCTCAGCGCGTTGGCCGCGCCGCTGAAAGGGATCCCGCGGGCATGCTGGCAGTCGGTCCAGCCCAGCTCCCAGTTGGAGCCGTCGGAGTCCCGGGTCCAGTTGCCGCCCCCGTCGTTGCTCACGAACCGGCCCGCGTTGGCCGGAATCGAGCCGCACGCGTCCATGCCCACGTTGATGAGATAGGCCTTGGGCAGGTCCCACCACACCGCGCCGGTGTTGTTGAACGTGCCGCCCTGCCCGTCCAGGGTCGGCGACCAGGAATCGCCGCCGTTGGTGCTTTTCTTGAGCGAGCCGGTGTTCTCCGCCACGCCGGCGACGGTCATGAGCAGGGTGCTCGGCGTGGTGGGATGGACAGCCACGTCCACGACCGCGTCGGTGCCGCTCTTCAGCGTCCAGGAGAAGCCGCCGTCGGTGCTCTTGTAGAGCGCGCGCTTCGGCACCAGCACCTTGGGCGCGATCAGGCCGTCGGGACCGGTGACCAGGTAGAGCGTGTTCTGGTCGGTCGGGTGGACGATCAGCTTCAGGGGGCGAAGCGCTTCCGTGGTCGGCAGATCGTGATTGATGGCCGACCAGTTGAATCCGCCGTTGGTACTTCGCCACAGGACCACGGTGGTGTCCGAGGCGCCGGGCGCCCCCATGACGTACACGATCGAGGGCGCGCTCCGCGACCAGCCGATCGCGGTGAAGTAGGCGGTGGTTGCGGTCGGCCCCTGCGCGGCCTGCCAGGTGACCCCGGCATTGGTACTGATGAAGAGCGAGTTCCGTCCGCAGATCAGCGCGGAGTCGCCGGTCGCGGGGCTCCAACGGACGCACACCGCAGAGGTGCGCGTGAGGCCGTCGGCCTTGCCGATGCGTGTCCAGTCGCTCGCGCCGGTCCGCACGTAGGCGCCGCTCAGGTCGGATCCGACGAGCACCTTCCCGGAGGCGCTCACGTCCACCGACTGGAACGCGCCGCCGCCTCCTGGACTGGCCTTGGTCCACGGCGTCTGGGCGCTGGCGGGCCGGATGTCGAAGGCCATCAGCACACTCACGAGCACGGTGGCGTACAGCCAAGCATGAATAGGCCAGGCCCCGACGATCGGCAACGGCTCCTCCGGGCGGATGCGAATGCAGGGATGGACGGCGGATGGCCGTCTGACGGGGCTAAAGTCTATGCCATTTGCAGTGCGAATTGTGGGTTGGGAATGCGAATTGCCCGATTGATAGTCTGGCTGGCACTTGGGTGCCGGACTGGCTCTGGGGTGCTCGCTCTGGCTCCGGGGTGCCGGGCGGGCGGCGGGTGGCGACGGGCGGCTGGTCGCCGGCAAGTCTCGGCATCCGGTCACAGGCTGGCGGGCGGCGATGGGCGGGTGGTCTCTGCGCAGGCCCCGCAGGCTCGCGGAGCCAGGATGGCGGAGCGGGCCGAGGACAAGCGAGCGAGGGCAGGAGCCCGAGCCCGCGTGCCAAGCAGGGACCACCCGCCCGTCGCCACCCGCGGCCCGCCCGGCACCCCAGAGCCAGAGCAAGCACCCGCCAGCCAGCCCCGCTCGCCGCAATGCCTTGACCGCGTCCGATCGCTGGCCTAGCGTCGCCCGCCTCACCCTCTTGGTGGCTCCCCGGAGGACCCCCCCAATGCGATCCGTTGCTCTTCGGGCCGTCGTCTTGTGTGCCTCTCTGCTCGTCATCGTTGTCCATGCCGCCGGCGCCGCGAAACGGCCGATGGTCGAGCAGGATCTGTATCGATTCGTATGGGTGGCGGATCCCCAGATCTCGCCGGACGGGACGCGGGTGGCGTTCGTGCGGGTGACCGTGGACTCGGCGGGAGATGAGTACCGGACCAGCCTGTGGCTGGCCGACGCGGCAGGTGGAACGGCACCGCGACCGCTGACGGCGGGCGGCCGGGACGGCCAGCCGCGGTGGTCGCCGGATGGCGGGACGCTGGCCTTCGTGCGCGCGACCGGCGACCAGCCGGCCCAGATCCACCTGCTGCCCATGACCGGCGGCGAGCCGACCCAGCTCACGCGACTCAAGGGGGGCGCCTCGTCGCCTGCCTGGTCGCCGGACGGAAAGCGGATCGCGTTCTCGAGCCGCACGAACCCGGTGCTCGACGACGACACGACGCGCGCAAAGCCCAAGAAGGAGCCGGGGCGGGTCATCACGCGACCGGTGTTCCGCGTCAACAACGCCGGATACATCGATCCCGAGCATCCCAGCCACGTGTGGGTGGTGGAGGCCGCCGGCGGCAAGCCACGGCAGCTCACCACCGGGAAGTTCATCGAAGGCGGGGTCGAGTGGTCGCGGACCGGTGCCTGGGTGTGTTTCACCTCCGACCGCCGCAAGGATCCGTGGTTCGGCGGCGACGACGAGAACCTCTATGCGGTCTCGCCCGATCTCCCGCGCCCCGCCGAGGGCACGGGGTTCCACACCCGCGTCGACTACGACGGCGGGATCGGGGACTGGGCCGAGGCGGCCGACGGGCGGATCGCGTTCGTGGGCGGCATCAATCCGCCCGAGGCCCATTCCTACGACCAGAACGACCTGATGCTCACCGGTGCCAGCGGTACGCCGGTGCGATCGCTCACCTCGGACTACGACTTCGACGTCGCCGCCGGGATCTCGGCGGATCAGCATCCGCCGCGCGGCGGCGGCGAGCGCCCGCTCGCCTTCAGCATCGACGGTCGCAGCCTCTTCACCACCGTGGCCAAGCGCGGCTCGGCGATGCTGGCGCGCGTGGACGCCGCGAGCGGCGCGGTCGAGGAGCTCACGCCCGCGAACCGCGAGGTGATCGCCGGCACCTGCACGGCAGGGGTGCGCCGCTGGGCGCTCACGGTCGGCGACGCCACCACGCCCGGCGATCTCTTCCTGTTCGACGCCGGCACGCGCGAGCTCAAGAAGCTGTACGGACCCAACGACGCCCTGCTCGAGAGCGTGACCCTCGCGACGATCGAGGAGATCGAGTATCCGTCCTTCGACGGGCGAAGCATCCAGGCGTGGGTCATGAAGCCGCCCGGCTTCACCGCGGCGCGGAAGTACCCGCTGGTGCTCAGCATCCACGGCGGCCCGCATGCCGCGTACGGCGCCGCGTTCTTCCACGAGTTCCAGGTGCTGGCGAACGCCGGGTACGTCGTGCTCTATCCCAACCCGCGTGGCAGCACCACGTATGGACAGGATTTCGGCAATATCATCCAGTATCGATACCCAGGCGATGACTACAAGGACCTCATGGCGGGGGTCGACGAGGTCGTGAAGCGCGGCTACATCGACCCGAAGCGCATGGCGGTGTGCGGCGGGAGCGGCGGCGGCCTGCTCACCAACTGGGCGATCACCCAGACCCCGCGTTTCGCCGCCGCGATCACCGACCGCTGCGTCTCCGAGTGGGTCTCGTTCTACTACAGCGCCGACTTCGCGCTGTTCCGGCCCACCTGGTTCAAGAAGCCGCCGTTCGAGGACACGCAGGAGTCGATCACGCGCTCGCCGGTCACCTACGCGTCGCGCATCACCACCCCGCTCATGATCATCCACAGCGAGGACGACTGGCGGACGCCGATCGGGCAGGGCGAGGCGATGTTCCGCGCCCTGAAGCAGCAGAAGAAGACCGCCGTCATGGTGCGGTTCCCGGGTGAGAACCACGAGCTGTCGCGAAGCGGAACCCCCTCGCGGCGCGTGCAGCGTCTGCAGCATTATCACAAGTGGTTCGACAAGTGGCTCATGGCCAAACCGATCAAGGACTACGACGAATGAACGATCCCGGAGTGGTGAGCGAAGCGCCGGTGGCGGACGAAACCTCGAGCCGGCCCGCGGCCGCGACCGGTGCCGCGCTGAGGCCGGTGCGTGACGACGACCTGCTGCGCCTGACCTGGGTGGCCGACCCGCGCATGTCGCCCGACGGCACGCGCGTGGCGTTCACGCGCGTGTGGGTGGATGCGGCGGCCGACGAGTACCGCACCGCGCTCTCGCTCGCCGAGGGCGGCGACGGTGCCGGGGCGGCGAGCGTGCGCCCGCTCACGTTCGGACCGCGCGACAGCCAGCCGCGCTGGTCGCCCGATGGACGCTTCATCGCGTTCGTGCGCTCCACCGGAGGCAAGGAGCCGGCGCAGCTCTACGTGCTGCCGCTTTCGGGCGGCGAGGCGACGCTGGTGTGCACGCTCGCCAAGGGTGCGGCCGAGCCCGCGTGGTCCCCGGACGGGCGCCGCATCGCGTTCCTGAGCGGCACCAACCTCGTGCTCGACGCGCCCGGGGTCGAGAAGCCCAAGAACGAGCCGGGACGGGTGGTCACCCGGCCGGTGTTCCGCGAGAACGACGAAGGCTTCACCGACTTCGATCGCATGAGCCAGGTGTGGGTGGTCGACGCCCAGGGCGGCGCCGCGACCCCCCTCACCCGCGGCCCGTTCGCGGCCGGCGCGCCCGCCTGGTCGGCGGACGGACGGCGCATCCTGTTCGTCTCCGACCGCCGCGACGAGCCGTGGTTCGGACTCGAAGCCTCGGTCCTCTACGGGGTGTCGCCCGATCGCGACACGCCCGCCGACACCGGCGATCTCGAGATCGTCGTCGACTTCGGCGGGCCGATCGGGTCGTTCGCGGAGCACGCGGACGGGCGGATCGCCGCGTTCGGCTACCGGACGATCGAGCCGCACACGTACACGCAGCCGAGGCTGCTGATCACCGAGGGTGCCACGCCGCGGCGCGAAGTGCGCGATCTGGCGCCCGGCGTCGACGACGAGTTCGGCGGCGGGATCAACTCCGACCAGCATCCGCCGCGCGGCGGCGGCGCCGTCCCGCTCGCCTTCGAGGCGGGCGGGGAGACCGTGTGCTGCGCGGTGGCGCGCCACGGCGCGGCTACGCTGGCGCGCGTCGAGATCGCGAGCGGCGCCGTCACCCCGCTCACCCCCGAGGAGCGCGACCTGATCGCGGGCACCACGAGCGCCGACGGACGCCACTGGGCGCTCACGCTCGGCAGCCCCTCGCGGCCCGGCGACCTCTACCGCCTCGACGCCAGGACCGGCGCCATCACGCTGCTCTGGGCGCCGAACGAGGCGGTGTTCGCCGAGCTCGCGCTCGGCGAGGTCGAGGAGTTCTGGTACCCGTCGTTCGACGGCACGAAGATCCAGGCGTGGCTGGTGAAGCCGCCCGGGTTCGATCCGGCGCGGAAGTATCCGCTGCTGCTCGAGATCCACGGCGGGCCGCACACCGCCTACGGCTTCGGGTTCTTCCACGAGTTCCATCATCTCGCCGGGGCCGGCTACCTGGTGCTCTACACCAACCCGCGCGGCAGCACCACCTACGGCGAGGGGTTCGCGCGCACCATCCAGTACCGGTTCCCGGGCGACGACGCGCGGGATCTCATGGCGGGCGTCGATGCGGTGATCCAGCGCGGCTGCGTCGATCCCGCGAAGGTCGGGGTGACCGGCGGGAGCGGCGGCGGGCTGCTCACCAACTGGCTCGTGACCCAGACCGACCGGTTCGCGGCCGCGGTGACGCAGCGCTGCGTCTCGGACTGGGCGTCGTTCTTCTACAGCGCCGACTTCGCGATGTTCGTGCCGTTCTGGTTCCGCAAGTCGCCGGTCGAGGATCCGCGCGAGTATCTCGAGCGCTCTCCGGTGGCGTTCGCGGACCGCATCACCACCCCGCTGATGATCATTCACAGCGAGGAGGACTGGCGCACCCCGATCGCCCAGGGCGAGGCGATGTTCCGCGCCCTGAAGCAGCAGCGGAAGACCGCGGTGATGGTGCGCTTCCCGGGCGAGAGCCACGAGCTGTCGCGCAGCGGCACGCCGTCGCGGCGGGTGCAGAACCAGCGCCACATCCGCGGCTGGTTCGACCGCTGGATCAAGGGCGAGCCGCGTCCCGAATACGGAGTCTGATGTTCGCGCCGCTCCCGTACGGGGTGAGCCTGGCGGGCTGGTACTTCATCGGCATCCAGCTGATGCTGATGTGGCTGAGCTACCGGTCGCGCGGCGCGGTGGCGCGGATGAAAGCGCTGCCCTCGCGCACCCGCCACTTCGCGACCACCATCGTCATGCAGGTGCTCTACCTCAGCCTGTCGCTGCTGGTGGCGCGATCCTACTGGGTCGACTTCTTTCCGCGCCGCATGCCCACGCCGCTCGGGATCGCCGCCGGCCTCGGCGCCGCGGGGGTGCTCGCCTTCGCGATGTATCCGCTGTGGCGGAAGGCGGTGCTCTCGCGCTCCCGTCGCATCCATTTCTTCACCCCCAAGGGTGCGAAGGAGAAGGCACTCTGGGTGGGTGTGTCGCTGGCGGCGGGGATCGGCGAGGAGGTCACCTACCGCGGCATGCTGTTCCTGCTGCTCTGGACGCTCACCGGATCGCCGTGGCTCGGGGCGATCCTGAGCGCCTTGGTGTTCGCCGGCGGCCACGCGTTCCAGAGCAGGGTCTCGATGGTGATCATCTTCGGCTTCGCGCTGCTCTTCCAGGCGCTCGCATTCTGGACCGGCACGCTCTACGTGTCGATGCTCGGGCACGTGGTCTACGACATCATCGCGGGCCTCATGTACGCGAAGCTGGCCCGTGAGCTGGGCTACGTCCCCGACGTGCCTGAAGCGAGCGGCACCGGGACCATCACGCCGCAGCCCACGCCACCCTAGCTCCGGGCGGCGCGCTTCATGACGGCGCCCGGGATCCGCTCGAGCGCGCCGGCCGGGTGAGACGCTCCACCGCCTGCTTCACGCGCGTGTTGTCGGGATAGCGCCGCTTGAGATCGGCGATCACCTTGCGCATCGAATCGCGTGCTCCGGCGGCCTCGTAGGCTTCCGCCATGAGCAGGCCGCGGCGGATCTGGAGTCGAGCGTCGTCCTCGGGCACCGGAATCACGGCAAGCGCCGCCAGCGCGGCGCGCGGATCGGCGCGGTCCCGGAGCATCGACTCGATCCCGAGGAAGCGCACCCCGGCGTCGTTCGGCATCTGGGCGACCAGCTGCTCGGTGAGCCGCCCCGCCAGCGCGGTATCGCCGCTCTCCCGCGCCACGCGCGCGTTGTGGTAGAGGCCGGCGACCAGCAGGCGCCGGACATCGGAGGGATCGCCCGAGCGGATGCCGACGCCGCCCGCGTAGCCGTAGACCAGCTCGCCGCCCAGCAGGCTCGCCTTGTAGAGCAGCACCACGCCGAGGATTCCTCCCAGGGCCGAGGCGCCGCGCACGATGGTGCCGAAGCGCTTGCGTGAGGCGACCGCCAGCGCGATCAGCTCGCACAGCGCGACGGCGATGAACACGTTGCGGGTGCGCTCGCCCGACTCCTCGTGCTCGACCACCGCCTCGCGCGCGCCGGGCACGCGCTCCACCGGGCCGTGCGCGTCCTTGCCCGATTGCACCGCCGCGATCGACGCGAGCGTGCCGAGGATGATGAGGGTGGCCGCCATGGAGCCGATCCAGCGGAACCGCTCGCCGACCGGGAGGAACGACACGATCCGCGCGACCACGCCCAGGAACAGGAAGGCGACCACGAAGTGGACCACCTGCGGATGGTAGACGCCGATATCGGGCACGGCCGGCCTCCGGTCAGTTGCTGCGGAAATTTCCGAACTTGAGCTCGACGCCGAAGTCCTGCTGCTTGAGGAGCGCGATCGCCGCCTGAAGCTCGTCCTTGCCGGGCGACGAGATGCGCACGGTATCGCCCTGGATCGCCGCCTGCACCTTCTTCATCTTTGCTTCCTTGATGGCCTTGGCCACCTCGCGCGCGAGATCGGCGGTGAGGCCGTCCTGGATCTTCACCACCTGGCGCACCGAGCTGCTCGCCGCCGGCTCGACCTCGCCGGGCGTCATGTTCTTGAGCGGAACCTGCCGGCGCACCAGCTTGCTCTGCAGCACATCCCACACCGCGCGGAGCTTGAACTCGTCGGGTGCGGCGAGCGTGATGGTGTGCTCCTTCTGATCCAGGTCGAGGCTCACCTTGAGCCCCTTGAAGTCGTAGCGCTGGGTGATCTCCTTGGTCGCCTGGGTCACCGCGTTGTTCACTTCCATGTAGTCGACGCCGGTGGTGACGTCGAACGAGCTCGTGCCTGCCACGATGCCTCCGTTGTGAGGGCCGGCTTCAGCGCCGGCGCATGTGTTCCGTGATCTCGAGCGCGCGCGACCGGGGTCCGCCCCTGAGCACCTGACTCCGCACCGCGGCGAGCCCCAGGCGCTGAGAGTCCCACAGGAAGCGCTTGCCGGCGGTCGCTGCGCCGAGAAACCGGTGGCCGTCATGCTCGCGCGAGAGCCGCACCGTGTCACGCGCGCCGATCTCGGCGGCGAGCAGCAGCACGGCGTGGAGCTCCCCGTGGAGCGCATCGAAATAGAGGGTCGGGCTCTCGAGCCGCCACCAGCGGCGCGGCGCGATTCCGGTTTCCTCGCGCACCTCGCGGCGCGCGGCCGCGAGCGGCCGCTCCCCGCGCCGGATCGATCCCGTCACCGGCTGCCAGACTCCGGGCAGCGTGCGGTCCGGGGACCGCCTGAGGGCGAGGAACTCGACCCGGCCGCCGCGACGCCGGAACAGATAGACCTCGATCTTCCCGGGCGCGAGTCGCGGCATGGGCGCGCAGCATAGGGAGAGCCCCGCTCCGGGTAAAGACTTGGGCCGGATCCGGGTGGGGAAGGACCGGCGTCCGGAGCCGGCGCGGAGGCCGTCCGGGACGGTATCCGACCGGGGCTGGCCCCGCCGCCGTACTTCCAACTTGACCCTGAAGCGACCCTTCTCTACCTTCCCTCGGCCACCCGCCACCCGTTACAGCTTCATCGGTTGGCGGCCGCTTGTGAAATGTTTCACGGAGGGGCGCAGATGGCTCCTCGACCGAAAAAAGAGACGTCCGGACCGGACTATCGGGCCGCGGGCCTGCTGTTGGCCATTCCCACCCTGCTGATCGTCGCACCCCTGGTCGGGTTCTTCCTGGGCAACTGGCTGGACCGGCGTTTCTCGACCGGCCCGTGGCTCGGGGTGGCCGGACTGGTGCTGGGATTTGCCGCCGCGGGCCGCGAGACCTGGCTGATCTATCGCCGCTACCAGGCGGAAGAAGAGGAGCGAACAGGGCGCCGCTGACCCGGCCCCGCCGCACGATCATGGGACTGGAATTCCTGGTTCGCGTCCGTAGGAGCTCGATGTGGCTCGGTGCGCTCGCCGCGCTCGCCACCGCCACCTACGCCGCACCGTCGGCCGGTCTCGCGATCGCCGCCGGCACCGCGTGGTCGCTGATCAACCTGCTGCTGCTCGAGCGGCTGATCGTGGCGCTCACCGGCCCCGAGCGCCGCACCCTGGTCGCCACGCGTCACGCGATCTTCGCGATCGGCGGGCTCATGGCGCTGTTCGTCGCCGGCTGGCTGCTGCTCCAGCGTCTGCCCGCGGCGCTCCTCATGGCCGGCTTCGGGATCCCGCTCACCGTCATGCTGCTCAAGGCGGTCTCGCTGCTCTGGCTTCCGACCCGCGCCTGGCAGCGCTTCACGCGCACCCCGTGGCCGGCGCTCGCGGTGGCGCTCGCCTTCGGCTTCG
>DATEMP010000231.1:0-5906 GCA_035275545.1 Candidatus Eiseniibacteriota bacterium | reverse complement strand
TCCGGCCGTCCACGCGCACGCGCGCGAAGTAGACGCCGCTGCCGGGGCGGGCGCCGTCCGAGCCCGTCCCGTCCCACGTGAGGGTCACCGATCCGGCGCCGCAGTCACGATCCTCGCGCCAGATCGCGCGCCCGTGGATGTCGTACACGCCCCAGTCGAGGCGCCCATCTCGCTCGAGCGCCAGGCCAAACGACACGGCACCGGGGCTGGGATTGGGCCGTGCCTCCGAGAGCGACGCGCCGGGCGGTGCGACGGGATCCCCGACTCCGGTCACCTCGCCGGGCAGGATGCGCTCGCGGAACCCGGCGCCGGGCGAGCCCAGGATCACGCGATTCCGGTTCCATGGATCCACTGCAACCCGCGCTCCGAACGGCCACGGCAGTCCGTCGTTGAGCGAGGTCCAGGTGGCGCCGCCGTCGGTGCTGCGCAGGATGCCCTCCGAGCCCGCCGCGACGCTGCCGGACTTGAACGCGCGCGATCCGCACGCGTAGAGCACCTGCGGGTTGACCGGGTCGACGGCGATGTCGCGCATGTACGTGCCGGCGCGCAGCAGCGTCCAGGTGGCGCCGTAGTCGGTGGTGCGGTAGATCCCACGCCCCAGGCCGTAGGCGGCGACGTACGCCCAGCCTTTCCGGCGGGGATCGACGGTGATCGTGTGTATGCCTTCCCAGCGCTCGTTCACCACCGGCTCGGTGTTGGGTCCCGTGAATTCGGCGGGGCCGATCTTGACCCAGGTGCCGACCGCTCCGGACGACTGCGAGCGCCATAGCCCGCCCTCGCCACCGGCGTAGACCAGCGTGCCGTCGTAGCGATCCACCGCGGTCGCGCGCGCCGTGTTGCTGTCGAGCACCCTGGCCCAGTTCACACCGTCGTCCTGGCTCCGGTAGACGTTGCCGTTCCGGGTGACGAACAGGGTGCGCAGGTTGACGGGGCTCGAGCGGCTCAGCGAGAGGCCGCGGATGAATCCCTTGGTGATGCCGCCCACCGCGACCCAGCTCGCGGGGGCGCCGGCGGCGGTGCTGCGTGCCAGCTTGGTGGTGTCGGTATCCTCGCCGTTGGCCGCCCACACCACGCCCGACCGATTGGGGTCGGCGAGCACAGCGGTGGCGTTGCCGCCGTAGCCGTTCCAACTCCCGGTGAGCGTGGGGTTGTTGGCGCTCTGCCAGCTCGTGCCGCCGTCGAGGCTGCGCCACAGGCCGAGGTCGTGGTAGCCGACGTAGATCTTGTCCGCGTCCGTCTCGCCGATCGAGATCGAAGTGAGCGTGACGTTGTCGATCCCGCGCGACCGCCAGGTTCCGGGCGAGATCTGCCGCGTGACCAGGTTCTGGAAGTGGCCGCCGCCGTCGAACGACCCGAACACGAAGTACCAGTTGGCCCAGTAGATGGCGTCGGGGTCCGAGAGGTCTTCGCCCAGAACCCTGGCCATGCCGTAGCCGCCGCCGCTATACGCCCAGTCGACGGTCATCCAGCCGGGATTCCATCCCGACATCGTGCTCTTCCGCTGCCAGGTGTCGGCGCCGTCGGTCGATTCCCATACGCCGCTCTCGCTCTCGATCGTGTGCCGGTCGACGTCGATCACCCGCACCACCTGCGGCTGGTCGCGCTTCACCTGGATCGCCCCGGTGTGCGCGCCCTTCTGGGTCCACGTGTCGCCGCCGTCCACGCTCTTCCACACCCAGCCGGACCAGGTCGCGCGCGGCGTCCCCTGGTAGACCGTCACGTAGAGGGTCGTGGGCGTGACGGGGTCCATGGCCAGGTCCCAGACGTTGCCGATGGTTTCGCCGATGCGAGTCCAGTGGACGCCGCCGTCGACGCTGCGCCACAGCGTCTGCGGCGCGGTGACGAACCTGTCGGTCCCGGAGACCAGGTAGAGCCGGTCGGGGTCGGCGGTGCTCACGACCAGCTTGAGTGCCCGGGCGTCGGCGGGCAGGTCGACGCTCACCGGCGCCCAGGTGAGGCCGCGGTCGGCGCTCCGGTAGATGACCGGGCCGCTCGAGGTCCATAGCGCGTGCCAGGCGGCGTAGACGATCGCGGGGTTCGAGCGCGCGGGCGCCACGGCGCCGATGTAGCCGGTGGGCAGCACCTGCTGGAACGTGTCGCCGCCGTTGGCGCTGCGGTAGATCCCGACCTCGGTGCCGAGATGGATGATCTGCCCGTCCACCGGGTCGAATCCGACCGAGCAGACGTGGGTGCGCTTCAATCCGCGGTCGGCGCCGATCAGGTCCCAGCTCTGGCCCTGGTCGAGGCTGCGATAGGCGCCGCTCAGGTCGCTGCCGCTGATGATGATCCCGGTGGGGCCGGCGCCAATGGTGATGAACGCGCCGCCGCCGCCGGGATTGAGATCGACCCACTCGCCGGCGGGTGCGGTGGCCACGAGACCGAGGAGCGCCAGACAGGTACAGCCTGCGATTCGGAGGAGGATACGGGACCCCTGGGGTACGGACACTCTCGACACGCATCGGCGAAGCGGGCTTCGCCGGGTGCGCTGGCACGGAGGTGGGGTCTCCCGGAACCAATTCTATGGAGGTGGGGCACGTGCCCGCGAGGAGAATGCTCCGGAAAGCGGGACGGGGCGAGGCGTCCGGAGACATTGCTGTGACGCGGTCCCGTTGCGTTCTACAATCGTTGCCGGGAATCCGGGCTCCTTGCCATCTCATCCCTCGAGGTTCTCGGCCGATGCGTTCCGTTCTCGTGATGGCGGCGCTGCTGCTGGCCCCGGCGGCCGCCACCGCGGCGCCTGCCGCCTACGCGACTCGGGTGAGTGACGCGAACCTCATGGGCGTCACGATCACGAACTACGGCTTCATCGGGAACCTGTTCGTCACCCGATCGCCCTCCATGGAATACCCGCTCGGAACCGGGTTCGAGCACCTCGTGTACGGGGGGCTCTGGATCGGGGCACGGCGCACGGACCTCCCGGCGCCATTCACGGGCGTGACGACCGCCTGCCTCGACCACAATCCGGGCCTGCCCTCGGCTCCCATCACCGAGTTCACGCCCGGAGCCGGCATCACGCTCCGCTCGAATCGACCGACCAGTCCGCTCTACGACCCGGCGGCGATCAGCGAGCTGGACATGATCTCGGACTACGACGATCTCACCCCGCGCAGCACGACCGACAATCCCGAGGCGCACCGTCCGCTCGGCCTGCGGGTGCGCCAGGAGAACTACGCGTGGAGCCTGGGCCCGCTCGACCACGTGCTGTTCTTCCGCTTCGTCATCACCAGCGCCGGCCCCACGCTCACGGATCTTCACATCGGTCTGCTCACCGAGTTCGGAAGCGGTCAGAAGAACGATTACACGGTCTGGCCGCCCTCGACCTTCGGCGGCCCGGACATCTGGTTCTCGAGGGCGTGGTTCCAGTTCGACGACGCGCTCTCGCTGCTGCGCGAACACTACTGCCGCGCGCTCCCGATCCCCGACGGATGCGCGCTCGCCTACGTTCCCTATTGGGCCGGGCTCAAGCTGCTCACACCGTCGGGCCCGGGCCTCCAGCGCACGCTCGGGGGATGGAGGTGGAACCGGAGCGCCACCGAGCGCGACCAGGATGTCGAGCGCTACGCCTTGATGAGCGCGGGGACGATCGTCGATCTGGCGCAGCCCATGTTCCTGCCCACCACCGGCGATCCCATGGAGCTCTTCGCGGTCGGTCCCTATCCCTCGCTGGCGCCGGGCGACAGCATCGTGGTCGGCTTCGCGCTGATCGGCGGCTCGGAGGTGGACGACATCCAGGAGAACGCGCGCGTCGCCCAGCGTGCCTGGGAGAGCCGATTCACGGATCTCCCGACGCCGGTCCAGCTCGCGCGCGCCTCGATGGAGGCACGGAGCGACCGGGTGGCGATCGCGTGGCAGACCGAGCCCGGCCTGGCGACCCTGGTGGAGCGCCGCGCCGACGGGCCCTGGGCCGAGATCGCCCGACCGCGCGCCGACGGCTCGGGCCGCATCGAGTTCGAGGACCGCGACGTGATCTCCGGCACGCGCTACGGCTATCGGATCTCCGCGGAGGAATCCGGAGCGCCGGTGGTGCTGGACGAAGTCTGGGTCGATGTCCCGGCCGCGGCCGAGCTCGCGATCGCGGGGTGGATGGTCGATGCCTCGCGCACGGCCCGGCCGCGCGTGGCGCTGTCGCTCGCGAGCGGGTCGCCCGCCACGCTCGAGCTCTTCGATCCCGGCGGCCGGCGGCTCCACGTGCAACGGATCGAGGGGGCGAGCGCGGGCCCGCAGGTGGTGACGCTCGACCTGCCGCGGGCGCCGGGCTCGGGCGTCTACTTCCTGCGCCTCGCCCAGGAGGGTGCCGTCGCCCATCGCCGCGTGGTCGCGCTGCGATAGCGCCCCGCGCAGCGCCTGCTCGCATCGGGCGCGGCCCGGCTTGCTTTCGAGGTGCCCGCTGCTATTATCCGCGGCCTCGGAAACCCGTGCGGCTCCAGCCGGCGCGCGGGCTCGACCCCAAGCTTGTGGGGATGTAGCTCAGCTGGGAGAGCACCTCGTTCGCAACGAGGGGGTCGGCGGTTCGAATCCGCTCATCTCCACCATTTTTCTGGGCCAGGCCCAGCGCAACCCGAACTTGTGAACCCCGTCAGGACCGGAAGGTAGCAGCGGTAAGCAATCCCTCGGGTGTGCCGCTGGTCCCCTGGCCCTTAGTACCAAAGGCCGGCGGGCGCTGAGGCCCGCGGGAACGGAATCCATGGCCCATCGCGCTCTCGCCCTCAAGTACCGGCCCCAGGTCTTCGGAGACCTGATTGGCCAGGAGCATGTCAGCATGGTGCTGACGCGCGCCCTGGAGACCGGCCGCGTCGCCCATGCCTACCTGTTCACCGGGGCGCGCGGGGTGGGCAAGACCACCACCGCGCGGGTGCTCGCCAAGGCGCTCAACTGCGAGCGGCGCGCGTCCGGCCAGCAGAAGGGGCCGGATCCCTGCAACGCCTGCACGGCGTGCACCGAGATCACGAGCGGCGTGTCGCTCGACGTGGCCGAGATCGACGGCGCCTCGAACCGCGGCATCGCCGACGTCCAGGCGCTGCGCGAGAAGGTGCGCTTCACGCCCACCGGCGGGCGCTTCCGCGTGGTGATCATCGACGAGGTGCACCAGCTCTCGAACGACGCGTTCGCCGCACTCCTCAAGACGCTCGAGGAGCCGCCCGCGCACCTGGTGTTCATCTTCGCCACCACCGACCCGCAGAAGCTGCCCGATACCATCCGCTCGCGCTGCCAGCGCTTCGACTTCGCGCGCGTGCCGCTGCGCAAGATCGCCGGGCGGCTTCAAGATATCGCCGCCCAGGAGCGCAAGGACAAGGCGGGCGTGACGTTCACGCTCACCGAGGGCGCGGCGCTGCTCATCGCCCACAAGTCCGAGGGCTCGATGCGCGACGCGGTGAGCGCGCTCGACCAGGTGGTCTCGGCGGGGGAGAGCGAGATCAGCGACGAAGTGGTGCGCCGCGTGCTCGGGATCGCCGACCGCGAGGCGTTCCACGCGCTGGTCCAGGCGATCGTCCAGCACGACCCGGCAGCCGCGTTGAAGGCGCTGCACGAGGCGTTCGCCAAGGGCATGGACCCGCGCGACCTGTGCGACGGGCTCGCCGAGCACATCCGCCACCTGCTGGTGCTCAAGGTGGATCCGGGCGCCGAGGACATGGTGGCGGTGAGCGCCGAGGAGATGGCGCGGCTCAAGGCGCAGTGCGAGGGCTGGGCCGAGCACGACCTGCTGCGCCTGCTGCGGCTCATCACCGATATCGCGGTGCCGATGCGGGACAGCCCGCAGCCGCTCATCCATCTCGAGGCGGCGGTGGTGCAGATGGCGACGCTCGAGCCCGGCGAGCGGCTCGCGGCGCTCCTCCAGCGCCTGGAAGCGCTCGAGCAGCGCCTCGGTGGCGGGAGTGCCGCGGCACCCGCGCCACGCCCGGCGTCGG
>DATEMP010000230.1:0-10291 GCA_035275545.1 Candidatus Eiseniibacteriota bacterium | reverse complement strand
GCCGGCCGCCGCGGGAGGCAAGGCGTGAGCGGCCCGGCTCCGGCCGCCGGCCGGCAGGCGACGCTGCGGGTCTACCGCGGCGACGCCTCGGGCGGACAGGAGGTCGAGTACCGGGTGCCGGTCGAGACCGGCATGGTGGTGCTCGACGCGATCCACTGGATCCAGGCGCACGCCGCCCCCGATCTCGCGGTGCGCTGGAACTGCAAGGCTGCCAAATGCGGCTCGTGCAGCGCCGAGGTGAACGGCAAGCCGGCGCTCATGTGCAAGTCGCGCCTCGACCACTTCGCTCCCGACCAGCCGATCGTCGTGCGCCCGATGAAGACCTTCCCGATCGTCAAGGACCTGGTGACCGACGTGTCGTGGAACTACGAGGTCAACAAGCGGGTCCCGCCCTTCGAGCCCAGGAAGGACGCGGACTGGCGCTGGCAGCAGTCGGACGTCGACCGGGTGCAGGAGTTCCGCAAGTGCATCGAGTGCTTCCTGTGCCAGGACGTGTGCCACGTGCTGCGCAGCCACGAGCTCAAGCACCAGTTCGCCGGGCCGCGCTTCCTGGTGCGGATCGCCGGGCTCGAAATGCACCCGATGGACGGCGTCGATCGCACCGGGTTCTTGAAGGACGAGGCGGGGATCGGGCTCTGCAACATCACCAAGTGCTGCAGCGAGGTGTGCCCGGAGAGCATCACGATCACCGACAACGCCATCATCCCGCTCAAGGAGCGGGTGGTCGACCGGTTCTACGATCCGGTCATGAAGGTGTGGCGGGCGATCACGGGCGGGAAGTAGCGGGCTCCGGGTCGTGAAACCCCGTCGCCCGGCCAGGGCTCTCACCGCCGCCACGCTCCTCGCCGCCGCGACGCTCGCTGCACCGGCCGTCCCCGCGCGCGCCGAGCGTGCGCCCTTTCTCGCCGATTCGGTCGCCCGGGCGCTCGCCGACGAGCTCTCGGGCGAGGCGGCGCTCCGAAACCTGGAAGCCCTCGCGCGCCAGCACCGCATGCGCGGATCGACCGGCTTCCGGAACGCCGCGACGCACGTGGTCGAGACGCTGCGGGGCTACGGCTACCGCGACGCCCGCATCACACGCTTCCCCGCCGACGGGACCCGCTTCTACGGGACGCAGCGCTCGCGCCCGCCCTGGGACGCGGAGTTCGCCGAGCTGTGGGAGCTGCGCGAGCGCCAGGGGCGATGGGTCCGCGAGCGCCGGATCGCGAGCTGGGAGGCGATGCCGATGAGCCTCGCCCAGGACAGCGAGAGCGGCCGGGCGACCGCCGACCTGGTGGATGTCGGCGCCGGGACCTCCGAGAGCGACTACGCGGACCGGGACGTGCGGGGCCGGATCGTGCTCGCCTCCGCGCAGCCCGGCGAGGTGGCGCGGCTCGCGGTCGATCGTCACGGCGCCCTGGCGATCGTGAGCTACGCCCAGAACCAGCGCACCGCCTGGTGGGGCGAGAACGAGACGCTCGTCCGCTGGGGGCATCTCGGCACGTTCGCCCCGAAGCCCGGCTTCGCGTTCATGGTCTCGCTCCAGCAGGCGCGCGAGCTGCAGCGCCGGTTGAAGGGCGGCGAGCGGATCCGTCTCGACGCGACGGTGCGCGCCGGCAAGCACCCGGGGGCCTACGAGATCGTGGAGGCCACGATTCCCGGCGCCGATCCGCGGCTCGGGCGGGAGGAGATCGTGGTCACCTGCCATCTCGATCACCCGCGCCCGGGCGCCAACGACAACGCGAGCGGCGCCGCCGCCATTCTCGAGGTGGCCCGCACGCTCCAGACCCTGGTGCGCGACCGCCGCATCCCGCCGCCCGCGCGCACGATCCGGTTCGTATGGCCGCCCGAGGTCGAGGGCACGCTCGCGCTGCTCAACGGACGCCCGGACCTGCCGCCGCGGATCAAGGCGGCGATCCACATGGACATGGTGGGCGGAAACGCCGAGACCAAGGCGGTGTTCCACGTCACGCGCGGGCCGGCGAGCCTGCCGTCATTCGTGTACGACGTGGCCGAGGCGTTCGGCGAGTTCCTGAATCGCGAGACCAACGCGTTTGCGTCCGGGCGCGGCGCGGACTTCCCGCTGGTCGCCGCGGGCGGCGGCAAGGAGGCGGCGCTCGCCGACCTGGCCGAATACACTGGCGGGAGCGATCACGACGTCTACTGCGAGGGCTCGTTCCGCATCCCCACCATCTATCTCAACGACTGGCCGGACCGCTACATCCACACGACCATGGACGTGCCCGCGAACATCGATCCCACCAAGCTCGAGCGGGCGGCGTTCCTGGGTGCAGCGTGCGGGTACTTCCTGGCGGGCGTGACGCCGGCCGATGCCGAGGCGCTGGTGCGCAACCATCGCGCGCGCGCCCTGGTGCGGGCCTCGACGATGGTGCGCCGCGCCGACGACCTGGCGCCGGCCGAAGCCGCGAACTTGAGGCGCTTCCAGCTCGGCTACGAGCGCGCGGTCGCGGCCTCGCTCGAGCGCTTCTTCCCGCCGCCCGCCGGGGCGCGTGCCGAGGAGGTCCGCTTTCTTGCCGATCTCGAGCGGCTGGTGGGCGATCCCGGGGCGGCCACCACGCCGTCGGGCGAGGGTGCGGTGGTCTTCCATCGCAACGGCGCGGTGCGGGGACCGATGGGCGTGTTCGGCTACGACTACCTTCAGGACCACCTCGGCCGGGCCGCCACCGACTCCTTGAAGCTGCTCGCGCAGCGCGGGCTGCGCGGCGGTGGCGGCGACTACGCGTACGAGGTGCTCAACCTGGTCGATGGGCGCCGGACGGCGCAGGCGATCCGGGACGACGTCTCGGCCATCTACGGGCCGGTGCCGCTCGAGCCGGTGGTCGAGTACCTGCGCGCCCTCGAGACGATCGGGATCCTGAGACGCCGCGCGGCAGGCGCCGCGCCCTGACCGCTACGCGGCGCGCTGGATCGAGTCCGGCACCTCGCCGCGCTCGAGCACCGCGATGAGCGCGTCGAGCACGTTGGGATCGAGCCCCACGCCGCGCTCGCTCTCGAGGATGCGCAGCGCCTTCTCCTCGGGCATCGCCGGCCGGTAGGGCCGGTTGGCGGTGAGCGCCTCGTACATGTCGGCGACCGCCAGCACCCGGCCGCCCACCGGGATCTGATCCCCGCGCAGCTGCCGGTGGTAGCCGCGGCCGTCGAGCCGCTCGTGATGCGAGGCAGCAATCACCGCCAGCGATCCGAAGCCGCGGATCCGCTCGATCACGCACTGGGTGAAGAACGGATGCAGCCGCACCAGCTCCCACTCCTCGGCGGTGAGCGCTCCGGGCTTGTCGAGGATCGAGTTGGGGATCGAGAGCTTGCCGAGGTCGTGGAGCAGTCCCGCGCGCCGCAGCTCCGCCAGCTCGGCGGGCGCCAGCCCCATCTCCTTCGCGATCCCGACCGCGATGTCGGTGACGCGTGCCGAATGGGTGGCGGTGTAGGGGGACTTGGCGTCGACCACCGCCGCGAACCCCTCGGCGATCCGGTCGAGCGTGTTGGTGCCGGCGAGCAGTGCCGCGTCGCCCGGCTCGCGGTCGCGGACCGCCTGCTGCAGCGCGTGCTCGTCGAGGCTGCACCAGTGGGCGAGATCGCTCTGCATGCCCTCGGCGGCGTTGACGAGCGTGGGATCGAACCAGCGTCCCGAGCGCTCGCGCGCCACCTCGAGCGCGGCGGTCGGACCTTCGAGCGCCGAGAACACCTCGAGCGTCTGCGCCAGGTTCATGATGCGCGCGAGCAGGGGCACCTCGGCGCCGCGCAGCCCGTTGGGGTAGCCGTGGCCGTCCCAGTGCTCGTCGAGCGTGCGCACCGCGGCCGCCACCTGGGGGCTGAATCCCAGGCGGGTGACGATGTCGGCTCCGCGCTGGCAGCGGGTCTCGACCAGCTTGGCGGCCGCGCGCGGGCCGGCGGCGGCCAGCCCGGCCACGCGGCAGGCGCGCTCGAACCACGAGGCCCCGGGGGCCGCGTGCGCGAGCGCGAAGCGCGCCGCCTTGAAGTAGTTGGCCCAGTCCACCTGGCGCAGGTCGCGCTTGGCGACCCGCTCATCGCCGCCGAAGAGCTCGAACACCCGGGCGGCGTTGCTCGAGCACCCCACGTCCTTGAGCATGAGCGCGTAGTAGAGGTCGCGCTGGTCGACCAGCGGCAGCCCGAGCCGCTCCGCGAGCCGCATGCCGACCAGGCAGGTGCGCAGGGCGTGCCCGAAGGGGTGTCCCTCGGTGATGTCGAGCGCGAAGGAGAGCGCCGAAAACACCTCGGCGACGCTCACGGATGGAGCGCGATCGTCCTCGCGAGAAGTGGTCCTGCTCATGGCCCCGGTTATCGGCGGCGCCCGGAACTCGATTGAGCGGAACCCCAAGCATGGGGACCACTTGGAGCGCCGGGCGATGCATTTCGCAAGCCCCCGTGCCGGTTGTCGGCGCCCGGGTCCGGGCACCCGACGAGCCCTCGGAACGATTGCCCGGAAACCCCCTAAAGCATTATCATTGCGTCGGCTCGCACCCTCGATCGGCACCCGGATGGCTGGCAGTCGCGCCTGGCCGCACCCGCGTGCGACGTCCACCACTGGCAAGGAGCCCCCATGGCCCCCGAGCGATGGCTGGCGCATGCCGGCCGCGCCCTGGCGCTCGCCGTCCTGGCGGCGCTGTTCAGCGGATCCTCGGCGCACGCGCTGCGGATCGTCAACTACAACGTCACCAACTACCCCTCGGTGCTGCTCGCCCAGCGCCAGCCTCACTTCCGCACCGTGCTCGGCCCGCTCGGCGCCGACGTCGTGGTGTGCCAGGAAGTGCAGAGCCAGGCGGGCGTCGATTCGTTCCGCACCAACGTGCTCAACGTGATCGAGCCGGGACAGTGGGCCTCGGCGCCGTTCACCAACGGCAACGACACCGACAACGCGCTCTTCTACAAGCCGTCGAAGGTGCAGTTCCTCGGCAGCTGGTCCTTCTATCCCAATCCGGCGAACCTGCTGCGCCTGGTCAACTGCTACCGGCTCAAGCCGGTGGGGTACGGCGACGGCTCGGCCGAGCTGCGGATCTACTCGCAGCACCTCAAGGCGTCGATGGGATTCGAGAGCCAGCGGCTTGCCGAGGCGACCGGGATCCGTGACAGCATGAACGCGATCCCTCCCGGGACCACCGCGATCGTCACCGGCGACTTCAACATCTACGGCGGCCAGGAGCCGGCGTTCGGCAAGTTCCTCGAAGCCCAAGCCGACAACGACGGCCGCGCCTACGATCCGCTTGGCGCGCCGCTCAGCACCTGGAACACCGGAACCCTCGCCGCGATCCACACCCAGTGCCCGTGCTCCACCTGCCCGGCGGGATCGGGCTTCTCGGGCGGCGGCCTCGACGACCGCTTCGACATGTTCCTGCCCACCTACAACCTCAACAACGGGGAAGGCCTCGACATCATTCCGGGGACGTACAAGCCGGTGGGCAACGACGGCCTGCACTACAACCTCAATATCAACGACGCGCCCACCATTCCCGAGGGTGCGGCGTACGCGAACGCGCTGTGGGGCGCGAGCGACCACCTGCCGATCCGGATCGACCTCCAGGTGCCGGCCAAGATCAGCGTGCCGGCGGCCCTGGCGTTCGGCAGCGTGATCGTGGGCGCGAGCGCGACCCAGGATCTCGCGGTGACCAACCCCGCGGTGGCGCCGGCCGACGAGCTCAACTACACGCTGTCGCCCGCTGCTGGCTTCACCGCACCGGGCGGCGCGTTCGTGCTGAACGCCGGGGCGCCCGCCGCGCACCACACGATCGGCATGAGCACCGCGGGCGCCGGCAGCCTCTCCGGCTCGCTGAGCGTGTCCTCGGACGATCCGGACGTTCCGATCGCCCTGGTGGGTGTCTCCGGCACGGTGCTCGATCACGCCCAGGCGTCGCTCGACTCGACCTCGGCGCTGCTCGCCCAGAGCCTGGACTTCGGCACCCACGGCGCGGGCGGCTTCTCGACGCTCATGGCGCGCGTCCACGATCGCGGCTGGAGCGCGCTGCGCGCGCGGCTCGCGGTCAACACCGGGGTGATCACCGGGGGCGACGATCGCTTCTCGATCGTGGGCGGCTTCTCGACCGCGCTGGTCTCCGGGGCCGCCCGGACCTACACGGTGCAGTTCGACGACGACGGCGCCACGCCCGACCAGGACTACGACGCCACGCTCACCTTCGGCAGCGCCGACGAGCCGCTTCCCGGTGCCGCGGCGCAGCCGGATCTGGTCGTGTCGCTCCACGCGCGCGTCACCGGCTCGCCGGTGGGCGTGCCCGGCGGACCGTCGCTGCCGACCGTGACCCGTCTCCATCCGCCATTCCCGAACCCGATTGCCGAGGGCGCGACCATCCACTTCGACCTCGCGCGCGAAGCGGACGTGCGGCTCGAGGTGTTCGACCTCTCCGGCCGGCGCGTGGCGACGCTCGCCGAGGGCACGCGGCCGGCGGGGGTCTATCGCTTCCCCTGGCGGACCACGTCGGACGGCGGCGCGGCGCTGGGCTCGGGCCTCTATTTCGTGCGGCTCACGGTCGCGGGTGAGCCGGCCGGGAACGCGCGGATCGCGATCGTCCGATGAGATCGGACCGGCCGGTCAGGGCTGTTGCGGCCGCGCGTGGCGCGGGCCTACAATCTTCGCGGCGCAATACCCGAAAAGGAGCACCCCGGCTGCCGCGCGAGCGGCTCCCCCGCCGGTCGCACACCCCGAGCGACGGAGTCTCCATGCCCCTGCACCGGTGGAGGTTGGGAGTTTCGTGGGCCTTCGCGGCCCTCCTGTTGACGGCGGCCGCGCCCCCGGCGCACGCGCTGCGCGTGGTCACCTACAACCTCATCCAGTATCCGAACGTCGCGTTCCCGGCCCGCCAGGTGCATTTCCGCACCATCATGGCGGCGATGAACGCCGACGTGCTCATCGCCCAGGAGCTCAACGCCGCCGCCGGCCGCGATTCGTTCCTCAACAACGTGCTGAACGTGGTCGAGCCTGGACAGTGGACGGCGACCAGCTGGCTGGCTCTCGGCGCGGGCGAGGGCGGCGCGGTGTTCTACAAGCCCGCCAAGGTGACGATCAGCGGGCTCTCGGCGGTCGCCACCGGCGGCCCAAGGAACGTGCTGGTGTGCCTCATGAAGCCGGTGGGATACACCGCACTCGCCGCTTCGACCCGGCTCTACTCGATCCACCTCAAGGCGGGCACGTCGTGCACGCCCCTGCCCTGCGATTCCACGGTGCGGCGCAGCGAGTGCGCCAGCTTCCGCAGCACGCTCAACGCGGTCGTCCCCGGGACGAATCTCCTGGTGGGAGGCGACAGCAACATCTATACGGCGACCGAGGGCGCCTACCAGCGGCTCACCGAGAACCAGGCCGACAACGACGGCCGGCTCAAGGATCCGCTCGCGCCCTACGGGCTCGCGGGCGGGGTCTGGCACGAGAACTCGGGCTTTGCCCTCTACCACACGCAGTGCCCGTGCAACACCGGCTGCACCGGCGGCTTCTCGGGCGGCGGGATGGACGATCGCTTCGACATCTGGCTCACCTCCTACGGGATGCAGGACGGCGAGGGCCTCGACTACATCGAGAACTTCACGGTCACCGACGGAGCGTATCCGTACACGTACGGCAACGACGGCACCAAGTACAACAACGACATCAACGCGGGCGGCACGAACGGGATGGTGCCGATCGCGGTCGCGAACGCGCTCCACGACGCCTCCGACCACCTGCCGGTGATCATCACCCTCCAGGTGCCGGCCAAGGTGGGAGCACCCGCGACCCTCGCGTTCGGCTCGGTGATCGTGGGCGCCACCGCGAACCAGAACCTCGCGGTGTCGAATGCCGCGACCGCTCCCGCCGACGAGCTGAACTACTCGCTCGCCGCGCCCGCCGGCTTCACCGCCCCCGCCGGCCCGTTCGACGCGTTCGCCGGCGATCCCGCCAGCCTGCATGCGATCGGCATGGACACCGCGACCTCGGGGACCAAGGGCGGCACGCTGTCGGTGAGCTCCGACGACCTGGACCTGCCGGTCGCGGACGTCACGCTCAGCGGCACGGTGCTCGACCACGCCGCCGCCTCGCTCGACTCGTCCTCCTCGGTACTCGGCGCCACGCTCGACTTCGGCGACCATCCGATCGGCCAGTTCACCGACCGCGAGTTCCGCGTGCACAACCTGGGCTACGACGCGCTCCAGGCGCAGCTCGCGGTCAACAGCGCCAACATCGTGGGCGGCAGCGGGCGCTTCTCGATCGTGGGCGGCTTCAGCCCCCAGACGCTCGCCGGCCTCGGCCGGACCTGGAACGTGCACTTCAACGACGCGGGCGCCACGGTCGACCAGGAGTACACGGCGACCCTCACGGTCGCGAGCACCGACGAGCCGCTCCCCGGGGCGGCCGCCGCCTCGGACATCGTGATCAACCTGCGCGCGAAGCCGCTCCAGGGCACCACCGACGTGCCGGGCGCGGACCTGCCGGGCACGCTCGCGTTCTACGCGCCGCACCCGAACCCGCTCACGCATGACGCGACCTTCGCCTTCGACCTGCCGGGCCGGGCGCCGGTCACGCTCGCGGTCTACGACTTGACCGGCCGCCGGGTGGCGGGCGTGGTCTCCGGAACGCTCGAGGCGGGCCGTTACCAGTACCCGTGGAAGGCGGTCTCGGAGAGCGGCGTCCATCTTTCGGCGGGGCTCTACTTCGCCCACTTCAGCACGCCGGGGATGACGCGGGTCGCGCGGCTGGTGCTGCTGCCTTAGTGCTTCGCTGACGCTTCCTTCCACGCGAACCCGCGGCACGCCCGGATGGGAAGCCGCGGGTAGCGCGGGAACGACGGGTCGCTCGCCGAGCGCCCGCACAGCCAATAGGTGTTGGCGCCCGCGGGCACGATCCGCGCGTGACGGCAGTCCCGGCAGAGCCCGACCGGATCCGCCGCGCCTTCCTGCTCCGCGCTCACCGGAGGCAGCGGGCCGCCGATCAGACGGTCGTGCTCGATCATGGTGCAGCGGTCCATGACCACGATCAGTCCTGCGTCGAGCGCGATCGTCGCCGCCTCCCCGCTCACCACGCCCAGCTGGAGCCACAGCACGCGCGCCCCCACCTCGGCCGCGGCGCGCGCGATCGGCGGCGTCGCCTCGCTGCGCCGGAACACGTCCACCAGGTCGATCCGGCGCGGCACCGCGTGGAGATCCGGGTAGCAAGGGAGCCCGAGCACCTCGCGCTCGTTGGGATTGACCGGGACGACCGTGTAGCCCAGAGCGAGCAGTCCGCGCATGACCCGGTGGCTGGCCCGCTCGGGACGCGACGAGGCGCCCACCAGCGCGATCACCGGGTGCCCGATGAGCAGCTCCCGGAGCACGGCGTCGGAAGGGGCGTACGATGCGGGATCCATGCACGTACTCTAGCCCCTGCGCGGCGCGGATTGCAGGTGCCGCGGCCGGTGCAGTAGATTCGCCCCCCTGTCGCCGCCTACGCAGGCATGTCCGGGCGTGCCGTGCGCATCCCTCTCGGAGGAGAATCGATGTCCAGGGTTTCGCCGTCGGTCGCCCGCGCCGTCCTGCTCGTCCTGATCGTCGCCGGCGCGCTCGCCGCCCGCTCCGCAACCGCCGACACGGGCAGCATCCACTTCATCGCCGGGGCCAAGAACCTCGCGCCGGAATGGTTCGTGAGCAGCCCGCGGACCTCCGCCGGCGGCGACACGCTGCTGGCCGGCCGGGTCACGCAGCCGTCGCTGGGCGTCGAGATCACCTGGGGCCGGAATGAATGGCCCGCGATGATCGCGCTCGATGTGCTCCATTCCTACGACGACGGATTGCAGCACTTCCCGGCGATCAACCTCGGGCCGCTCCAGATCCCGGAGGCCAACGTGCAGCGCCGGGCGCGCACGATCGAGATCGGGCTGGGGGCGCGGCGCGGGTTTTCGTTCGCGGGCCTCACACCCGAGCTGGGTGCGGGCGCCGTCTGGGTGCGCGGCAGCGTCAACTACCGGATGAGCGACCCGTCCCAGGGCACGTACGGCGCCCTGGTCTCCTCGCTCGGCGCGCACGAAACGGCGATCGGTTTCTGGGCCTCCGCCGGCGTCACCCGCCGCATCGGCTCCCGCCTCGAGATGGGGCTGCGCGGACGGTTCTCGAGTGCCAAGCTCACGCTGCCTGAGGGCACCGTGCTCGGCCGGCAGGGCGGCTACTACTTCCGCGGCGATCCGGTGGAGGTCGAAGCGGGCGGCCGCCATCTCGGCCTGGTCGTGGGGTGGGCGTTCCCGACCCGCAAGTAAGACGCCGTCGTCCGGGTGCGGCGCGGCCCGCGCGCGCCCCGTGGCTGATGCTCGACGCCCCCGCGGCGCTCGAG
>DATEMP010000229.1:0-2505 GCA_035275545.1 Candidatus Eiseniibacteriota bacterium | reverse complement strand
CCTGCGCGATGCCGTTTCCGTTCAACTCTCCCCTTTCCGCAGGGCGGCCGGTCGGCGATAATCCCCCGCTGCCGCAGTGGTGTTCCCAACCCGTCGGGCCCGTCGTCGGGCCCTCGACCCGGGCTCCCGAGTTTCCGGAGGCTTTCAGCATGCGTCGTGCCGTCGTGATCATCGCCCTCATCGCCGCGCTCCCGATCACCGCCCGGGCCGCCAAGCCCGACGGCCCGGTGGACGCCGTGGGGATGATCGACTACAGCCAGGGACATCGGTTCAAGGTGGGCGACTGGGTGCGGTACCGGACCGTGGGCAACAGTGCGCAGGGATTCCGGACTGACTACACCGTGACCGTGCTGATCGCCGGCGAAGAGCAGTGGTGGGGCGAAGACTGCTTCTGGGTCGAGACCCACACCGCCTACTCGGGCGGCAACCCGGAGATCACCGCGTCGCTCATCTCGTTCTCGGTGTTCGAGGACAGCCTGCCCTCGCGCCGTTTCGCGCGGTACCTGCGCAAGTATCTCGACGGCGTCGACGTCACGGGCAAGTGGGTCCAGACGCCGTTCCAGCGCGCGGCGAGCGAGATCACGAACCGCGCCTGGCAGGAGTACGAGCCGGTGCGCAAGGTCGACACGCTCGGCGTCGAGGCGGTCACGGTGCCCAAAGGCACCTACCAGGGGCTCAAGGTGAAGCAGTTCTACAAGGAGTACACGAACCGCGTGGCGGGCGACAGCACCGTGTACTTCGAGCTCACCGAGGACCACACCACCTGGTGGTCCAAGGACATTCCGATCACCGGGTTCGTGAAGCAGGTGCAGGACAACACGCAGCGGCGGCGCACCTGGCTGCTCGGGAACCCGGAGAACGTGCCGATGAACGTCGTCGAGCACGCCACCGGGGGCACGGAGCTGCTCGACTTCGGCACCGGCATGAAGTCGCTCGCGATCGACGAGCGGTTCCGGCGCCCGCTCAGCGAGCAGCGCGCGGCGCAGCAGAAGCGGCCGGCGGCGGCGAAACGCCCCGCGGGCAAGCGCGGCTAGCCGAACAGCCCCTTCGCGAACGCCTCGGGGTCGAACGGCTCCCAGTCGTCGATCCCTTCGCCGAGCCCCACCACGCTGATCGGCAGCCCGAGCTGGTCGGCGATCGCGAGCACCGCACCGCCGCGCGCCGTGCCGTCGAGCTTGTTGACCGCGAGGCTGGTCACCGGCATGCGGGCGTGGAACTCGCGCGCCTGGGCGATGCCGTTCTGCCCCAGGGTGGCGTCGAGCACCAGCAGCAGGTGGTGCGGCGCTCCCGGCGCGAGCCGGCCGCACACCCGCGCCACCTTCTCCAGCTCGGCCATCAGGTTGTGCTTGGTGTGGAGGCGACCCGCGGTGTCGACGATCACCGCCTGGTGCCCGCGGGCGATCGCCGCACTCACGCCGTCGTGCGCCACCGCCGCGGGGTCCGCCCCCGGGGCCGCGCGCACCAGCTCCACCCCCGCGCGGGTCGCCCACACATCGAGCTGCTCGCTCGCGGCGGCGCGGAACGTGTCGGCGGCGACCAGCATGGTCTTCCGGCCGGAGCGCGCGAACGCGGCGGCGAGCTTGCCGGCGAGCGTGGTCTTCCCCACGCCGTTGACCCCCGCCAGGAGCGCCACCCAGGGTCGCTGATCGCCGGGCTCGAACGGTGCGCGCGTGCGCCCCAGGAGGTCGGCGGCACAGCGCTCGAGCGCGGTGCGCAGGTCGACGCGCTCCCGCGCCATGCGCTCCGGGGCCAGCGACAGGAGCCGCTCGGTGGTGGCGGGACCAACGTCCGCGGCGAGCAGTGCTTCCTCGAGGCGCTCGAGGGCTTCGGGATCGGGCTCGACCCGGGTGCCGAGCAGGCTGCCGACCTGGTCGCCGATCCGATCGCGGGTGCGGGTCAGCCCCTCGCGAAACCTGCCCCAGAGATCCTTCATGCCACGGGTGCCCGGACCTCCGGAACTCTGGATCAGCCCGCGGTCACTTCCTCCATCTCGGAAGCGGCCGCACCAGCGCCCGCCGCGGTGTCCTCGGCCGCGTCACCGTCCCAGCGGACCGAGACCAGGCGCGAGACACCCAGCTCCTGCATGGTCACGCCGTACAGGCGATTTGCAGCCTCCATGGACTTCTTGTTGTGGGTGATGACCACGAACTGCGACTTCTCGCTGAAGCGCTTGAGCATGCGGATGAACCGCTCGACGTTCGCGTCGTCGAGCGGCGCGTCCACCTCGTCGAGCAGGCAGAACGGCGAGGGCTTCACCAGGTAGATCGCGAACAGGAGCGCGATCGCGGTGAGCGCGCGCTCCCCGCCCGACATGAGGCTGATGCTCTGGAGGTGCTTGCCGCGCGGCTTGGCCACGATCTCGATCTCGCACTCGAGCGGATCCTCGCCGATCGCGCGCAGCTCGCAATCGCCGCCCTCGAAGAGCGTCTTGAACACGTCACGGAAGTGCCCCTGGACCTTGGCAAAGGTCTCGACGAACAGCTCGCTCGCGGTGGTGTTGATCTT
>DATEMP010000228.1:0-5882 GCA_035275545.1 Candidatus Eiseniibacteriota bacterium | reverse complement strand
GAGGCGGCGACACCCGCCGAGGGAGCGGGGCAGAAGGCGGGGGCGGCGTGACGGCGCGCGAGGACGGAAAGTTCAGCACCAAGCACGCGCTCCTGATCGGCGCCAAGGCGCTGGTGAGCGCGGGGCTGCTCGCGTTCCTGTTCGCGCGCATCCCGCTCGACCAGTTTGCGAACGCGGCGCGCGACGTGCGGCCCGAGTGGCTGGTGGCGGCGGGGCTCCTGCTGCTCGGCAGCAACCTGCTCGGCGCCTGGCAGTGGAGCCGGCTGCTCCAGGTGGTCGACATCCGCATACCGTTCTGGAAGGTGTGCGCGTACTACCACGTCGGTCTCTTCTTCAACAATTTCCTGCCCGCCGGGATCGGCGGCGACATCGCGCGGGTCGCCGACGCCTCGCGTCACGGTCCCACCAAGACCGCGGCACTCTCGGCGGTGGTGATGGATCGCCTGATCGGCACGGTCGCGATCGCGACCCTCGCTCTGGTCACGACGCTGCCGGCGATCGACCGCTTCCACCTCACGCTGGTCTATCTCGCGGTGGTCGGGTTCTTCGTGCTGAGCGTCACGCTGGTGTGGGCGGTGTTCCACCCGGCGCTGCTGCCTGCGTGCGAGCGGCTGCTGGCGCGCGTCGGGCTCGGCGGGCTCTCTCCGCACCTCGACGACCTGGCCGCGCGCCTGGCGGGCTTCCGCGAGCGGCGGGGGCTGTTCATCGGGCTGTTCGCGGTCGCCGCCGCCACCCAGATCTGCCGCATCGGCGTGCACGCGCTGGTGGCGCGCGGACTGGGTCTCGACATCCCGCTGGTCTACTTCTTCCTTTTCGTGCCGCTGCTCGCGGTGATAGTCTCCATGCCCATCTCGTTCAACGGCATTGGGGTACGCGAGGGGGCCGGAATCATTCTGTTCGGCCTCGTGGGGGTGAGCCGGGCGCAGGCTTTCTCCCTCCAGTTCCTCACGTACATGGTCATGGTGGCCGTGAGTTTGCTCGGAGGCCTGGTGTTCCTGGTGCGCATTCCGCACCGGAGAGCCCGGGCCCGGCAACCCAAGGAGGGTTGATGGATCTGACCAAGCGCGCCGCCATTGCCGTGGGCCTGGTCGTCTTCCTCTTCACCGCCGCCGTCTACTTCATCACCCTCACCCCCACCGTTCCGTTCTGGGATTCCGGCGAGTTCATCGCCGTCTCGTACATCCTGGGCATTCCCCATCCGCCCGGAACCCCCTTCTACGTGATGCTCGGACGTATCGCCACGCTGGTTCCCTGGGCGACGGTCGCCCAGCGGGTCAACGGGCTCTCCGCGCTGGCCGGCGCGCTCTCGGTGGCGTTCACGTACCTGACCGCGCTGCGGCTGATCCGCATGGCCCAGGGGCGCGGGCCCGCCCAGTACCGGATCGACAAGAACGCCGCGGCCGCCGGCAAGGAAGCGGTCGTGACCGTGCCCGGGAACGGCATGGACGAGATCATCGCGGTGGTGGGTGCGGCGACCGGCGCGCTGCTGCTCGCGTTCTCCGACTCCTACTGGGAGAACTCGATCGAGGCCGAGGTCTACTCGCTCATGAGCCTCGCCCAGATCCTGGTGTTCTGGCTCGGGCTCAAGTGGTGGGAGGCGCACGAGCGGCGTCCCACCTCGGGGCCGCTGCTCCTGTGCGTGTACGTCATGTGGCTGTGCGTGGGCCTCCACCTGGGCGTGGGGATCATGGGCCTGCCGCTCATCCTGCTGGTGTGGCTCGTGGACAAGCGCGCCGCACTGGTGTTCGCGATGCCGTTCCTCTCGGTGCTGTTCGTCACCACCGGGCTCGAGCGCATGGCGGGCATGGTCATCATGCTCTCGATGATCGTGTTCACGGTGCTCACGGCGCGCCGCCAGCTCAACGGCTGGGTGTACCTCGCGGCACTCGCGGCCTCGTTCTACGGGATGTACTTCGCGTTCGGCGACCGCGACTTCACGGTGAGCGGAATGGTCCTGGCACTCGCCTCGGTGGTGGTGCCGCTGGTGTTCCTGTCGCGCACCGGGCGTGAGGGCAAGATCCTGAGTCTGGCGCTGTTCCTCATGATCGCCGGCTACTCGACCCACCTCTACCTGCCGATCCGCGCCGCCCAGCACCCGGCGATCAACGAGGGTGCCCCCGCCACGTGGGAGAAGCTGCGCGACCTGCTCGAGCGCAAGCAGTACGGCGAGTCCAACATGTTCGTGCGCCGCGCGCCGATCGCGGTGCAGCTCGACAAGGAGTTCTGGCGCTACTTCAGCCGCCAGTGGCCGCTGTTCCCGACCGACCGCTTGTGGGGCGCGATGCTGCCGCTCCTGCTGGGGATCGCGGGGGGCGTGTGGCAGCTCCGCAAGGACCGAACATCGTTCATGGCCACCTTCTGCTTCCTGGGGCTCACCACCGCCGGGATGATCGCGTTCCTCAACTTCACCGACCACGAGGTGCGCGAGCGCGACTACTTCTTCCAGAGCGGCTACCACGCCTACGCGCTGTGGATCGCGCTCGGGGCGGCGTGGCTGATCGGCTGGGTGCGCGAATCGTTCGCCGCGGGCCAGGCGCAGCGCGCCGCGACCGTGGCGTGCGCCGCGCTCATGGCCGCGCAGCCCATCCTGCTGCTCCGGACCATGTGGTTCACGCACGACCGGCGCGGCAACTACGTGGCCCACGACTACGCCTACAACATGCTCGCCCCGCTGGCGCCCAACTCGTTCGTGTTCACCAACGGCGACAACGACACCTTCCCGCTCTGGTACATGCAGCAGGTCGAGGGGGTGCGCAAGGACGTGCGGGTCGTGAACCTGAGCCTGCTCAACACCGACTGGTACATCCGCCAGCTCCGCGACGAGGAGCCCAAGGTGCCGATCCAGCTCGACGACAAGTCGGTCGACATGCTCGGGATCGGACTGCTCCAGGATCGCGAGAGCGGCGAGTACGTCTACACCAACCGCTACATGGTGGACCACATCATGCAGCAGGACCGCACGCCGGAGGGCGGCTGGAAGAAGCCGCCCTACTTCGCGGTCACCGTGCCCGAGCACATGGGCCTCGACAAGTACTTCACGCACGAGGGCCTGGTCTACCGGGTGAACACCGACACCACCCACTCCGACTTCGACGAGGCCGCCACCCGCAAGGCGCTCTACGAGACCTTCAAGTACGGCGGGCTCTTCACGTCCGACGGCTCGTGGAACGAGAAGGTGTTCAAGGACGAGAACGCGGCCACGCTCTCGCGCAACTACGCGGGCGCCCACATGCAGCTCGCGCAGTACTACCGCCGCACCGGCCAGATCCCCAAGGCGATCGCCGAATGGGAGCGGGTCGAGCGCATGTTCCCCGGCTCGATCGACGTGCTCGTCCCGCTCGGCAGCTCGTACGTGGACGCCGGGGACACCGCCAAGGCGATCCGGGTGTTCAACGGGCTCGCGGAGCGCTATCCGAACGACGCCGAGGTACGCTACTTCCACGGCGTGGCGCTCATGTTCCAGCGCCGGGTGCCGGATGCACTCGGGGAGTTCGAGAAGTCGATCCAGCTCGATCCCGACTACACGCCCGCGTACCTGGCCGCCTACAGCATCACGTGGGAGGGCGGGCAGCGTGAGCGCGCGATGGCGATCCTCGAGCATTACGTGAACCGGCATCCCGACGACCCGCAGTCGCGCGCCCTGCTCGAGCAGCATCGCCGCGAGCTGGGCGTGCCGCAGAGCAAGCTGCCGGCGCCGCCCCTCATGCCGAACCTGCCGTAGCCCAGGCCAGGAGGACGTCCTTGGCTCCCGACTCGTCACCGCACGCGCTGGTCACCGGGGCGGCCGGGTTCATCGGCTCGCATCTCGTCGAGCGCCTGCTCGCGGACGGCGTGACGGTCACCGGCGTGGACGCCTTCACCGACTACTACGATCCGGCGCTCAAGCGCGCGAACCTCGCCCAGGCCCTCGCGCACCCGCGCTTCCGCCTGATCGAGATGGACTTGGGCGCCGCCGACCTCGCGGCCCTCCCGGACGTGCGCGTCGTCTACCACCAGGCGGCGCAGCCGGGCGTGCGGGCGTCGTGGGGCGCCGAGTTCGCCGCCTACGCGCACCACAACGTGCTAGCGACCCAGCGGCTGCTCGAGCGCTATCGCGGCACGCCGCTCGAGCGCTTCGTCTACGCCTCGTCGTCCTCGGTCTACGGCGACGCCGAGCGCTATCCCACCGACGAGACGCTGCTGCCGCGGCCGTTCTCGCCCTACGGCGTCACCAAGCTCGCGGGCGAGCATCTGGTGCTGCTCTACGGCCGCAACTTCGGCGTGCCGGTGGTGGCGCTGCGCTACTTCACGGTCTACGGTCCGCGCCAGCGGCCCGACATGGCGTTCCACCGCTTCTGCCGGGCGATGCTGGCCGGCGAGCCGATCGCGGTGTACGGGGACGGGAAACAGTCGCGCGACTTCACCTTCATCGCCGACGCGATCGAGGCGAACCGTCGCGCCTGGAAGGACGCGAAGCCGCAGGGCGTCTACAACGTGGGCGGGGGCTCGCAGGTCGACGTGCTGGAGGCGATCCTCATCCTCGAGAAGGCGCTGGGCGTCAAGGCCAACATCCGCTTCGAGGCCCGGCCGCCCGGAGACCCGCTGCGCACGCGCGCAGACGCGACGCGCATTCGCGCCGACCTGGGCTTCGCGCCGTCGACGCCGATCGAGCACGGGCTCGAGGCGGAGGCGGAGTGGGCGCGCGGACTCTATGCGCGACGGGGATGATGCCCGCGGGGCCGCGACCCTCGACGCGCCCGCGCCGTCCGCGGGGGTGCGCGTGAGCGCGGCGCCCCATCTCTCGGTGGTGATCCCCGCCTACAACGAAGCGGAGAGCCTGCCCGAGCTCCACCGCGAGCTGGTGGCCGCACTCGAGGCGATCGGACGCCCGTGGGAGATCGTCTACGTCGACGACGGCTCGCGCGACGGCTCGGACGAGGTGATCGCGAAGCTCGCCGCCCAGGACCATCGGGTGCGCGGCGCGATCCTGCGCCGCAACTTCGGCAAGTCGGCGGCACTCGCGACCGGGTTCCGGATCGCGCGCGGCGAGTTCGTGGCCACCATGGACGCCGATCTCCAGGACGATCCCGCCGAGCTGCCGCGCCTGGTGGAAGCGCTCGCCAACGGCCATGACCTGGTGTCGGGCTGGAAGCAGAACCGCCAGGACCCGATCACCAAGACGCTGCCGTCGCGGCTCTTCAACGCGGTCACCTCCCGCGTGGCGGGGCTCAGGCTCCACGACTACAACTGCGGCTTCAAGCTCTACCGCCGCGAGGTCACCGAGGCGATCGAGATCTACGGCGAGTTCCACCGCTTCATCCCCGCCCTCGCCCACTGGCGCGGGTTCCGGGTCGGCGAGGTGCCGGTGAAGCACCGCGCGCGACGGTTCGGGCGCAGCAAGTTCGGCGCGGCGCGGTTCATCAACGGCTTCCTCGACCTGCTCGCGGCGGCGTTCATCTCCACGCAGGCGCTGAAGCCGCTCCACGTGTTCGGGCGGATCGGACTGCTGTTCCTGCTGGTGGGCGTCGCGATCGGCGGATGGTTCGTGGCGCAGTGGGCGGGGGGCGCGCCGATGCGCGTGCGGCCGCTCATGCTGCTGGGTGTGGGCATGGTGCTGCTCGGCATCCAGTTCGTGCTCATGGGCCTGCTGGGCGAGATGATCGCCCACCAGGGCGCCCGGGCCGAGTACCCGGTGCGGCGCCGGATCAACCTGGACTAGATGAGCGTGAGGGCGTTCGTGCTCGCGGGAGGAATGGGCACGCGGCTGGGCGCCACGTTCGGCGACCTGCCCAAGCCGCTCGCGCCGCTCGGCGGCCGCCCGCTCCTCGAGCGCCAGCTCGAATGGCTCGCGGGCCACGCGGTGCGCGACGTCGTGCTCTGCACCGGGCACGGCGCCGACCAGG
>DATEMP010000227.1:0-10375 GCA_035275545.1 Candidatus Eiseniibacteriota bacterium | reverse complement strand
GCGGTCGTGGCGCTCAAGGAGCTGCAGGCCGCCCGCCGCCGGCTCGGTGAGTTGAGCGCGGCACTTGTGTTCGACATCGAGCCGAGCTCGTCTGGCGGCGTGCGCTTCGTTCTCCCGGAGCCGAACTGGGAAGCGGCTCGTCGCGCGCTGCAGGGGCGACCGTGACCGCGAAGCACTGGGCAGGCTGCTGGCGCGAGCACTGCTGCGCGATTGCGCGCGTGGAGATGCTCGAGCGCGACCTCGTTGAGGCGACCGAGCGCGAGGCCGAGCTGCTCGAAGCCCGCACCCACATCGCCGCGCTGCGTGGCCGCATGAAGGAGACCGTCGCCAGGTTCCGCCAGATCGCCGCAGAGACGAAGCGCCTGGAGGCGAAGGGCCTCGAGGCCGAGCTCGCGACCACCTTCTGGAAGGCCCTCGAGGAGATCGCGGACTCGATCGAGCAGGGGCTCGCGCAGACCGAGGTGGCGTCATGAGCACGGACCCGGCGGTGATCCGGCAGGCGGTGCGGGACGTGCTCGAGGAGCGCGACAACGCCATGGAGCCCCAGCACCGATGCGAGCCCATCGGGGTCGTGGACCATTGCGGCCCCGGTCGCGACTGGTGGATCGGGCGGATAACCCGTCACGTCAAAGGCTACGAGCACGAGACGCATTGCCTGCACTTCACCACGCCGCGCAAGGCGTTCGTGCTGATGGTCAACGCCGCCGACATCGCGGCCATCTACTGCCTGCTCGGATGCGCTGAGCCGCAGCCCGACGCAGCGTGGAGGCAGAGCCAGATCGACGCCTACCGGCGGGCAGCCGCACTCCGCGCAAAGGCCCACCCGTGAGCGCCCGCATCGTGAAGTGCCAGGGCTGCGGCGCCGACATCTTCTTCGCGATCACGCCCAACGGCGCGCGCATGCCGCTCGACGCCAAGCCGGTCCCGGGGCTCTACAACCTGCTCCAGCCGGACGCCTCCGGGCAGGACCGGTGTGCGTTCGCGGGGAAGGGCTACACCAGCCACTTCACGACCTGCCCGAAGGCCCGCGACTTCTCGGGGCGCAACGCGGCGAAGGGGGGCGCGTGACCGACACGTTCATCCACTTCCTGCCCGGCGAACGCAGCAAGTCCGGGAAGACCCAGACCTGGGTGGCCTGGTCGCAGGGCACCGACCTCGGCCTGGTCGCGTGGTTCGGTCGCTGGCGCTGCTACGCCTTCTGGCCGCGCGCCGGCATCGTGCTCGACCGCCAGTGCCTGCGACAGGTCGCGAACTTCCTCGAGGCCCAGACTCATCTGCACCAGACCACGAAGCGCACGTCCAAGGACGGACCATGCCCCAGCAACACGTCAACGCCCGCCAGCTGAAGGAGGTCCTCGGCGGCAGCACCGACGCGCATCAGGTCCTGGTGCGCGCGTGCCTCGACGTGCTCGCCCTCAGGGGCATCCCGGCGACGCCCATCTCGACCACTGGAACGCCCGTGCGCCGGCGCGACGGCTCGATCTACCTGATCCCCAACGAGCTGCAGGAGGGATTCTGGGACATCGTCTTCTGCCTGCCACCCTCGGGCCGGCTCGGGCTCGCCGACTGCAAGACCGGGGAGGCCAGGCTCTCGGCGCGCCAGCGTGACATGCGGGACCGATACGCAGCGGCCGGTGCGCTAACGATCAAGGTCGGGTGCACCGGAGACCTCATCAACGCCCTCGAATCCGCGGGCTATTCATATATCAACCGCAGTAAGAAGCGCACATCCACACACAGGAGCACGCATGGAACTCGCAGGTAAGGTCATCCGGAAAGAGATCAAGGACTTCGGCAAGGGCAAGGGCGCCGAGGCCCGCGAGGTCGAGTACGTCACCGTCAAGCTGAGCGGCGTGAAGGGAGAGCGCGGGCTGCTCGTCTTCGCTCCGGGCGAGGATTCCGACGAGTACGAGCTCAGCGATCCCGTGCACGTCGTGGTCGAGCAGCGCCAGGTCAAGCTTGAGCTCAAGCGCTAACCGTCAATCCAGGAGGGCTTCATGGGCAAGGACCGGGCGCCGGCGAGCCAGTTCTACTGGCGCGACTGGATCGTCGATACGCGGGGCATGACTCGCGACCAGCGGGGAGGCTACATCGACGTCCTCGCCTTCACGAACGTCGAGTCGTCCCGCCCCGGGGTCATGACGGAGGAGCAGGTCCGGACCTGGGCGGGCTACTCTGAGGACGAGTGGCCCGCCCATCGCGACGTGTTCCGTGCGCGGTTTCGCATCAGACGCGACGGAATGTGGATTCAAAAGCGTGTGATTGAGGAGCGCCGCGCGCAGAAGACACGGTATAAGCGAGCGCAGAAAGGTGCCGATGTAACCAACGCAGCCCGTTGGGGATCAGTCGCTGAGCGACAAACAAGCGACCCGCCAAGCGACGAACAAGCGACGCGTAAGCGATCGCTAAGCGGTCGCCCCACGCGTGGGCCGATCGCCCCTGCCTCTGCCTCTGCCTCTGCCTCTGCCGGAAAGGCAACTGCGAAGACAGGCCGTGCCGTAGTGACTGACTCCGATGCCGGAGGACCGGACGCCGGCAACAGCGGCACGGCCGGTTCGCTATCGCGGGGTGACGGAAACATCCCGGCATCGGGTACGGTGCGCAGCATGAGCCCGAGCCCGATCTCGAGCGTGCTGGCCGGCGTGATGCACGACTGCGGCGTTGCCGGCGCCCTGCCTGCCCCAGCGAACGGACCAACCCAGCCGCACCTGTCGCGCGAGGAGCAGATCGAGGCCGCGCGCAAGCTGCAGGCCGATTACGAACGCCGCCAGAAGCCCGGCGAGCCGGAGCTGCCATGACCAACCGCGAGATGCTCGAGCGCTATCTCGAGTCCGAGGCCCTCGCGGACAGGATCAGCGCGATGGCTCGCAGCACCGGCGACCCGCGGCCGCTGCACCTGGTCACGAAACGCGAGTGGCCGCGCGCTCTCTGCGGCTACGTCGTCAGCGACGAGTTCAACCCGACGCGCACCGATACGGCTGGCCGCGATCGCTGCCCCGAGTGCCTTCGCGTCGCCGCTCAGCGTGCGCGGGGTGCCGCATGACCACGCCCGCCGAGGCCCTGTTCGGCACTCCGCTGCTCGAGGGCCTGCATCTCAACTTCGGCAAGCTGGTCGACGTGCACGCGATCGCCGCCGACACGGCCGAGATGGTCGAGAGGAAGCGCGGCACGAGCGACCCGGTGCGCAGCCCCGTGGCGATGCTCGTGAGCCGGGTGCGCAAGGCGGCCCTGGTGCTCACCGAGGCCACGGGTGCCGATCCGCACGAGATCCGGCGCTACGCGGTCTTCCACGCCGAGACCTACCGGCTGGTGGCGAACGGCGTGCCGCCTCCGGACATCGCCGCACGCATCGAACGCGCTCGGGCGAACGGGCTCAGGAAGCTCAACCCGATGCTCGCCTCCCTGCTGCGCGAGTACGGCGAGAGCTGGCCCAAGCGGGCGCGCGAAGCGGTGACGGCCTGATGGCCCGCCCGCGGCAGCCTCGGCACCAGTTCCAGGGCACGCTCACGCACAACGGCGCGCGCGTCCCGGTCTTCAGCCCGACCGTGCGTGATCGCATCGAGTCCGACGCCCAGCGGATTAACCAGATGCAGGGCGTGATCCGCACACTCTCGGACGAGGTCGACAAGCTGGACGGCCGGCTGAATGCGCTGCTCTCGTCGCGCTGGGTGCGCGTCGGGGCGTGGCTGCGGCTGGTGAGGGTGCCGTGAGCCCGCGCATCCCGTTCAGCGTGTTCACCGATACGGCGGGGCACGGCTTCGTGGAGATGGTGCCGGGCGACGGCAAGCTGGTGCAGATCGGCCGCGACATTCTGTCGTCAACGTTCGGCTGGTCATGGTGCTGGCTGCTGGACGGCGAAGCGGGCAGGCCATGAGCGAGCACCGCGCCGCCTACGGCATGGGCTACGTGATCGCACTCCTGATCGGCATGCTGATCGGCTGGGTCGTGAAAGGGCTGAGCGATGAACATCAACGTCCAGATTGATACGCGGCCGTTCGACGAGATCACGCGCAAGCGGGAGAAGCGGCTCGCCTTCGCTGCGGTGAACGCGCTCAACAAGACCGGCGAGCGGATCCAGCAGGCCGAGCATGCACGTGCGCGGAAGAAGTTCATCATCCGCAAGGAGAGCTTCTTCTTCGGCTCTCCTGGTCGGCCTGGTGGCGTGGCGGCGAAGTTGAAGAAGGCGAGCGTGGGCAAGGCGCGCCCGTTCGTCGAGGTCATCGCAGGCCTCGAAGGTGACAGCAGCCGCCTGCTCTATCCGACCTTCGAGGAAGGCGGCACGCGCAAGCCGTTCACTCGCGGCGCGAAGAAGGTCGCCATCCCAATCCTGGGCAGTCCTGCCCGCCCCACGGTCCGTAGTGGTGTGCCGCCGGCGTTCACGTTCGCCGGGCTCAAGCTCAGGAAGTACAAACGCGGGAAGGCGGTCCGTCGTCGTCGGCGTGGGCGCACGGTGGGGGAGACCGTGTTCCAGGAGTTCGGCCGGCTCAATCGCAACCTCGGCCAGGCCCAGGAGTCGGGCGTCTACTGGAAGGGGCAGCAGCGCACGTTCCTCACGCCTCAGGGTGTGCGCCAGCGCATCGGGCCTAGGCGTGAAGACACGCGCATGATCTGGGGCTTCACCGACCCGTTCCCGATCGACACGCGCCTCGAGTTCAAGAAGACCGCGCTCGAGGTGGCGGACCAGTGGTTCCGTGAGGAGATGGAGCGCGAGACGGTCGAGGCGCTGGTGAGGGTGAGGCCGTGACCGCTGACGAACTGGAGCTCCTGCTCTTCCTCGCAGACGAGGCGCGCGTGCGGCTGCGTGACAACCCGGCCACGTACCGGCAGGCGGCGCACCTCAAGATCGAGCGCCTGATCGAGACGCTGTCTCCCGAGTATCAGCCGCTCACGAACGACGACGCAGAGGAGGCCCGGGGTGGCTGATCTCAGCGTCTCGTTCCTCATGTGCAGTGACTGCGGAGAGAGACCGCCCAGGCCCGGCCGTCGTCAGTGTCCATCGTGCGCATGGAAGCGGGAGGACAGAACGTTCGCGACGCGGCGCGCTCGAATCGAGGCGCGCACCGGAATGTCCTACGCGGAGTGGAAGCGGCACGAGAGAGCGAAGCGCGGGGTTCGCACGCGCGGATCACGAGCAGAGCAGGCCGAGCGACGACGCATCCGTATTGAGGCGCTCGCCGAGGCTGCCCGTCTACGCCCACCGTCCTACATCGATCGCCTGCGACATGCGGGTGTAGGTGAAGGTGACGCGCAGCGCATATCGACGCGCCTTCACCATCACGTTCATCTCCACACGCATCGCCACTCACTGAAGGCTCAGCGCTGGCAGGCGCTGGCGCGCGCTACCGCTGACGGCTCGGTGACGATGGACGCTCTCATCGACCTCCTGCTATCAGGCTCTTTGTGTGCGGATTGCGATCGCGAACTGACTCCGGTTGAGAGATCCATCGACCACGTCGATAGCCTCGCTCTAGGGGGAGCACACGCGATATCAAACATGCGAATCGTATGCGTGCACTGCAATCGATCTAAGGGTGGACGCCTCGGAAGCCTCATAGTCGGGGCGATGCGTCGTGCGGGCTGAGGGATTTCGCGGGTCCTGTCCCGAGGGGTGTACAGGGTGTCGCCGACCGAGTCCTTCGCGTAGTCGGACCCCTCGCGTTCAAGTTTCCGGTGGGCTGACCTGATGCTCCCCCGCCGCATCCGCGCCCGCCGGTTCCTGAAGCCCCCCCCGATCTGCTACGCGAGCGGGATCGCCGACCTGACGCTGCGGTCCGCGGTGCTGCGGCACATCTCGCTCGTGCTCGAGTACACCGGCGGCCGGCAGAAGTGGGCCGCCCAGGAGCTCGGGATCGACAGCTCGACGCTCTGGCGCTGGCTCAAGAGCGCGCGCGATGGCGTGGAGCGCAAGCCGCACGGGAAGATCGGCCAGACGCGCGCCTGGCGTGAGGAGAACCGGACGCCCGACCGGCTGATCGTCGCGTCGCGGTAGGGAACCTGATCGGAGGGAACCGATGGGGTGCAGGGTGATGCGAATCCAGCCCGGCATGGTGGCGGGCTGGCTCACGAAAGGGGTGCCCGCGCTCGAGCCGATCGACGTGCCGGTGGACCTGGAGATCATGTCGGCCCGGATGAACTTCCAGGGGCTGCCGATCATCGAGCTCCTGGTGCGCTCGGACTCGTTCGACGGGGAAAACGGGCTCACGTTCGAGCTCGCGAAGACCTGGACTGCGACGTTCCGGCGGAAGTCGCCGGCAGCTGCAGGGGGCAAGGATGCCCGGAAAGGAACCTAGGGTCAGGATCCGATACCTCGCGCCAGGAGTGACCGGAGAGGATCTCGATCGAGAAGCGAGAGCAGCGCCCGCCCCCGCGCGCCGTTCGCGGGACCGCGGGCGCATGAAACAGCGGCAGTCGCGGGTTGGCCGGGCAACCGGGCGTGCGGCGAAAGCTGCGGCGGGGACCGGCGACGTGCCTCGCGGAGGAGCGCCCGGCCCCGGCCGGCAGAAGTGCTCGCGCTGCGGACGGAGCGGCCACAACGCACGGACCTGCAGTTTCATCCCAGGGAGGGACGAATGAGGAAGTGCTCGAAGTGTAAGAAGCCGGGCCACATCGCACGCCACTGTCCGAACGCCGCGCAGGGGGGGGGCGAACCGGAGCCCGCGCGCGCCGCCCGAGCGAAGGCCCCGACGCTCGTGTCGACTGACGACGTGGCGACCCTGAAGGAGGCTGTCGCCGGCGTGCTCGACGCCCTGGCCCCGGTCGACGCGCAGCACCGCACGCGCGTGATCCGGAGCGCGATGGTGATCCTCGGGGAAGACGCCGCCTGAAACCCATGAGCCCGGCCCAGTACGCGCAGCACCGCGGCGTCTCGAAGGTGGCGGTCCAGAAGGCGATCGCGACCGGACGGATCCCGGCCACGCGCAAGGGCCGCCGGATCCTGATCGACCCCGAGCTCGCCGACCGCGCCTGGGCCCAGAACACCGACACGAGTAAGCCCCGGAACAGCGTGACCGGGCGCCCCAAGGTAGTCGCGAACGGTCACGCGGCCCCGCCGCCGGCGGGCACCCAGGCGGCCGAGAACCTGAAGCTTACCGGCATCAAGGCCCAGATGGCCGCGCTCGAGCTGGACCGCCGATCGGGCCGCCTGGTCGACGCCGAGGCCGCCGACGCCCGCTTCTTCGAGCTCTGCCGCGGCTTCCGCGACAAGCTGTTTGCCCTGGCCGACCGCCTGGGACCTGAGATGGCTCCGATCACGAACGCGCGCGCGTGCACGCTCCGGCTGCGCGAGGAGTTCAAGAAGCTCGCCCAGGAGCTCGCCGGCATCGAGTCCGAGGACCAGGGTGCCCGTACCGGCAGCTGATCTCGTCGACCGCGCATGGGCGCGCGGCTGGGAGCCGGACCCGGAGCTCGACATTCCGGAGTGGGCGGACGACAACCGGATCCTGACGAGCAAGTCCGCGCACGTGATCGGCCCCTGGGACACCAGCCTCTTCCCGTTCTCGCGCGAGTGGATGATGAACATGAGCCCGAGCTCGCCGGTCGAGGAGACGGTCGTCATGTCAGGCCGCCAGATGGCGAAGACCGACGGCCTGCTCCTGAACACGCTCGGCTACTGGATGGCGTGCCGTTCGGGGCCGATCCAGTTCGTCCAGCCGACGGTCGAGACCGGCAAGCTCTGGCGAAAGCAGCGCCTGACCCCGATGATCGAGGCCTGCCCGGCGCTCCGGAGTCGGATCGGCAAGGCGCGGTCACGAGACGCGAGCGACACGCTGCTCTTCCTCGAATATCCGGGGGGCACGCTCCGGATCGGCGGGTCGAACTCGTCCGCGTCGCTGCGCATCGCCGGCGCGCGCCTGGTCCTCTGCGACGAGCTCGAGGAATACAGCGAGGACGCGGACGGGCACGGTGACCCGCTGGCGATCGTGCGCCAGGGGGCGTCTAACTTCCCGGACCGAAAGCTCGGCTTCACCGGCAACCCCGGGATCCGCGGGGAGTCTCGCACCGAGCGCGAGTTCCGCCGCGGCGACCAGCGCCGCTACTTCATCCCCTGCCCGCACTGTGCCGCCGAGGGCCACCAGGCGGCGAGCATGGACATCCTGACGTGGGACGGCCAGGACCGCTTCGGGACGGACAAGGGCAATCACCACAAGATCGACTGGGAGAAGCCGGTGCCGGTGGGCGTTGAGCCGGTCGCCTACATGACCTGTTCGCGCTGCAGCCGGCGCGTCGACGAGCACTACAAGACGTGGATGCTCGCGAACGGGGAGTGGCGGCCGACGGCGCCCGGGAACGGCGTCACCCGGAGCTACCAGATCAGCGGGCTTTACTCGCCGCTCGGCTTTCGCACGTGGGCGCGGTGCGGGCTCCAGTTCCTCGAGGCGAAGGACCGCCCGAGCGAGCTCAAGTCGTTCGTCCAGGACGTCCTCGGCGAGACCTTCGAAGAGCGCGCCAACAAGGTCGAGGTCGAGGTCCTGCTCGAGAAGGGCCGGCGCGAGGACTACGGCGCCGAGGTCCCGCACGGCGTGGGCGTGCTGGTCTCGTCGACGGACACGCAGGACGACCGGCTGATCCACTCGGTCTGGGGCTTCGGCGCCGGGCTCGAGTGCTGGCTGATCGACGTGGTCGAGCACCTCGGCGACCCGCGCCGCGAGAAGGGGCAGCCGAGGGAGAAGGAAAGCGACGTCTGGCTGATGCACGACCTCTCGCTCGAGCGCCGCTTCCGGCACCGGAGCGGCCAGGTGATGAAGATCCGGCGCGCGGTGGTCGACTCGGGCGGCCACGCGACCGATGAGGTCTATGGCTATTGCGCGCGCCGGCGCTCCCGCGGCGTGTTCGCGGTCCATGGCGACAAGTCGCAGCAGAAGCCGCTGCTCGGCATCCCCTCGCGCCGGAACGCCTACAAAGCGTTCGTGTTCCCGCTCTGCGTCGACAGCGGCCGCGCCGACGTGCTCTCAGCGCTCCGGATCCGCGAGCCCGGGGCCGGTTACATCCACCTGCCGGCCGAGCTCGAGGAGGAATGGATCAAGCAGCTCGCGTCGACCCGATCGATCTGGCGGCGCACCGGCCGCTCGGGCGACCTGGTGCGGGAGTGGACCCGGGCGTTCCACCCGCGCGATCACCTCTTCGACCTCGCCGTCTACGCGCGCGCCGCGGTCCTCATGCTGGGGCCCGCGTTCGTCCAGCGGCTCGGGGCGCTCGCGGCCAAGCTCTCGGAGCCGGTCGAGGGAGAGCCCGAGCCGATCGAGGAGCCGGAAGAGGTCGGGGAGCCCGAGGCTGAGCCGGATCTCCCCGCCGCTGTCACGCCGCTGCCGGCGAGGGGCAGTAGCTGGGTCCAGAAGGGGCTACCGCCGGGGCACCGCTGGCGGCGCTAGATCTTGACGTTGCCCAGGTAGGCGAACAGCCCGGACACCTTGAGCAGCCAGATCACCATGACGATGATCACCACGGCGTTCAGGAGCTTCTTCAGCTCCATCGGCACATACTTGTTGATCACCCACAGCAGCACGCCCACCACGACGATCGTCAGCACCACGGTCAGTAGCGACATGGATGGCTCCTTTCCAGCGTAGTACGGGGAGCGCCATCCCTGGCGGCATCGGGGCCCGCCCTGGCCCGCTCCCCTGATCGGTCAGCCCGACATGGCTCCCCGGCGCCACGATCGGACCCTCGCCTTCGTGGTAGGAGTCAGCGTCCCCGTGCGGCGGGGAGCCGTGTCGGACCGCGTCATGACGTCAGATGGGCGATCCGGGAGCGCGTGCGGGGCTTGCGCGCGTTCTTCACCGAGGCCTCGCCCTTGGGCTTCCCGTTCCCGTTGCCGTTCTCGGTCTGCTCCTCGGCTTCCTCGCCCTGCGGCGCCGCAGGCCCCGCCAGAGGAGCCAGATCGAGTTCCAGCTCGACGGCGAGCGCCTCGGCCCGCGCTTCCTGCTCGAGCACGGTCTCGAGCACGCCCCCGCGCTCTTCGATCACCGCCTCGTGCGAGGTCAGCCGGTGCTGGATGCGCAACACGTCGGCCTGCGCGTCCTGCAGCGGATTGACGCCATACTCCCAGGTCGGCTGGCGCCAGCTGAACGGGACCTGGTCGCGCGGATAGGCGAGCAGCAGCTCGGGCGAGAAGAGGCGCTTCCGGACCACGTTGATGAACCAGCGGCGGGCGATGCGCGCCTTGAGGTCCCGGATCAGCCAGCGCTGATCGCGCTTCCAGCGGCGGCGCTCGGCTCCGATCGCGATCCGGCTGTTGGCGAAGCTGCCCTCCGAGACGTCGTTGCCGAGCGTGATGTAGGAGAGCCTCAGCCCCGAGGCGATCCGCCGCTCGAGCATCTGGATGAAGGGCGGCAGCGCCGTGTTCGGGTGGGTCGGGTGCCAGAACGACGCCTTCTTC
>DATEMP010000226.1:0-2563 GCA_035275545.1 Candidatus Eiseniibacteriota bacterium | reverse complement strand
GGTGGCTCGACGCGCGCGCCGCCGCGGCCTGGGACTCGACCGCGGGGCCGCTGCTCACCGTCACCGTCGAGGAGGGCCGGCGCCAGCGCCTCGAGACGCTGGCGCTCGACACGCCCGGGCCGCAGGACTCGGCGCGCTTCGCCCAGGCGCTCGAGCTCCCGCTGGGCGGATGGGTGTCGCCGGTGCGGATCGGCGAAGCGGTCGAGCGGGCGGTGCGCGAGGCCGCCGATCAGGGCCATCCCTACGCGACCCTGGGCGTGAGCGCGATGCGCTGGGACTCGAGCGGCGCCCACGTGCGGCTCTCCGGGGCGCTCGGCCCGCAGGTGACGATCACGCGCGTGCGCCTGGACGGCCTGCGCGCCACGCGGCAGGGATTCGCCGAGCGGGCGATGGGCCGGCTCGCGGGAACCCCGTTCTCGCAGGCGCGGGCGGTGGCGGCGCGCGACCGGCTGGCGCGGCTCGGGCTGTTCCGCGCCGTGGAGTTCCGCGGGATCGAGAGCGAGGGCGACGTGCAGAGCGGGGAGCTGGTCTACGCGGTCGAGGAGCCGCGCTACAACCGCTTCGAGGGCGCGGTGGGCATCCAGAGCGGCGGGCGCGCCGTGGGCCTCGCGAGCCTCGGCCTCGACAACCTCGCGGGCACCGGCCGGGCGCTGGCGCTGCGCTGGGAGTCGCGCGGCAAGGGAGCGGCGGACTTTGGCGCCCGCTACGCCGAGCCGCTGCTGTTCCGCATCCCGCTCGCCGCCGAGGCGGCGCTCGAGCAGCAGGACCAGGACACGCTCTACAACCGCACCCGCTGGGGTGGCCGGCTCCGCTACACGCTCACCGAGCGCGACCGGATCGCGGCGGGCTTCACGCAGGAGCGGGTGGTCCAGTCGGCGGGCGAGGTGCAGTTCGCCGCCATCCAGACCACCGACTTCTCGCTCGAGCGCGACACCCGCGACCAGGCGATCGCCCCGCGTCGCGGGCGGTTCGCGCAGGTGACCGGCGCCCAGGTGTTCAAGCGCGAGACCCTGCGACCCACCGCACTCGGCGGCGGGCGGCGCAGCGTGCGCGCCGCCGCGGTCGAGTCCCGGATCGAATGGCATCGCCCGCTCGGGCGTGCGCGCGGCCTGGCGCTCGAGCTCTCCGGGGCAGGACGCTTCAGCTCGCAGCGGGTGCTGCCGCTCTACGAGCGCTATCCCGTGGGCGGTGCCGCGAGTCTCCGGGGGCAGGACGAGCAGGCGTTCCGCGTCGACCGCTTCGGGCTCTCGCGCCTCGAGTGGCGCTGGTTCCTGGGAGGCGGGGGAGCCGGGGGCGCCGGCGGGCAGCGCGTGTTCCTGTTCTGGGATCACGCGCTCATGGGCACGCGGGTCGCGTTGCCCGCGGGCGGCGACCGGATGGAGACCCTGCAACGCGACGGCATCGGGTTCGGCTTGCGTCTCGATGCGGCCGGGGGCACGGTGGGGGTAGACTACGGTCTCGAACCCGGCCGGGCGCCGCTGGATGGAAAGATCCACCTGCGCCTGGTGAGCACCTTCTGACGCTCAAGTCCGCGCGCGGATCGCGGACCACTCCCGACCACCCACACGAGGAGGCGGCGTGACGCTCGCGGAGCGCACCGTAGCGATGCTCGAGCCGGGCGGCCGTCTCGCCGGCCGCTGGCCGCGCTACGAGGACCGGGAGGCGCAGCGCCTCATGGCCGCCGACGTCGCGAACACGTTCGAGCGGGGCGGGGTGCTGCTCGCCGAGGCGCCCACCGGGGTCGGCAAGTCGCTCGCCTACCTGCTGCCCGCGGTGCTCCTGGCGCTCGAGTCCGACAAGCGCGTGGTGGTGGCCACCTGCACCAAGTCTCTGCAAGACCAGCTCTTCGAGCGTGACCTTCCAGCGCTGCTCGAGGCCCTGGACGTGCGCCTCCCGTGCGCCCGGCTCAAGGGGAAGCAGAACTACCTCTGCCCGCGGGCGCTCGAGGTCGCGGACTCGGAGAACGTCGAGGAGCGCGAGACGCTCGAATCGCTCCGGCGCTGGGCGGCGGGCGAGGAGAACGGCGATCTCGACCGGTTCCCGGCCGCGGACCCCGAAGCGTACCGGCGCGTGCGCGGCCGGGTGGAGACCGACCCGTTCGCGTGCTCGGGCCCCACCTGCCGGCGAGGGCGCGAGTGCTTCTGGGTGCGGGCGCGTCGGCGCGCCGGGGAGTCGCGGCTGCTGATCGTGAACCATGCGCTGCTCGCGCTGGCCGGCGAGTCGGAGGGCCTGCTCCCCGACTTCGACCTGCTGATCGTCGATGAGGCGCACCGCCTCGAGGGCGTGCTGCTCGCCCAGCTCGAACGCAGCGTGTCGCGCAACCGCTTCGAGGAGGGACTGCGCACGCTCGCCACTCGGCGCGGCGCGCGCCTGGGCGGGCTGCTCGCGCGCGCGCAGGGGATGCTCCTGCCGCTCTTCGAAGCGCGGGGACGCGAGGCGCTGGGCGAGGAGATCGACCGCCTCGCCGCGCGCGTCCCGCAGGCTCGCGAGGGGGCGGAGCGGTTCTTCGCCGCGGTCGAGCCGCGCGGCGAGCGGCATGCGATCTACGGTGCACGCGAGCGCT
>DATEMP010000225.1:0-2968 GCA_035275545.1 Candidatus Eiseniibacteriota bacterium | reverse complement strand
GTTCCTGATCGCCTTCACCGGCACGCTCTCCCAGATGCCGGACGCCGACGTGTTCCTGGAAGCGCTCCACGACCTGTTCGCGCGCCGGCCGGAGGCGCGTCGCCGGACCCGCGCCCGCATCGCCGGGCCCTACGACGCGGGCCACGCGGACCGCGCCCTGGCGCTCGGCCTCACCGGGATAGTCGAGTTCACCGGTCCGCTCGCGCACGCCGAGACCCGGGCACTCCAGCGGCGGGCGCATCTGCTGATGCTCTGGAAGCCCCGCGGGCCCGGCTACCGCACCATGGTCCCGGGCAAGCTCTACGAGTACCTCGACGCCAACGCCCCGGTGCTGGCGATGCTCGAGGAGGGCGACGAGGCGGCCGACCTGGTGCGGAAGGCGGGCGGCGAGGTGGTGCCGCCCGGCAGGCGCGGGCCGCTCGCCGACGCGATTGAGCGCCGCTACCTGGCGTGGAAGGAGGGAGCGCCCGCCCGCGCCCCACGCCCCGCGTGGCTCGACGAGCACACGCGCGAGCGCCTCTCCGGGCGGCTCGCGTCGCAGCTCGACGCGCTGGTCGAGGTGCGCGCGTGAGCGCCACCACACGCACGCCGATCACGCGCACCGAAGCCTGGGCGCTGGCCGGGGCGCTCGCGCTCTCGGCGGCGCTCATGTGGCCGCTGCGCGGCTACGTGACCGACGACACCTTCATCCACCTCCAGTACGCGCGGCACCTCGCGGAGGGCAAGGGGCTGGTGTTCAACGTGGGCGAGCGCGTCTACGGCGGCACCAGCCCGCTGTGGGCGGTCATCCTCGCGGAGGCGATGGCGCTCGGCCTCGACGGCCTGCGCACCGCGCACGTGCTGGGCGGCATGGCGACGCTGCTCTCGATCGTGCTCTTCCTCCAGCTCCTGCGCCGCACCGTGGCGACCCCGGCGCTGCGCGCCGCCGCGACGGTCGCGTGGGCCTCGCACGCCTGGATGCTGCGCTGGTCCATGTCCGGCATGGAGACCGCGCTCGCGGTCGCGCTCACGCTCGCGGGCTTCGTCGCCTTCACCGAGGGCCGGCAGTGGGGGGCACGGCCGGTGCGCACCGGGATCCTGTGGTCGCTCGCGGCACTCACCCGGCCCGAGGCGACGTTCCTGCTTGTGCTGTGGGGGGTGTGCCTGCTGGTCGACGCCCGGAGCCGCGACGGGATCCACCGGCTGGTGTTCGGCTCGCTCGGCCCGGTGATCCTCTATGGAGGCTGGCTGCTGTTCGCCCGCCTCTACTATGGGAGCTTCTGGCCGCAGACGCTGGCGGCGAAGAGCGCGGGCGGCGTCGGGCTCGCCTACCACGCGGGGAACCTGTGGCGGCAGGCGAAGATCATCGGCGCCACCGACGGGCTGCCCGCCCTGGTGCTGGTGCTGGCGCTGGTGCTCGGCGGCCGGCGCGTGTGGCCGACGCTCGCGGGGGCGGGGCATCGGGCGCAGCGTCTCGTGCCCTGGGTGTGGGTGGTGGCGCTGCCCATCCTCTACAGCGCGCGCGGTGTGCCGGTGCTGTCGCGCTATCTGCTCCCGCTGCTGCCGATCCTCGCCTGGCTCGCGTGGATGACAGCCGAGCGCTGGTGGGTGGGGGAGACGCCCGACCCGTCGCGCGCGCGGCGCGTCACGCTGCTCGCCGCGGCCCTCGCCACGCTGGTGGTGGCGCAGAACCTGTTCGTCTACCGCGCGCAGGTGGTCCCGCACGTGCGCACGTTCAGCCCCGCGATCGAGCGGAGCCTGGTGACGTGGGGACGATGGTTCGACGCCCACGCGAAGCCCGATGCGGTGATCGCCACGCCCGACATCGGTGCGATCGGCTACTACAGCCGGCGCCGCGTGGTCGATCTCGCGGGGCTGGTGACGCCGGCGATGATCGGACCGCTCACGCGACGCTCGCCCGAGGCGGTGATCGAGGAGTTCGACTTCGCCGCCTTCTCGCGGCCCGACTACCTGGTGGATCGCGCGCCGTCGGCGAACCAGCTCCTGCAGCGGAGCCGCTGGGCGCCGTGCCTCACGCCGCTCGGCGATGCCGCCGTGCCCAACCTGGGCCTCGCGCGCCCCGAGCCGGTGGTCTATTCCTTCTATCGCATCGACTGGGCCGTCTACGACTCGCTGACCACGCGACGTTGATTTCGCCCCGAAATCGGCCCATTTCCCGCCATTCGCGCATGAGTGCACACGCGTGCACTTCGCACCGCATCTTATTTCTCACCTAGAGCAACATTCCTCTAGACAGCACTACAGCCGCTCCACTACCTTGCGCGCCCGTGGGGAGAAGTGGGGAATTGTGGTAGTCGATGGTGAATCCGCCCAGAGGGCCGCATTGCATGCCGTCGTTCGTCGGCACGTTTACCTACGCCATCGATCACAAGGGTCGCATCGCCATCCCCCCGTCGATGCGCCGCGGAGACTCACCGAAGCGTCCGCTCACCACCTTCTTCCTCAACCGCGGTTTCGATAGCTGCGTCGCCGTCTACTCGCCTGACAGCTGGCAGCGGATGCTGGAGAAGATCCGCAAATTCTCGCCTGGAGATCCGAGGGCCCGGGCCTTCAAGCGTGCGTTCCTGAAAGAGGCCATGGAAGTGACGGTGGACACCCAAGGACGGGTCACGATCCCACCGGCACTGATCGCCCATGCAGCACTCGGCAAGGAAGCCGTGCTGCATGGGTCTGATAACTGCATCGAGATCTGGAACCCGAAGCGCTTCGAGGAGGCTTCGGCAAGGGCGATGGAAAGCCCGGGCGGCTACGAGGACACCGCAGCCGCACTCTTCAAGGAAGAGGTGTGATGACCGTTCCTCTGGACGCGCACGCGGTTCGTCCCGTTCTCGCGCTCAATCTCGAGCTCAGCGAGGGGCGGCCCGGTGCGTCCGCCCGCGTCGAGCTCCACGATCGTCCCGCCGCCACGGGAGCCGCCGCGGCGCGCGTGGCGCGGGTGGCGCTGCGCGGCTGCATCGACGCGGTGGGG
>DATEMP010000224.1:0-4757 GCA_035275545.1 Candidatus Eiseniibacteriota bacterium | reverse complement strand
ACGACCGGTTCCGCAACCGGCTCATGGTGCCGCTGATCGCCCCGGGGGGCACGGTGGTGGGCTTCGGGGCGCGCGCGCTCGGCGACGAGCCGCCCAAGTATCTGAACTCGCCGGAGACCCCCGTGTATCACAAGGGGGCGTTCCTGTTCGCGCTCGAGCAGGCGCGCAAGGCCGCCGACCAGGCGGGCGAGATCGTGGTGGTCGAGGGCTACTTCGACACGATCGCGCTCCACCAGGCGGGGCTCACGCACACGGTGGCGACCTCGGGCACCGCACTCACCGCCGACCAGGCGCGGCTGCTGCGGCGCGCGGCCCCGTCGGTGGCGCTCACCTACGACGGGGACGAGGCGGGGCGCGACGCGATGATGCGCTCGCTCGCGGTGCTGCTCGCCGAGGGGCTCGAGGTCGCGGTGGTGGACCTGCCGCCCGGAGAGGACCCGGACACGCTGATCCAGAAAGGCGGCGCCGAGGCATGGCGGGCGCTGCGGGCGAGTGCCGCGGACCCGGTCGCGTTCGTGCAGCGCCATGTGCTGCGCGTCACCCCGGGAGCGGTGGGCGCGCCGGGCGATCCGCGCGAGCGCGCGGTCCAGGCGGTGGTGCGGCTCGCGGGCGAGATCAAGGACCCGATCCGCCTGCGGCTCCTGATCGAGCGCGCGAGCCAGGTGTTCGCGCTCCCGGAGGCGGTGCTGAGCCGGGCGGTGGGGCTGGGCAAGCGGGGGCAGAGCGCCGAGGCGCCGCTCCAGGCCGCGGTGCGCGAGCAGCGGCGCGGCGAGTCGGAGATCGAGCGGGCGCTCCTCAGGGCGCTGCTTCACGCGCCCGAGCACCTGGACCGCGCGCGCGCGCTCCTGACGCCCGAGGACTTCACCGACCCGGATTGTGCGGCCCTGGCGGCGTGGCTGTGGAGCGGCCGCATCGAGCTGCCGGAATCGGGACCCGAGAGCGCGCTCGCCCGGGAGCTGGCGACCGGCGGCTCGCCGGACTTCGAATGGGCGCCCGAGGTGGAAGGCGCGACGCGGCGGATGGTGGAACGGAGACTCAAAGGGCAGTTGAAGGCATGTCGGGAACAACTGGGGCGGGTCGCCGAGGCGGACGTGGCGGCTCAGCTCATGCAGGAAATCGATACGATCGCGCGGTCGCTTCACGAGTTGAGCACGCAGCCCGTGGGCGGTCAGGCCGGGGCATCAGGGAACGAGGGGGGTCCATGGCGGTGAGCACCAAGGTGAAGAAGGTGAGTGCCAAGGAGACGCGGGCGCGCGAGCAGATGGCCAAGCGCAAGCTGCTGGACGAGATCAAGTCGGTGGCGCTGCGGCAGGGCTACCTCACCGAGGACCAGATCGTCTGGCAGCTGGGCGAGGACATGGAGCCCGAGGCCCAGGTGGACCTCATGGAAGAGATCCACAGCATGCTGAGCCAGATGCGGATCGAGGTCTTCGAGACCGAGGAGGAGGCCCAGGAGCGCGTCAAGAAGCTGCGCAAGATCGAGGAGAAGAAGCCCTCGGCCGCCGCCAAGGCGGCGCCGCAGCAGCCGGTGCGCTACGACGACCCGGTGCGCATGTACCTGCGGGAGATGGGGCGCGTGCCGCTCCTCACCCGCGAGGGCGAGGTCGAGATCGCCCGCCGCATCGAGGCCGGCGAGCGCCAGGTGCTCTCCGCCCTGTTCCGGGCCGAGCCCTCGGTGCGCGAGATCCGCGGCATGCTCAAGAAGCTCAAGGAGGGGCTGCTCAAGATCGAGGACTTCATCAAGGTGGACGAGAACGCCGCCACCGAGCCGGCGCTCAAGAAGGAGCGCCAGCGCGCGGTCAAGATCCTCGAGCGCGTGTTCGTCCTGCAGAAGCGCTTCAACGACCAGCTCCTGAAGCAGAACCTGCGCATGAACGAGAAGCAGCGCTCGAACGTCCAGGCGAACTGGGCGAAGGTCGAGGCCGAGCTCTCGCAGGAGATGAACAAGCTGTCGATGAACCCGCGCATGGTCGAAGCGCTCGCCGGCCCGGTGAAGGAGCTCGCGCAGCGCGCCCAGGACTGGGAGGAGTCGGTCCAGCGGCTCGAGCAGCGCCACGGGCACAGCGTCGACGAGATGGGCACGTTCACCCGGCGGCTCAAGCAGGGCCCGCGCGAGGTGCGCGCCGTCAAGCGCGACTCGGGGCTCCAGCCCGCGCAGATCGCGGACTTCCAGACCGAGCTCAAGACCATCCGCAAGGACGTCAAGACGCTCGAGGACGACGCGAAGATGTCGAAGGAGCACCTGCTGGAGCTCTACCGCCAGATCCGCGATGGGGAGCGCGCCACCGCGCAGGCCAAGAAGGAGATGATCGAGGCGAACGTGCGACTGGTCATCTCGATCGCCAAGCGCTACACGAACCGCGGGCTCGAGTTCCTGGACCTCATCCAGGAGGGCAACTCGGGGCTGATGCGCGCGGTCGACAAGTTCGACTACACCAAGGGCTACAAGTTCTCGACCTACGCGACCTGGTGGATCCGCCAGGCGATCACCCGCGCGATCGCCGACCAGGCGCGCACCATCCGCGTGCCGGTGCACATGATCGAGCACATCAACCGCGTGGTGCGCGTGTCGCGGCGGCTGGTGCAGGAGCTGGGCCGCGAGCCCACGCCCGAGGAGATCGCCGAGCGGCTGGAGCTGCCGGTCGACAAGGTCAAGAGCATCATCAAGGCGGCCCAGGAGCCGATCTCGCTCGACCGCCCGATCGGCGAGGACGACGATTCGAACCTGGGCGACTTCATCGAGGACACCAGCGTGGTGTCGCCCGCCCACTCGGCGGCGAGCGCCATGCTGCGCGACGAGGTGAACGAGGTGCTGAAGACGCTCACCCCGCGCGAGGCCAAGGTGATCCGCCTGCGCTTCGGCCTCACCGACGACGGCGCCCAGCGCACGCTCGAGGAGGTGGGGGCGTTCTTCAACGTGACCCGCGAGCGCATCCGCCAGATCGAGGCCAAGGCGCTGCGGAAGCTGCGGCATCCCACGCGCAGCCGGCGGCTCAAGGCGTACACGGAGCTGTTGTAGGTGGTCGGGAAGGGTAACGGCGCGCGGCTCGATCCCGCGCGCTTGACACCCCCCGACGACGCTGTTAGAAACACACGGCTTTTGGCGCAACGACACATGCGCGCCCATCATCGCTGGGCCCATAGCTCAGCGGTCCAGAGCGGCCGGCTCATAACCGGCAAGACCCTGGTTCGAATCCAGGTGGGCCCATGCGTCCTGCGCGGAGACCGCGCGAGCGCGGCCCGGCCTCCGAGGGCGGATAGCTCAGCTGGTAGAGCACCAGGATCACAACCTGGGGGTCACAGGTTCGAGCCCTGTTCCGCCCACCATTCCCGTGCGCGCCACGAGCGCGCGCCGCGCGCAGCCAGCCCCGCCGCGAGGCGGGAGAGGAGCGGATGACGCATCCTTCGATCGCGACGATGGGTCAGGAGCCGGCGGGGCCGCGAGCCCTGGCCCGGCCCGGTGTGCGCGACGATGCGCGCATCCGCCGCCGGGCCGCCATCGCCCCTCGATGCGGGGACGTCGTCATGACGTCCCCGCTTCCGTTTGGGGCCCGAGCGTGAACGACGAGATCCGGACGCTCTGGGCGCTCAACGGGCTCGACGAGCGCCTGGTGGCGCTCCAGGCCGCGCTCGCCCGGTTCCCGAAGGACCGCGCCACCGCCGAGCAGCGCATCACCGGGGATCGCGGCCGCCTCGAGGCGATCAAGAAGGAGCTGGGCGAGTTCCAGGTGCGCCGCCGCGCGATCGAGAAGGACATCGAGGTGCTCGCCGCCGAGGAGCGCAAGTTCCAGGGTCAGCTCCCGTTGGTGAAGAAGAACGAGGAGTACACCGCCCTCCTCCACGAGATCGCGGGCGCCAAGCAGAAGCGCTCCGATCGCGAGACCGATCTGCTGGTGCTCATGGACGAGGAGGAGCGCCGCAGCGGCGAGAAGCCGGTGCTCGAGAAGGCGCTCGCCGCCGCCGAGGCCGAGGCCGCCACGCGGCTCAAGTCCCTGGCGGCGGAGGAGGAGCAGGAGCGCGCGAAGGTGACGGCGATCGAGGCCGAGCGCGCGACCCTGGTGGTGCAGCTCGCGGCCAACACGCGCACGCGCTACGAGCGCATCCGCACCGGCAAGGGCGGGCGCGCGGTGGCGCCGATCCTCAAGGGGGCCTGCGGCGGATGCTACCGCGGTCAGGCGCCCCAGGTGCTCCAGGAGGCGCGCCGGGGCGATCGCGTGCTGATCTGCGACGGCTGCGGCCGCATGCTCATCTGGCCGCCTGAATCGGGCGGCTGAGCGCCGCGTCCGCCGTTCTCCGCGGCACGCGCTCCCGCATCACCCCTTCGATGAGCGATCCCCGCCCGCGTCTGCTGCGCGACGATCTGCCGTTCGATCGCATTGCGGCGGTGCTCTCCGGCGGCGGCGCGCTCGGCGCCTACGAGGTGGGCGTGCTCAAGGTGCTCGAGACGGTCGGGATCCGGCCGTCGATCATCGCCGGTGTGTCGGTGGGCGCGATCAACGCGGTGCTGTGGGTCTCGCACGGATTCCGCACCGGGCCGCTCGAGCGCGTGTGGTCGCGGCTCTCGCCGTCCGCGATCGGGATGCGCTGGCTCACGCTGCTGGGCCGGATGCTGGGCGCGTTCATCATGCTGTTCGGCGCGATCCAGATCGTGCTCACGCTCGCGGGCTCCCCGGAGCTGAGCCCGTTCCGGGTCTTCGCCTCGCCCGCGCTGCAGCGCGGCGGGCTCTCGGGTGCGCTGCTCGACGCGCTGGCGTGGC
>DATEMP010000223.1:0-2415 GCA_035275545.1 Candidatus Eiseniibacteriota bacterium | reverse complement strand
CTGCCACGCGGTGTAGGCGCGATCGAAGGCGTCCTTGAAGCGCCGGTCGAACGCCGCGCCGTCGAACGGCTCGGCGAGCCGGTGCAGCGCCGCCGGATCGAAGCGCGTTCGGTCGAGCAGTGTGAGTGCCTCGGCCAGGGCGTCCACGCTCTGGGTCCCGAACAGCACGCCACCCGGCACTGCCTCGACGCCACCCGCCGCGACCCGCGCGAGCACCTCGGTCGAGGCGCCGCGGCCCACGGTCTCAAGCGCGCCGCCCCGCCCGTAGGCGACCACCGGGCAGCCGCTCGCCATCGCCTCGATCGGCACCAGGCCGAAATCCTCCTCGCCGGGGAAGATCAGCGCTTTGGCGCCCGCGTAGAGCGACGCCAGCTCCGGGTCGCTCACCCATCCCTCGAAGCGGGTCCCGGGAGCCGCGGCGCGGCGCAGGCGCTCCGCCCCCGGCCCGCTCCCCGCGACCACCAGCGTCCGTCCCAGGCGCCGCGCGGCTTCGAGCGCCAGATCGACGCGCTTGTTGGGCGCGAACGCGCCCACCACCAGGTCGTAGGTGCGCGCTCCGGTCGCGGGCGTGAAGCGCTCCAGATCGATCGGACCGTAGAGGACCTCCGCGTCGCGCCGGTAGTGACGGGCGATGCGCGCGGCGACGTGCGCCGAGTTGGTGACCAGGGCGTCGGGCCGGCCGCTGGTCGCCGCGTCCCACGCGCGCAGTCGCGCGCAGGTGGTCCGGACGTACCAGGAGATCGGCCACGGGAACCGCCCGGGCGGGAAGTACTCGCGCTCGAGATCCCACACGTAGCGCATCGGCGTGTGGATGTAGCTCATGTGAAACGTGCTCTCGGGCGTGGGCACCGCGCGCGCCACCGCGTGGCTGGTGGAGATCACCGCGTCGAACCCGGTGAGGCGAAAGCGCTCGATCGCCGCGGGAAACCAGGGCAGGTACCAGCGATAGTGGCTGGCCACCGCCGGCATGTGTTGTAGAAACGACGTATGGATGGGATGCGACTCGATCGCGGCCGAGACCGAGCCGCGGTTCCACACCAGGGTGTAGATCGGGGCATCCGGGAACATGCGGCCGAGGTGCTCGAGCACCTTCTCGCCTCCCCGCATCCCGGTGAGCCAGTCGTGGACGAGCGCGACCTTCATGACCACCGGCGCGCGGCCCAGGCGAGCCCGGCGAGCGTGTAGAGCAGGAACAGGAGCTGCTCGTCTCCGAATGGGTGATCGAAGAGTGCCGCGACCAGGAACCCCACCGTGCCGGCGGCGACCCCGAGGCGCACGCCCGGACCGATCCCGTGCGCCCGGCGCAGATCCGGCGCGCCGCCCACCGCGTTCCACACCAGCGCCCCGCACAGGACCAGGAACGCGGCCAGCCCCACGATCCCGGTGGCGACCGCGACGTGCAGGTAGCTGTCGTGCACGTGCGCCGGGTGCTCGGTGGCGGCCGGGTCGAGGTAGCCCCGGAGCAGCGTGGTCAGGTTCTGGAGGCCCACGCCGGTCCAGGGATGGTCGCGGAAGGCGCGCACGCCCGCGTCCCACATGAGCACGCGCTCTCGGTTCGAGACGTGGGCGGGATCGAACGCGCTGCGCAGCCGCTCGCCCAGATCGCCGGGCAGCGCGATCCACGCCAGCGCCGCGGCCAGTGCCAGGCCTAGCAGCCAGCGCGGGCGGCGGATCCCGAGCAGCACCGCCAGCGCCGCGACCAGGCCCAGCCACGCCGCGCGCGTGAAGCTGGTCGCGAGCCCCGGGAGGCACAGCAGCACGGTGGTGAGCGCGAGCGACCTCCAGGCGTGCCGGCGGTTGGCGATCGCGATCCCGAGCGCCAGGCTCATGACCAGCATGAGCTGGAGGCCGAAGGTCATCCACGAGCCGGTGAGCCCGATCGCGCGCGCCGGGAACCGGCCCCCCGTGGCGACGAAGTGCCAGGTCCCAATGAGCGACGCCACGCATCCCGCCACACACAGCGCCGCCACCGCTCTAGGCCCCCACCGCGCCCGCCCCCCATGCCAAGCCGCCACCCCGGAGACGAACGGAATCAACCCCTTCCCCAAGCTCGCCGCACTCACCGCCCGGTTCAGGGAGGTAAGCGTTGCAAGCCCCATGGCCGCCAACCAGCCGAGCGCCGGCAGGCCAACCGGAGTCACCACCGGCCCCCCACGCCCCCTGAGCCAAACCAGGACCGTGAACGCGCCCCAAATCCCCGCCGCGATGTACATGGGCGAGGTCGCGATCGGCAGCGCCAGCGCAAACAGCACGAAGCTCGCCCCCGCCAGCCACTCGAGCGTGGATGCAAGCGGTGGCGGGGGAGCGAGCGGGTCTCTCCCCGGCACATCCGGGGCGAGCGGAGCCAGGGACTGGCGGGAGGGAGCCCCGGCGTACTGCAGCGAGCCAGGATGGCGAGCGGAGAGGGCCGGGAGG
>DATEMP010000222.1:0-4798 GCA_035275545.1 Candidatus Eiseniibacteriota bacterium | reverse complement strand
CGAGCGCCGCGCGCGCCGCATCGCACGCCGCGCGCTCGGCGACCGCTTCGGTCACGCGATGGAACTCCAGCAATTGCAGGGAATGTTCGTCCATTGCCGCTCGTTGCTCCCGGGGCGGCCCCGGTCCACCGGAGACCGCTAGCTCTTCGCGGTCGAGGATCCGAGCGCGCGCATGCGGACGGCGCGCCGCTCCGCCGCGAGGAACTGCTTCTTCAGCCAGACACCACCGGGCAGGAATGCCTCGCTGAAGGCGCACACCGAGGCCGCCGCACCCATCGTCTGCGCCCCCACCCGCGCACGGGCGACCGCCATGCCGGGGCCCCGGGGATGATCGAACTGCAGCGCCGCGAGCAGTCCGAACACGCACACCGCGGTGCCCAGTCCCGTGCCGATCAGGAGCCCCACCCCGCGATCGAGCCAGTTGAGCGGCCCCTCCCGGACCGCCCTGGCGACGCTGTTCCCCCACCAGCGGAACGCCGTCGCCAGGGCGAGACCGACCAGGGCGGCGACGATCCAACGCATGACCACGTAGACCCCGATCGGGCGTGCGCCACCCCAGTGGTCGCCCACCCAATGCGCGATCTCGATGGTCGTGTAGATGCCTGCGAGGAGTCCGACGACAACAAAAACCTGCGCGACCGTGCCGCGCAGGTAACCGCGGATGGCGAAGAGCAGGACGAGCACGACGACTGCCCAATCCAGCCAGGTAAGCCCCAGTCCGGGTTCCAGTGCTGCTAGTTCTCCTGTCGGCGAGCCAGATTCTTCCGCTTCGCCGCGTTCAACTTGCGCTTGCGCCGTTCGCTGGGCTTCTCGAAATGCTGATGACGGCGCAGATCCGAGAGGATCCCCGCCTTCTCACATTTCTTCTTGAAGCGGCGCAGGGCGCTTTCGAAGGACTCGCCGTCCTTCACCCTGATGCCGGGCAATAAATCGCCCCCTCTCACAGCCGTAAGTATGTTGAAAATCACAAACTGGAAGTCCGGGTAAGCCAAATCATCGCGGCACGTAGCGATGCACGCGAAAATGGCACAAGTAGTCTATGGCCGTGAGCGCCAAGCGTCAAGCCTCGGCGCCGGGCTCAACCGCCCAGAGCGTCGTTCGAATCGCCTGCCGCCCACCAGCACGCCCAGGCCATGGCTGCGGTCTCGGTCCGTAGCCGTCCATTCGACAACGAGATAGGCGCGAATCCCCGGTCGGTGGCTGCGGACCGCTCGAGAGCGGTGAACCCTGCAGGCGGCCCGACCAGCCCCACCGCGGTTCCGCCCGCCGAGGGGGCAAAATGGGAGCCCCGCTGGCCGCCGGCGTCCGCGATCCACCGCCCCGCCTTTTCGGGCGTCTCCTCCGGCAGCTGCTCCAGCGCCTCCGCGAGCGGGACCGGCGGCCGGATCTCGAGCAGGAACGGGCGTCGCGACTGGCGCAGGGCGGCGACCGCGAGCCGTCCCCAGCGCTCGGTGCGGGTTCCCATCCGCTGCCACGCGCCACGCTCGCACTCGACCGGCTGGAACACCGCCACCCCGAGCTCGGCGAGCTTCTCGACCATCCAGTCGCCGCGGTCCCCGTCGGGAGCGCCGGCCATCACCCAGGCGCTGCGGGTCCGGCGCGTGTGTGTGATCGTCTCCACCTCGACCATCGCAGGGTGGTCGCGCGACACCAGCCGAATGGTGGCCAGCGCTCCGCGGCCGTCGGTCGCGCTCGCGCGGTCCCCTTCGCGCGCGCGGCACACGCGGGTCAGGTAGTGGCTCTCGTTCTCGGGAAGCATGAACCGCCCTCCGGATGCCGGCAGCTCGGGCACCAGGACGATCGACGGGGCGGCTTCAGCCGGCGAATGCATCCTTGACGCGATCGAAGATGGACTTGCCGGGCTTCGGGGGCTTGAGTCCTTCCGCGCGGCCCAGCTCCTCGAGCTGGCGGCGCTCCGCCGCGCTCAGCTTGCCCGGCACCCACACGATCAGGCGCACCAGCAGATCGCCGTGGCCGCCGCGCAGCCCGGGGAGACCCTTGTTGCGGACGCGGATCACCTTGCCACTCTGGGTGCCGGCCGGCACCTGGACGCTCGCCGGATCGCTGGCCAGGGTGGGCACCTCGATCGGCCCGCCGAGCGCGAGCGTGGGGAACCCCACCGGCACGTCGATCCGCAGGTCGTCGCCGTCGCGGTCGAAGACCGGGTGCGGCTTCTCCTCGATCAGCACGATGAGATCGCCCGCCTGGGCGCCGCGCGGGCCCACGTCGCCCATGCCGCGCAGCGGAATGAAGTTCCCCGCCGAGATCCCGGGCGGCACCTTGACCGCGATGGTCTCGTGCTCGGAGATGCGCCCGTCGCCGCCGCACGCCTTGCACGGGTCGCGCATGATCCGCCCCTCGCCCTCGCAGCGCGGGCAGACGGCGATGTTCACGAACTGGCCGAAGAACGACTGCTGGACGTGTCGGATCTGTCCCCGTCCCTCGCACTGGGGACAGGTGCTCTCGCCGCTGCCACCCTTCCCCTTGCATGTTTCGCAGGGGCGCAGGTGGCGCACGCGGATCTTCTTCTCGACGCCGGTCGCGATCTCCTCGAGACTCAGCTTGAGCCGGATCTGGAGGTCGTCGCCGCGGCGCGGGCCGCGGCGCCTGCCGCCCATGCCGCCGGAGAACAGGTCGTCGAAGCCGCCCTCGCCGCCGAAGTCGCGCATGAAGGCGCGCAGCGCGTCGGCGAGGTCGAAGCCGCTGAAGTCGACGCCCGCGGCCGGTGCGCCCTCGACGCCCGCGTGGCCGAAGCGGTCGTACTGGGCGCGCTTCTGTGCATCGCGCAGCACCTCATAGGCCTCGGTGGCCTCCTTGAAGCGCTGCTCGGCGGTCTTGTCGCCGGGATTGCGGTCGGGGTGGCTCTCGAAGGCGATCTTGCGATAGGCCTTCTTGATCTCCTCCTCGCCCGCGCCCCGCTCGACGCCCAGCACCTCGTAATAGTCGCGACGCGCTGCCATCTAGGCCGCGCCCCCGGCCGCGGCGCGTGCCACCACCACCCGGGCCGGGCGCAGGGATCGCTCGCCGCGCCGGTAGCCCTTGTGGATCACCTGGACCACGCTGCCCGCGGCCGCACCCTCGGGAGGATCCACCTCGAGCAGCGCCTCGTGGAACGCGGGATCGAACGGACGGCCGAGCGGATCCTCGGACTGGACCCCGGCGCGCGCGAGGATGTCGCGCATCCGCTGGGCGACCAGCTGCACGCCCTCGAGCCACGACGCACCGGCCGCCGAGGCGTCCGCCGCGCCCAGCGCCCGTTCGAGATCGTCGAGCACCGTCACCAGCTCGAGCAGCACGCTCTCCTCGGCGACGCGGCGTGATTCCTCGCGGTCACGTGCCGCGCGGCGGCGGAAGTTCTGCAGCTCCGCCTCGCTGCGCAGCCAGCGATCCTTGTAGTCGGGCTCGGGCTCCGCCGCGGCTTCCGGCGGCTCGGGCACCTGGCCGCCCTCGTCCTCCCAGCGCTCCACCGGCGGCGGCTCCTTGCTGGCATCCGCGGGCGGCTCACCGGACACGGGGAGTGCACCGTCCGGACGAGGCTCGTCCTGCTTCTTCGGGGAGTTCGGGGGGCGCTTCACGGGGCGAAGGACGGCACGCGACCGGTCGGTGCCGGGCTAGAGCAGATCGGCAACGCGACGGCCGACCGCGTCGACGATCGAGAACACGCGCGCGTAGTCCATCCGCACCGGGCCGAGCACGCCCACGGCGCCGCGCAGCGCGCCCGGCAGCGGATAGCTCACCAGGCTGCAGCGCGAGAGTGCCACGTCCTCGTCGAGCCCGACGCGCACCGCCGGATGGCCCTCGACCCCCTCCATCATCAGGCGGTCGAGCGGCGGACCGCTCTCGATCAGGCGGAGCAGCGGGCCGAGCCGGGCGCCGCCGGCGAACTCCGGCTGCTCGGCGATGTGCCCCGCGCCGGCGCTGAACATGGTCGCCTGGACGGGCGGCGTCCACCGCTCGCTCGCAGCACGCACCACCAGGCGCACCGCGCTGTGGCGCACCAGCTCCGGATCGGTCGCCAGCCGGTCGCGCACCTCGGCGAGATCGCGTCCCAGCAGCCGCTCGCGCAGCACCGATTCGACCTCGTGCAGCTCGCCGCGGTCGAGCGGGCTGTCGAGCTCGAGCACCAGCGTGCGCACCGCCCCCGCGCCCAGACCCAGCACCAGCAGCACCCGGCGCGCATCGAGCGGCTCGAGCTCCAGCCGGGCGAGCCGCTCGTCCTCGAGCGAGGTGGTGAGCGCCAGGCCGAGCTGGTGGGTCAGCGACGAGAGCAGGCGCGACGCTTCGCCCAGCAGGTGCTCGACATCGCGCGCCGAGCGGCGCAGCGTTTCGTCGACCTGCGCCATGATCTCGGGCTGGAGTGCCGCCGGGGTGAGCAGGTGGCGCACCATGAAGTCGTAGCCGCTCTCGCTCGGCACCCTCCCCGCCGAGGCGTGCGTCCGGGCCAGCAGGCCCAGCGACTCGAGCTCGGCGAGCGCGCCCCGGATGCTGGCCGGGGACAATGGGATACGCGCGTGCTGGGCGAGCGACTCGGAGCCCACCGGCCGGCCGCTGTCGCCGTGCAGGGACACCAGGGCGACGAACACATCGCGCTGGCGGTCCGTGAGATCAGGATCCTCGCGGCTCACGCTGCCGGGGAATGCAGGATGGGACATGGAGATCAGGTTACGGAGGCCGTCGCGCGGCTGTCAAATCCGGAGCGCTCGCCGATCGTGGTCACGTGATCGAGATGCGCGCCGCCTGGAATCGATCCGGCGGGGCGCTCGCACCACGCCATGAGCCAGGCGATCACGTCGTCGGC
>DATEMP010000221.1:0-2870 GCA_035275545.1 Candidatus Eiseniibacteriota bacterium | reverse complement strand
TCACCTGGAGCAACTGGTGCGGCGAGCCACATGACAATGTCAACCTGGTGGTCCTGTCCGGCGGCGTCGAGTACCCGGTTGGGGTACCGCAGGGCATCGGCGCGGTGCCACCCTGCATGGGTGAGAACATGCCAAGCACGTTGAGTGTCACCGACCTGTCCTCCACGCCGTAAGCCACGGCAACACTCCCAACGACCAACCCGAAGAGCGCCGGGCGGACCCAGCGCTCTTCTACTGCGCCCGTGCCACACTCCTCACGTGACCAACCGGCTGGCGAGCGAGACGAGCCCCTACCTGCTCCAGCACGCCCACAACCCGGTCGACTGGTATCCGTGGGGGCCGGAGGCGCTGGCGCGGGCGCGTGAGCTGGATCGGCCCATCTTCCTGTCCATCGGATACTCCGCCTGTCACTGGTGCCACGTCATGGAGCGCGAGTCGTTCGAGGACGACTCGGTGGCCGAGCTGCTCAACCGGGACTTCGTGCCGATCAAGGTCGACCGCGAGGAGCGTCCCGACGTCGACCGTCTCTACATGACCGCGATGCAGGCGATGGGCATGGGCGGCGGCTGGCCGCTCAACGCGTTCCTCACCCCCGACCTCGAGCCGTTCTTCGGCGGCACCTACTTCCCGCCGCGCACCACCCTCGGGCGGCCCGGCATGACCGAGGTGCTGCCGCGCGTCCACCAGGCGTGGCTCGCGCAGCGCGAGCAGATCGTGGCGAGCGGGCGCAGCGTGATCGACGCACTCGCGACCCTGTCCGCGCCCGACACGGCCGCGGCGGCGGATCGCGAGGCGCTGTTCGCCGCCTGCGCCCGTCAGCTCGCCCAGGCCTTCGACGACGAGCACGGCGGGTTCTCGGGCGCTCCCAAGTTCCCGACCACCGTGAACCTCGCGTTCCTCATGCGCTGGTGGGCGGCCGATCCCGGATCGCGCGGCGAGGCGCTCGCGATGGTGCGGCGCCAGCTCGACGCGATGCGCGCGGGCGGCATCCACGACCACCTGGGCGGCGGCTTCCATCGCTACGCCACCGACGCCGGCTGGCTGGTGCCTCACTTCGAAAAGATGCTCTACGACCAGGCGCAGATCGCCTGGGCGTTCCTCGAGGGCTACCAGGTCACCGGCGATCCCGACGACGCGGCTACCGCGCGCGACATCTTCGCCTACGTGGCCCGCGACCTGACTGCGCCCGAGGGCGGCTTCTACTCGGCCGAGGACGCGGACAGCGAGGGCGAGGAGGGGCGCTTCTACGTCTGGACGCCCGCCGAGATCGAGTCGATCGCCGGCCCCGCCGACGCATCGGCGTTCATGGTGCGCTACGGCGTCACCGCCCAGGGCAACTTCGAGCACGGCACCAGCATCCTCCACGAGGCGCGCACGCTCGCCGAGACCGCGGCCGCGCTCGAGATCGGGGAGACCGAGGCGCGCACCCGCATCGAGCGCGCCCGCCGGCGGCTGTTCGAGGCGCGCAGCCTCCGCGTGCGGCCGCACCGCGACGACAAGGTGCTCACCGCCTGGAACGGGCTCATGATCTCCGCGTTCGCGCGCGGCGCGCGGGTGCTGGGTGACCCGGTGCTCGCCGGGCACGCCCGGCGCGCGGCGACCTTCGTGTGGACGCACCTGCGCGAGCCCAAGAGCGGCGCGCTGGTGCGCCGCTGGCGCCAGGGCGAGTCGGGCATGCCGGGGCAGCTCGACGACTACGCCTACACCGTGCTGGGGATGATCGATCTCTACCAGGCGGAGCTGGATCCGGTTTGGCTCGAGCGCGCGACCGCGCTCACCGATGCGATGGTGGCGCGTTTCTGGGACGGGCAGGAGGGCGGGTTCTTCGAGAGCCCGGCGGGCGATCTCCGCCTCAAGCTGCGGATGAAGGACGGGTTCGACGGCGCCGAGATGGCCGGCAACTCGATCGCCGCCCTGAATCTCCAGACCCTGGGCACGCTGCTCGATCGCCGCGACTGGAAGGAGAAGGCGGCCCGCACCTTCGATTACTACGCGCGGCGCCTCGCATCCGCGCCCGCGGCGATGCCGCAGATGCTGGTGGCGATGGAGCTGGCGGCGTCCCCGGCGCGTCACATCGTGATCGCAGGACGCGCCGAGGCGCCCGAGACCCGCGCCATGCTCGCCGAGCTCGGCCGCCGCTTCCTGCCGCACGACCTGGTGCTGCTCGCCGACGGCGGTGCGCATCAGAAAGCCCTCGCCCAGCTCGCCCCGTTCGTCGCCGCGCTGGTGCCCCAGCACGGGATCGCCACCGCGTACGTGTGCGAGGATTACGCCTGCCGCCTGCCGACTACGAATCCACAGGACCTGGCCGCCCGGCTCGACGAGCGGCTGCCGCTGGCACGGGAGACCCGACGATGAGAACCATGCTCCGCCTGCTCGCCACCGCCTCCCTGTTCTTCGCCGCCTCCGCCCACGCCCAGGGCGGGGTCCCGGACGCCGCCGAGCTGGTCCAGGTGAGTGCGGCGCCCGCCACGGTTCCCTCCGGGGATCGCGCCGAGGCGCGCATCACGATCCGGGTGCGTGAGGGATGGCACATCAACGCCAACCCGCCCTCGCTCGACTACATGATCCCGACCGAGGTGTCGCTCGACGCCGCGGGAGGCATCACGATCGGCAAGCCGGTCTATCCCAAGGCCCGGGAGCAGAAGCTCTCGTTCGAGGACAAGCCGCTGCGCGTCTACGACCGCGAGGTCGAGGTGCGCGTGCCGATCGTGGCGGTGGCCGGGACCGCGCAGGGACCGGTGACCGTCAAGGGTACGGTGGGCTTCCAGGCGTGCAACGACGCCATGTGCCTGGCGCCCGCCAGCATTCCGTTCGAGCTGGCGGTGACCGTGAAGGGTGTCGCCTCGGGCAGCCCGGTGCCCCCGCAG
>DATEMP010000220.1:0-2192 GCA_035275545.1 Candidatus Eiseniibacteriota bacterium | reverse complement strand
TCGGCGCCACGAAGCGCTGCACGTTCAGTCCCCACGCCCACATCGACGGCACGAACGCGAGCACGGCGCGCGCGAGTGCCAGCGCCAGGAGCGCGAGGGCAACCGCCCGCGCGGATCGGGCGCCGCTCATCGCCTGGGCGGGCTCAGCGCGTCCAGGCTGTCGCGGGCCGCCTGCAGCGCCGGATCGAGCTTCAGGGCGCGCGCGTAGAAGTAACGCGCGCGGTCGCGCTCCCCCAGCCGCCGATGGATCGACCCGCTCATCATGTCCAGCCACGCGGTCTCCATCATGCGGCGCTCGGCGTCGAACGCGCGCAGCGCGTCCCGGGGCTGATCCTGGGCAAGCGCGATCAGGCCCCGCCGCAGATGGTAGTTGGGGAGCCAGCGGTCGACCGCGTGCGCGCGCTCGAGGTGCCCGCGCGCGTCGAGCGGGCGGCGCGCCATGAACATGAGGTTGGCCCACTGGCTCTCGGCCGTGCTCGAGAGCGGCGAAGACGACGCGGCGCGCGCGTACTCCGCCTCGAGCACCGGCCCCAGCGCCGGGTCCTGCGCCAGCCGCGGGCCGAGCGACTCGAGCCACCGCTCGCCGGCGCGCGCGACGCGGAAGCCGAACGAGTCGGCCACCGCCTGGAGCGTGCCGCCGCGACGCACGTAGAGGGCGGCCGCGTCGTCCATGAACACCGGCGCGAAGCTGGTGTCGGCGTCGAGGAAGTCGAGCACGAAATCACCCTCGGAGTGGACCCGCCGGAGCAGCACCCAGTCGAAGCGGTGTTGGGCGTCGAGGGCGGCCCAACCGCGCGGATCGACGAGCGCTCCGAAGTAGGCAATTCGCGCCTCGGCGCTCATCGCTTCCGGGTGGATGGTGGCGAAAGGCAGCCGCTCGCGATCCGGCCAGAACCGCCACGCGAGGTATCCGCCCAGCTCGAAATGGTTGAACGAGCGGCCGCGGATCCCGTGGCGCTCGACGAAGTCGCACGCCGCCTTGGGCACCATGACGTCGACCAGTCCGACACCTGGGACGAAGTCACGGCGGGTGAGCTCCACCCCGGTGGCGATCACGCACAACGCCGCGGCCATGCCGGCGCGCGCCGCGGTGCCCGAGGCCCACGATGGCCAGCGCCGCCGTGCGATCCACTCGCCGAGATCGCGGGCCACGAACGGCGCCGCCACCAGCGCCCAGAAGCCGGTGAAGCGCTGCGAGAGCAACGCCAGCGGCGTGAACACCAGGAACAGCGCCACCTCGACGCGATCGAAACGGCGGCCGATCGCGCGCCCGAACAGGAGCAGCGGCCAGAGCAGGAGCAGGACGAAGAACCCGTTGCGGTCGTTGAGCCGCCAGTCGAGCGGCTGGAGCTCCCCGATCGTGCGGTACATCGGATCGGTCCGCGCGAACAGGAACTCGAACGGCTGGGCGAGCGCGCGCACCCCGAAGGGATTCGCGAACGAGATCGCCATCGCTGCCAGCAGCACCATCCACAGCGCCGGCCCGCGCGCCGGGCGATCGCGGCGCAGCACCTCGTCGAGTGCGTAGACCGCGAGCACCACCAACCCCAGCCAATAAGAGATGTGCACGTTCGCCCACAGGAGCGCGATCGCCACGAGCGCGGCGGGGAGCCACACGGGAGCCGTGCGCACAGCGCGGCGCGATTCGAGCAGCCAGAGCTGGCCTGCGAGCAGCACCGCCACCAGGGTCTCGGGGCGCACCATCGAGCGCTGGCGATAGACCAGCGCGGCGACCACCAGCACCGGGAACACCGAAAGCCCACGCGCGCCCATGCGCCGCGCGGTCAGCCACAGCAGGCCGAACGCGCCCAGGGTGGTGAGCCAGCGCCACACGTAAAGGCCCTCGATCCCGCCCAGCTTCCAGAACGGCCACACGAGAGCGCGGAACACCCACGACTGGAGCACGTATGGCTCGCCCCAGGTCGGCCAGCACCAGACCTGCACCATCGGGATCGCATGCGTCTGCCAGAGCGCGCGCCCCACCGCGAGGTGCTGCCAGAAGTCGGTGTCGAAGATCCGGAACGTGAGCGCGGCGATGACGCAGAGCGCGGCGACCGCTCCGACTATGGCCACCGCGACCGCCGGAGGCCGGGGGACGGCGTGGTCCCGGGGGCGACGCTCTTCGAGGCGAGCGAAGCCAGGGATGGCGGAGTCCGCCGAGAAGAGGGAAGCCCCGCCGGGAGGCGGGGCAT
>DATEMP010000219.1:0-8235 GCA_035275545.1 Candidatus Eiseniibacteriota bacterium | reverse complement strand
AGGCGGACAGCGAGGCGCGCAGGCCCAGGGCCATGCGGCCGAGCCCGGTCCGCTTGGTCACGACACGACTTCCCGGGCGTACCGCTTGAGCTTGTTGTGCAGCGTCTTGAGGCTGATCCCGAGCGCGCGGGCCGCCTGGGTCTTGTTGTTCGCGAACGCCTCGAGCGCTTCGAGGATCGCGCGGCGCTCGATCTCGTCGAGCGGCGCCACCGGGCCGAAGCGGCCGCGCTCGATCACCACCACCGGGCGCGCGACCCGCTGCGGCAGGTCGGTGACCTCGAGCACCGGGCCGCGCGACAGCACCACCGCGCGCTCGATCGCGTTGCGCAACTCGCGCACGTTGCCCGGCCAGTCGTAGCGCTCGATCGCCGCCATCGCCTCGTTCGAGACCCCCTCGACGGTCTTCTCGTTCTGCTCCGCGTAGTAGGCGATGAAGCGCGCCGCGAGCGGGGCGATGTCCTCGCGCCGGTCGCGCAGCGCCGGCACGTGCAGGTGGAACACGTTGAGGCGGTAGTAGAGGTCCTCGCGCAGGCGTCCCTCGCGCACCGCCACGTCGGGATCGCGGTTGGTGGCGGCGACGATCCGGAGATCCGCGAGCTTCTCCTCGCGCCCGCCCACCCGCCGGAAGCGCCGGGTCTCGAGTACGCGCAGCAGCTTGGCCTGGAGCGTGGTGGTCATCTCGGTGATCTCGTCCAGGAACAGCGTGCCGCCCGCGGCGTGCTCGAACAGGCCGGCGCGCTCGGCGAGCGCCCCGGTGAACGCACCGCGCTCGTGGCCGAACAGCTCGCTCTCCAGCAGGGTCTCGGGGATCGCCGGGCAGTTCACCGCCACGAACGGCGCGCGCGCCCGGCCGGAGAGGTCGTGCAGGACCTGGGCGATGAAGTCCTTGCCGGAGCCGCTCTCGCCGGTGACCAGCACCGAGGCCGCCGAGGGCCCCACCAGCTCCATGACGTCGGTGAGCTTGCGCATCGCGGGCGAGCGGCTCACGAGTGCTCCCGCATCGCCCATGCTGGCGAGCTTCTGGCGCAGCCGCGTCACCTCGATGCGCATCTCGTTGCGCTCGGCGAGCCGGTCGAGCAGCAGGCGCAGGCGCTCGAGGTCGACCGGCTTGGTGAGGAAGTCGAACGCGCCGTCGCGGGTGGCGTGCACCGCGTCCTCGATGCTCCCGTGGCCGGTGAGCATGATGAAGCCGATCCAGGGATCGCGGGCGCGCACCTCGCGGAGCAGCTCGAGGCCGCCGGGGCCGGGCGGCATGAGCAGGTCGCACACCACCGCGTCGGGCCGCCAGCCCTCCAGGATCCCGATAGCCTCGGCGACGCCGCCCGCAGCGCGCGCCTCGTGTCCCCACTCCTGGAGGTAATCGCGCAAGCCTTCGGCCGAGGCCTGGTGATCGTCGACGACCAGCACTCCCAAAGGCACGATGCGTTCTCCCCCGACCATGTCGTTCTTGCCGAGCTGGAAGATTTTACCTAGTGATTCGAGGGAGAGAAGGCTTTGTTTTGGGGCTCTTCGGCGAGGTTCAGGCATCGTCAAACCGGCTTTTTTGCCAAGGGAATAGCCCCATTTCACCAGGGTGGCGGGGGAACCAGATCCACTGGCATCGATGCTGCAAAGGGGCAAGTCGCGAACCCATCGCCGACCGGGGCGAATGGAAGGGGAGACCACGACATCATGAGGAACCGCCGTCAGTCGACTCCTGACCATGGCGGGATCCGGAGCGGACAGGGATGTGCCGCACGCACGGCCTCTCATGTACTCCGGGACCGGAACTCCGTTCCACCCGCGCATTTGCGCGATCGGCACGCGAGCGCCATCGGTCAGGTCGGGCGACAGGGACGCATCTCGCCATGAGCATCGCACCCCTGCACGGCCGACCTGCACCGCTGCTGTTCGTGAGACAGATTCGAGATGACCAGCCGCAGACGCGGCTGTCGGAGTTGCTGAAAACGGCGCCGCTCTCGTCGCGTGCACGGCGCCTGAGGCGGCGGCGTCTCTGGACGCTCGCGCTGAGCGTGTCGATGGCACTGCTCGTGCTGGTGGTCACCGGCTGGACAGTGATGCTCTGGCGAGGATAGAGCGCGCGCGACCAGGGGCACTGGACGAGGTGGAGTCCCACCCCTGCAGAAAAGGGATTGAACGGCCAACGGACGGCCGTACGGGTATTGACGCCGTTCGTCGTGCATGGAGCTTGAGCGGGTTCGAAGTCGAACCGGAGCCTGGAGAGAAGTGGGGAGCGGCTCCACGTAGACATCGACTCGCTCAAGGATTACGAACCGCCGGGTCTGAATGAGCAGGACGCTCGTTCGGCTCGGCGGCTTCGTTTACGGGCAACTCGAGGGCGGATCCGCCCGTATGCGGTCCATGCCGCGCCCCCTGCTGCCCGCGCCGGATGACAGTCCGGCCCCGCCCGGCTAGAGTCCGGCCCCGTGGAAGTCCTCAAGGTCGCGCAGGCCCGCAAGTCGTTCGGCTCGATCCAGGCCCTGGATGGCGCCTCGCTCGAGCTGCGCCAGGGCGAGATGCTCGCGCTGCTCGGGCCCAACGGCGCCGGCAAGACCACGCTGGTCCGCGCGATCGCCGGCCGGGCGCGGCTGGACGGCGGCACCATCGAGCTGTTCGGCAAGGCGCTCGACGTCTCGGGCGGCGCCGCCAACGGTCGCGCCGAGCTGGGCGTGGTCCCGCAGGACATCGCGCTCTACCCGCTGCTCACCGCGCGCGAGAACCTCGAGGTCTGGGGCCGCCTCCACGGCGTCGGGCCCCGCGAGCTGGCCCCGCGCGTCGACCGGGCGCTCGAGTGGACCGCGCTCGCCGACCGGGCGAAGGAGCCGGTCAAGCGCTTCTCGGGCGGCATGAAGCGCCGGCTCAACATCGCCTGCGGGATCCTCCACGAGCCCAAGGTGGTGCTGCTCGACGAGCCCACGGTGGGCGTCGATCCCCAGAGTCGCGAGCGCATCTACGACATGCTCGCCGGGCTGCGGGACCGCGGTGTCTCGCTGCTCCTCACCACCCATCAGCTCGAGGAGGCCGAGGCGCGCTGCCAGCGGATCGTGGTGATCGACCACGGCCGGGTGATCGCCGGCGGCACGCTCAACGAGCTGGTCGAGCAGACGGTCGGAGCGAGCCGCCGCGTGACGCTGGTGCTCGACCGGGTGCCCGCGAGCCCGCTGCCCGGCTTCGAGGCCGCGGCCGAAGGCACCACGCTCGTCACCCAGGTGCGCGACGTGGCCACCGAGTTGCCGCCCCTGCTCGCGACGGTGCGCGGGGCGGGCTGCAAGGTGCTGGACGTCGAGGTGCGCTCGCCCAGCCTCCATGCAGTGTTCATCCACTTGACCGGACGGGACCTGCGCGAATGATCCGCACCCTGCTGCGCATAGCGATCACTTCGCTGCGACGGGATCGTGTCGTCCAGGCGATGACCTTCCTGCTGCCGGTGATCTTCTTCTCGATCTTCGCGATGATCTTCGGCAGCCAGGGCGGCGACGTCACCTCGCGGGTCAACATCGCGGTGGTCGACGAGGACCACTCGCAGGGCAGCGAGCGGCTGATTGGGGCGCTCAAGAAGGAGCCGGGGCTGCGCATCCGGACCCGCACCCGCCGCCCGGGCGAGCCGCCCGATACCGCCCGTGCCCTGGTCTCGCGCATGCACGCGCTCGAGCTGGTGAAGGGCGGGGTGGTGCCGGTGGCGATCGTGATCCCGCAGGGTTTCGGCGCCGGTTTCGGCAGCTTCAGCGACTCGGTCCCGAAGGTCGAGCTGCTCTCCGACCGCGCCGACCCGGTCGCTCCCCACGTGGTGAGCGGGCTGCTGCAGAAGACGGCGATGGCGGGCGCCCCGGATCTCATGGCGAAGCAGGGCATCGGCCTGTTCGAGAAGTACGGCGGCCCGCTGACCCCCGAGCAGCGGCGGGCGATGGACTCCTGGGACACCTACCTGAGGGACAGCGCGGGCACTTCGAGCGGCGCCGGCGGCGATGCGGGCGGCGGCGGCGGAATGTCGCAGGGCATGGTGCCGACCCGGATCGTCGACGTGCTGGGCGAGCAGAAATCGAGCTGGCTGATCGCGCTCACCGCCGCCGGGATCGCGGTCATGTTCCTGCTGTTCAGCGCCTCGGGCGCGGGCGGCACCCTGCTCGACGAGGTCGAGACCGGGACACTCGAGCGCCTGCTCACCTCGCACGCCGGGATGGGCACCATCCTCATGGGCAAGTGGCTGTTCATCGTGCTCATGGGGGTGTTCCAGATCACGGTGATGTTCGTGTGGGGGATGCTGGTCTTCAAGCTCGACCTCCTGAACCACCTGCCGGGCTTCTTCATCATCACCTTCTTCACCGCCGCGGCCGCCGCGGGTTTCGGGCTGGTGCTCGCGACGCTGTGCAAGACCCGCCAGCAGCTGGGCGGCATCTCGACCATCCTGATCCTCACCCAGTCGGCGGTGGGCGGGAGCATGTTCCCGCGCTTCGCGATGAGCGAGCAGCTCCGCGCGATCGGGCGGTACACCACCTTCAACGCCAACGCGCTCGACGGCTACGAGAAGGTGTTCTGGCGCGAGGCGCCGCTCATCCAGCTCTGGCCCCAGGTGCTGGTGCTCGCGATCCTCACCATCGTGTTCCTGACCATCGCGCGGCTGCTCGCCCGGCGCTGGGAGACCGTGTAGCGGTCGGGATGGCCGGCACCCCCGCGCGCCCCGGGCGCTTCTATGCCGGGCTGTTCGTGCTGACGCTCGCCACGCTCATGCTCGAGCTGGTCGAGACCCGGCTGCTCTCGGTCATGATGTGGTACCACCTCGCGTTCTTCGTCATCAGCGCCTCGATGTTCGGCATGACGGGGGGCGCGGTGTGGGCGTACCTGAACCGCGCGCGCCACACGCGGGAGACCCTCTCCCACGACCTGGCCTGGCTCTCCGCGGCGTTCGCGCTCTCGACCGCCGGGTCGCTGGCGCTCCAGCTCACCCTGGCCCCCGGCATCGTCGCCTCGGCAACGCTCGCGGTGGTGCTCGCCGAGCTGGCGCTGGCGATCGCCCTGCCGTTCTTCTGGAGCGGCGCGGCGGTGAGCCTGGCGCTCACCAAGAGCCCGTTCCCGACCGGCCGGGTCTACGCGGTCGATCTCGCGGGTGCCGCCTTGGGCTGTCTCGGCGTGCTGGGCGTGCTCCAGTGGACGGACGCCCCCTCGGCGATCCTGCTGATCGGCGCCACGGCGGCGGGTGCATCGGCGCTGTTCGCGGGCTCGGGGATCGGCGCCGCGCCCGCGGACGCGCGCGTGTGGGGCGTGCTCCGGCGCCCCGGGGTGATCGCGATCGTCCTGCTCGTGCTCGGCGTCGCCAACGGGCTCACCCGCCACGGCCTCCAGCCGGTCATGGTCAAGGAGTCGGTCGAGCGGCGCAGCGGTGAGGTGATCTTCGAGAAGTGGAACTCGTTCTCGCGCGTGATCGCCATGCGCCCGTTGGTGGTCGAGCCCCGGCTCTGGGGCCCCTCGCCGACGCTGCCGCGGCTCGCGGTGCCACAGGTGTGGCTCAACATCGACGGGGACGCGGGCACGACGATGTTCCGCTACAACGGCGACCCCGAGACGGTGCGCTTCCTCTCCTACGACGTCACCAACCTGGTCTACGCGCTGAGCGCCGGCTCGCGCACCGCGGTGATCGGCGTGGGCGGCGGACGCGACCTGCTCTCCGCCTGGACGTTCGGCTCCCGCGACGTGACCGGCATCGAGCTCAACCCGATCTTCGTCCGCCTCCTGCGCGATCCCGGCATGCTCTCGGACTTCGCGGGGATCGCGCGGCTGCCGGGGGTGCGGATCGTCAACGACGAGGCGCGCAGCTGGTTCGCGCGCACCCGCGAGACCTTCGACGTGGTGCAGATGAGCATGGCCGACACCTGGGCGGCCACCGGGGCCGGGGCGTTCACGCTCACCGAGAACGGGCTCTACACGGTCGCCGGGTGGCGCGCGTTCGTCTCCCGGCTCCACGAGCGCGGGCTGTTCTCGGTGAGCCGCTGGTACCAGCCGGGCGACGTGGACGAGACCGGGCGCCTGCTGAGCCTCGCGGTCGCCACGCTGTTCGAGACCGGCGTCCCCGACCCGCGATCGCACCTGTTCGTGGCCGCCGCCGGGCCGGTCGCGACCCTGATCCTCTCGCGATCGCCGTTGAGCCCCGCCGACGTTGCCACGCTCCGGCGCTTCTGCGGCGTGTTCGAGTACCAGGTGCTGGTGAGCCCCGACGCGACGCCGGCGTCGCCGGTGCTGGCCGAGATCGTCGCCGCCCACGACCGCGCGGCGCTCGACCGTCTCACCGCCGAGCCGGTGCTCGATCTCTCGCCCCCCACCGACGACCGGCCGTTCTTTTTCAACCTGCTGCCGCTCGGCCGCCCGCACCTGGCGCTCCAGTACCTGGGCCGCCAGGGCGTGGTGCGCGGCAATCTCATGGCGACCCTCACCCTCACCGTGATCCTGCTGGTCTCGCTGGTACTGGTGGTGACGACCATCGTGCTGCCGCTCCGGGGCGCGATCCGCGAGGCGGGCCGGGCACTGGTGACCGGTGGCACGCTCTACTTCGCTCTGCTCGGCCTGGGGTTCATGCTGGTCGAGATGGGACTGCTCCAGCGCCTGAGCCTGTTCCTCGGGCACCCGGTCTACTCGCTCTCGGTGGTGCTGTTCGGCCTGATCCTGAGCGCCGGGATCGGCAGCGGGCTCTCCGACCGGCTGCGTCTCGAGGGGCGCGCCCGGCTCGCGCTGTGGGCGGTCGCGGTGGCGCTCTACGTCGGCGGCCTTCCGTGGTGGCTGCCCGGAGCGCTCGCGCCGTTCCAGTCGGCGGAGATCGCGATGCGCGCCGCGGTGAGCCTGGCGATCGTCGCCCCCGCGGGGCTGCTCATGGGGTTCGGCTTCCCGACCGGGATGCGGCTCGCGACCGCGAGCGATCCGCGTCCCACCGTGTGGTTCTGGGGCATCAACGGGGCGGCGGGCGTGCTCGGGTCGGTGCTGGCGATCGTGCTGAGCATTGCGTTCGGCATCGGCGTGACCCTGATCGCGGGCGCGATCTGCTATCTGGCGCTGGTGCCGGCGGCGGCGATCATCGCCGCGGCACCCCGGCGGTGATAAGCTCTTCACGCACCACCCCTCCCGCACAGGCCACGGAGTCGGAGTCCCGCGCCGCCTCGATGGAACTTTCGACAATTATCATCGCTTACCGGTCGGTACGCCCGCTGCTGGGCTGCCTGGGCGCGCTCCAGGCGGACACCATGAACCTCGCGCACGAGGTGGTGGTGGTGGACAACGACCCGAGCGCGGGGACGCTGGAGGCGATCGCCCGCGACTTCCCCCACGTGCGCGGCATTCCCAACGCGGAGAACGTGGGCTACGCGCGGGCGGTCAACCAGGGGATCGCCGCCACCACCGGGGAGTTCGTGATGGTCATGAACCCCGACACCTTCATCGAGAAGGGCACCGTGTCGGCGCTCCTGGGCTACCTGCGCAGCCACCCGCGCACCGGCGTGGTCGGGCCGCGCATGGTGGGCCGCGACGGTCAGCTCCAGTACTCGGCACGCGGCTTCCCCGATCACATGACGTTCCTGTTCAACCGCTACTCGCTCCTGAGCCGGCTGTTCCCGAACAATCCGCACACCCGCCGCTACCTCATGACCGACTGGGACCACGCCTCGGTGCGCGAAGTGGACTGGCTCTCGGGCGCGTGCCTGATGGTGCGGCGTACCGCGATCGACCAGGTGGGGCCGATGGACGGCACCTACTTCATGTTCAACGAGGACGTGGACTGGTGCCGGCGGATGAAGCTGGGCGGCTGGGCGGTCACCTACGTGCCCGAAGCGCTGGTCTACCACGACATCGGCGCCAGCCGGAAGAAGGTCCACCCCAAGGTGATCGTCGAGCGCCACCGCGGCATGATCCACTACTTCCACAAGTACCATCCGACCAATCCGGTCATGACGTTGGTCGCCGACACGCTCATCCGCCTGCGCGCCGGCCTCATGCTCGCCACCAACGCCCTGAGGCCGCGCTGAGCGCGCGCCGCGCGGGGGCCTGATGCGGGTGCCCTACTCGCTGTCGCTGGCGCTCGCGTCCATGGCGGTGACGCTGCTGCTCACGCCGCTGGTGATCCGCCTCGGCCGTCGCGCCGGGGCACTCGACCATCCCGGGCCGCGCCGCATCCACGCTCAGCCGGTGCCGACGCTGGGCGGGATCGCGATCGCGGTCGCGGTGCTCGGGGTGGCGTGGGCGGCGCGCCTGCTGCCC
>DATEMP010000218.1:0-5002 GCA_035275545.1 Candidatus Eiseniibacteriota bacterium | reverse complement strand
AGCGCGCACGCCCATTCGCGCGGCGTGCTCGAGGTCGCCGAGCGCCTGCGCGCGGCGTTCCCCGAGGTCGACCTGGTGGTCGGCAACGTCGCCACCGTCGAGGGGGCGAAGGCGCTGGCGGCGGCGGGCGCCGACGCGGTCAAGGTGGGCATGGGGCCGGGCGCGATCTGCACCACCCGGGTGGTGACCGGCGCCGGGATGGCGCAGATCACGGCGGTGCTCGACGCAGCGCGCGCGCTCGAGGGAACCGACGTGCCGATCATCGCCGACGGCGGCATCAAGTACACCGGCGACGTGGTCAAGGCGATCGCCGCCGGCGGCCACTCGGTGATGGTCGGCAGCCTGTTCGCCGGCACCGAGGAGAGCCCGGGCGAGGTGGTGCTGCTCGAGGGGCGCTCGTTCAAGGTCTATCGCGGCATGGGCTCGCTCTCGGCGATGGCGGGGGGGAAGGGGAGTCGCGAGCGCTACTTCCAGGAGAGCGCGGACGAGCTCTCCAAGATGGTGCCCGAGGGGATCGAAGGCCGGGTGCCCTTCAAGGGACCGCTCTCCGCCTCGGTGTTCCAGATGGTGGGCGGGCTGCGGGCCGGCATGGGCTACTGCGGGGTGCGGAACATCGAGGAGCTGCGCACGCTCACCCGGTTCGTGCGCGTGAGCGCCGCCGGGCTGCGCGAGAGCCACCCGCACGACGTGACGATCACCCAGGAAGCGCCCAACTACGGGCGCCCCGGCCGCTAGCCCGGGGTCGCACCCGCCGCCCGAAAACAGCGAGGCCCGGCTACTTGAGCCGGGCCGTCGCCTCGGAAGAAGGGGCCGCCTTCGAAAGGGCCCCCGTATTCGCGTCGAGCTCGGCGTGAGCACTCCGCGAAACCGCATCCGCGTCCGGACCGCCGGGCGCGGCCTACCTCAGCGCTTGGGCAGCTCGAACTTGAACGACGGGTTCAGCTGCCGGATCTCGCCCACCACCCGCTCGAGGTTTTCCTCGGTCTCGGCGGAAGGCTGCTTCTTCCAGGCGCTGTAGAGCTCGAGCAGCTCGTCCTGCTTGACGCGCAGCAGCTCCTGCTGCGACGCCTCGTTGACCGAGCGCTCCAGGTGATAGACCTCGCCCTGCGACAGGCGCTTGACCAGGTCGAGGTACTCGCCGCGCATGTGCGACAGGATTCGGAGATACTTCTCGAACCCGACCGACAGCTTCTCGAGCACCTCGGCGACACCCTGGTTCTTGCGGTGCACCTGCTGGGCGTACGAGTAGGCGAAGTGATAGTAGGTCTTGCCGCGGCCGACGTACGCTTCCTCACTGGGGAGCAGCTTGGTGCGGCTGGTCGACTCGGCCATCGGCTGGTCGAAGATGCCGATCGAAACCAGCAGGAAGTCGGCGTTGGTCTTGTAAATCAGGTACTTGAGACGCGCGTCGCTCGAGTGCGCCAGGCGACGGAAGACGTCGGTGTCGTACTTGGAAAGGAACTTCTTCGACTGCTCCACATACTCGGGATTGATGAACGAGTGGAGCAGATGCGCCAGGTAGACATTCACATCCTCGTCATAGAAGTCCTGATTCGAGACGAGGCCCGTCTCCATCCGGCTGTAGAGGAGACAGTTGATCATGAAGTAGTAGGTCGGGTGAACGCTCCGACTGGATTCCTTCAGATCGACGTAGTGGCGCGGATTCATCGTGGTGCTCCCTTTCCCTGGCGCTCCCACGCGACGTGCGGTGGAGCACGACGGGTACGACTGCCGGAGTGATTTCGCATCCTCCGTGCCACGACCCGTCCGCCGTCGTATCCCCTACGCGCCCAAGGCCCGCATTGGATGGACGCATGTCATGGGGTGGTCTGGAACCGTCATATCGGTGGGCACTTCGCGTGGAGAGGCCCACAACCTGGGGGGATTGCCCCTAATCGCCGGGGGATCGGCGTCGGGGTCAAGGAGACGTCCAACGATGCGACTGCCTCGCAACGCCGTATCGAAAAACGCAACGCGTTTGTAATCGGCGCCCCGGGGTTCATACTGCGCGGGCACGGAGCGCGCTGGACGCCAGCAAGATGCGGCGGATTTTGAGGTTCCGGCCCGGCGTGGACTCCTGCACGATCGTCCCGCCGCGGCCGTTCGTGAAGGCGGTTGCCGGCCCTCGCCGCCGCCCGAGCGACCGTCCGCGCCACTTCGGCATGTGCCTTGCGTTTGGACCGGGCAGGTAAGCCCTGCATCTCGCACAACATCCGACACCATAGGCCACGCACCCCGTCATGACCCCCAAGATGACCGTTCCTCCCGTCCGCCCTGAAGAGCGGGCCACTCCCTCGGAGGCGTCGGCGGGGCTTCGTCTGCGTCTCTGGTTCGGCTGTCTGGGCGGTGCACTGGTCGCGGCCGCGGGCATGTGGCTCGTGGTCGGACGCAGCGCGGACGCCACCGGGCAGATCGACCTGCCGCTGCTGGTCCTCTGGATCTCGGCGATCTCGTCGGTCGGCATCCTGATCGGCGTCGCCTTCGCCCTCTGGCTCGATCGCGGCATCATCGGCCACCTGAACGGGCTCTCGAACGCCCTCGCCACCGGCCGCGTCTCCGATCTTCGCGCGCTCCCCGCCAACAGCGGATGGGGCGTGCTCTCCCAGATCACCCAGCAGATCCAGGTCCTCCTCACGCACCACCGCCAGGCGGCGCGCGCGGCGGAGGAGCTGGGCATGGTGCGGGCCCAGCTGGCGATGATGCGCGAGGCCCTGGATCGCTGGGTCGAGACCGAGCGCTGGAGCGGCCTCCGGGTCAAGCCGGGCGCGCTGGCGCCCCTGGCCGAGACGCTCGACCGCGGCCTGCGTCACCTGGACGAGGCGCGCGACGAGAACCTCGAAGCGGCGCGCCAGATCGGCAGCGCGGTCGAGAGCGCCCTGGCCGACGCACGCGACACCGCGACCGACGCCGAACGCGGCTTCGTCGAGGCCACGGCACTCCTCACCACGGTGCGGGAGCTGCAGCGCCTGGGCGGAGAGCTGGAACAGTCGATGGCCGCCCTCGCCACGGCGCCGCGCGAATCCGAGCCCGAGGCGATCGGCCCGTGGCGCGAAGCCACGCGGGCCGCGATCCAGGAGCTGCTCGAGTCCTCGACTGGAAGCGTCGAGCACCTGGGCCGCGGCCTGGCCCGCGTCCAGGAAATCGCCGACCAGGTCCACCTGGTCGCGAACCGCGCGACGCTCATCGCCTTGAACGCCGCGCTCACCGGAGCGCGCATGGGCCGTCCCGAGGCCGAGATGGCCGAGCTCTCCGAGGAGATGAAGCGGCTCGCCGCCGAGGTGCGGAGCGCCACCGAGCGGACCACCGTGCTCTCCCGCGACGTCGAAGCCGAAGTGGCGTCGGCGGTCGACCGCATGCGCACGGTGCGCCAGCGCGTCGCCGAGCGGCTCGAGCAGATTCCCCTGCCGTCGCCGGCCGCGGAGCCGATGCGCTCCCGCGAGCGTTCGCGGCTCATCGAGCGTGTGAAGGAAATGATCCAGGACGCCGGGCAGAAGGGCGAGCGCCTCTCGGCCGCGGGCGAAAGTGTCTCGCGGGCCGCCGAGCGGCTCGTGAGGCGCCTGGAAGAGGAAACACGGGAGCTGGCGGGCATGGTGGTTCGCCTGTCGCCTCCCGATCTGCCCACCGTCGAGCCTGCCGAGCTGGGCTCATCGGAACCCCCCGCGACCGCCGAGACGTCCAGCGGGAGCGAGGACGAGACCGGAGGTCGCCCGCCGGGACTCAAGCTGCTCGGACAGGAACCCACGCGGCCGGACGAGCCGCGCGATACCGGACGTCGGACCGCCGGCGATCACCATGCAACGCACGAGGGTGGAGCGTGACCAGCACATCTGTATGGGAGGACCGCGAATGAGCGACGTCAGCGGGGATCGGGCGCAGGAGATGGCGCGCGGGTTGTGCCGTCATCTCACCCAGGCGCTCGACGAGAGCACACCGAACCGCACCCTCGAGGGCGCGCGCGAGGTGGCCCAGCTGTTGGCGCTGCGCGGCCTCGACCGGCTGCTCGGGGCCCTGGTCCCGTATGCCCGGGGCGCATGGCCCGCGCCGCTCAAGCCGGTCATCGATCGTGTCCAGCGCGCGGTGACTGAATCCTCGCGCGCCGCCAACATCGAGGCGTTCCGCCGCATGGACGAGGAGATGGGGCTCATGGCGCGCGCGATCGAGCGTGTGCCGCTCGCCCGCTCCACGCCGGCAGCGACCGCCCCTGCTTCATCGCCGTCGCGGCCGGAGGCGATCAACGAGCCCGCCGCGGTGACGCTCGCCGAAGCCCTCGAGGGCGTTCCCGGCGAGCGCACCGAGACCGATCTGCTCCGGCGCGTGCGCCTGCGCACCCCGGTCGCGGGTGCCTTGCGCGCCGCGCTCGACTGGCTGGTCGGTGGCAATTCCACCCGCGGGCGCATGTGGCTCTCCAGCGACGGCTCGGCCCTCGACGTGACCTGCGAGGGCATCGCCCATAGCGGGCTCCACGCCGCCTCCGAGGTGCTCACCAGCGTCGGCGCCCATCTCGGGCCCACGGGCGAGCGTCCCGGTGCCTGGACCCTGCGCGTGCCGATCCTGGCCGAGCGCGAAACGTTCCTCATGCTGGAGCAGGACGAGCTCCAGCTCGCCGTGCCCTGGCACGCGGTGGTGCGGGTGCGCCTGATCCCGGCCGGCACGATCGAGACCATGCTGAAGCGACAGGGTCTGCCGGTGCTCACACCGCTCGCGACCGCGCCCCGGCGCGCCGCCGAGCAGCCGGTGGTGATCGTGGCGCTGGGCTTGAAGCGCGCCTGCCTGGTCGCCGACCGTCTGGTGTGGCGCATGTCCGCCGGACCCGCCGACCTTCCCGGCCAGCCGCCCGCGCCCGGCATCATGCGCGTGGTCCGCTCGGACGACGACGATCTCTACTGGGTGCTCGAGCCCGAGTGGCTGCTCAAGGGCGTCGCATCGCCGCCCATGGCCCACGCCGGCTTCCGCACGCCGCCGGCGTCCCCGGCGTCCCCCGCTCCGGCCGGCTCCGCGCCCG
>DATEMP010000217.1:0-2058 GCA_035275545.1 Candidatus Eiseniibacteriota bacterium | reverse complement strand
GGCGCGCACGCGGCCGCAGAGGTCCGCCGCGAGCGCGCCGGCAAACACGAACGCCGCCGGGAGCAGCGGGAGCAGGTAGCGGTCCGCCTTCATCGCGAACGACGACACGAGCACCGCGTAGGCGACCACGAAGCCGGCGAGGATCACGGCCCACTTCTCGCGCCGGAGCGTGAACCACACCAGCCCTGAGAGCGACGCGATCGCCACCGGGATGCCCGCCACCCGGAGCGGCCAGTCACGCAGGTAGCTGAGCCACGTGGGCCCCAGGTCGGCCCCGAAGTGCCCCAACCGCATGTGCTCCCCCTCCACCGCGAGGTCGCGCATCGCCGATCCGGAGTCGAGGAACAGATATGGAGAGGTCACGAACAAGGCGGCGATCACGACCAAGGCAAAGACGCTGATGGAGGAAACGGCACCAAGAGCGGGATTTGGGCGACCGGGGGCCGCGGAACCGCGCTTCCCGGACCGAGGCGCTCGCGACCGCGACTCAGGTGTCCTCCGCGCCGCCATCACGATCGCCAGCACCATCGGGACGGCAAGAACGATCCCCGGATACTTCGCACCCGCCGCGAGCCCCACGAGCGCGCCGGCGGCGACGATCCGTCCCCACGTGAGGCGCTCCGCCAGCCGCACCGCCGCCAGGAGACTGGCCGCCACCAGCAAGGTGAGCGGCACGTCCACCTCGATCACCTGGGACTTGGCGATCAGCCCCGGGTTCACCGCCACCAACAGGCCCGCGGCGATGGCCGCGCCCCGGCCTGCCGCCCGGCGTGCGAGCAGGAATACGGGGATCACGGTCGCCGCGCCGAGCAGTGCGGTGATCCCCCGCCCGGTGAGGTAGAACGCGGTCGGGTCGAGCTCGTGGAGGATTCGAAAGTCGACGGTGGAGTGGATCGCTCCCGCGATCCTGAGCGCGAGGAAGAGGAGCGCCTGCCCGAGGAGCTGGAGCTCGATCGTGAGACCCGGATACTTGAACCAGTGCGGATTCGGGTCGAAGGCGCGGTCCGGCCCCCATCCCCACATCCGCCACGCGATCTTGAACGGATACGCCTCCTCGTACACCTCGGGGAGTCCGTACCCGATCCCGTGCCAGCGGAGCGCGAGCGCCGCCAGAACCAGGATCGCGATCAGCCAGCGGTCGGCGAGCGCGCCCTCGCGCGGTGCCTCGGGGCGCGTCATCCGGCGGAGGACGTCCCGCGGCGCCGCGCGACCACCAGGTGGGCGATCACCTCGCGCGGATCGAAGAACACGCGGTCGAGCCCGGCGAACAGGAGCTGCAGCAGAACGTAGAGCGCACGCACCGGGAGCTCGGTGAGGACGCGCGTCGGGCCCCGGTTGATCCGGTTGAGTCCGGCGATGGTGGTGAGTCCCACCTTGGTCATGAGCCCGCCCAGCGGAATGAAGTCGACCGGCTCGAAACCGGCGCGCTCGAGCTGCCACGCGGCCCCGTAGCGGGTGAAGCGCAGGTAATCGTAGGGCTCGTCGTGGAGCGGCACCATCTGGGGGAACTCGAGGATAAGCACGCCCCCGGGCTTGAGCACCCGGTGCGCCTCGCCGAGCAGCGCCTGCGGCTCCGGGAAATGGTCGAGCATCGAGAGCCCGAGCACGGTGTCGAACGATCCGCCGGCGAACGGCAGGCGCTCGGCGCGCGCGTACACCTCGGGCCGCCGATCACCCAGGTACCGCGAGGCCGCGAGGTCGGTGCCGAGGTAGCGCGTGACGCGCCCGTCGAACCAGTGCGCGAAGGGCTTGTCGCCGCACCCCACGTCGAGCAGCACGCCGCGCGCATGCGACCGGGCGCGCACCAGCGCATCGATGACGCGCTCGTGGATGATCCAGTTGTAGCGCCACACCGACCAGCGGCCGGGCACGCCGCGGGTCACCGCACGCCACCCGCCGCTCACGCGCCCCCCTCCTGGCGCGCGCGGACCTGGGCGTCGGTCATGAAGGTCGCGCCGTCGGCGGACAGGTGCCCGAGCAGGTCGTGCAGCGCGCGGCGTCCGGCCTCGGACCACGCGGGATCGAGGTGCGCGTAGTTGACGCGGTGCGTGCTCACCA
>DATEMP010000216.1:0-4732 GCA_035275545.1 Candidatus Eiseniibacteriota bacterium | reverse complement strand
CCCGAGCCGGGGCCGGTCGCCGCGTCCGCGAAGCGCATGACGAGCGTGCTCGACGAGCCGGCACTCGAGGCGTTCGCGGACGACCTGAACCCGGCCGGCCTCGCCGCGCGCTCGGCGCTCGCGGCGCAGTCGATCCCGGTGCTCGACGCGATCGCCGCCGAGGTGCGCGGATGCCCCAAGTGCGGGCTGTGCAAGACCCGCACCCAGGCGGTGCCGGGCGTGGGGACGGCGCGGAGCGGCATCGTGTTCGTGGGTGAGGCACCGGGCGCCGACGAGGACCGGCTGGGAGAGCCGTTCGTGGGCCGCGCCGGCCAGCTGCTCGACAAGATCATCAAGGCCATGGACGAGGCGCGGCTGATTCCCGACCTGCCGCTCGACCGTTCGACCGTGTACATCTGCAATGTGCTGAAGTGCAGGCCCCCCGAGAACCGCAATCCCCTGCCTCACGAGATCGAATCGTGCTCTCCGTACCTGATCCGCCAGCTCGAGGTGATGAAGCCGCGGATCATCTGCTGCCTCGGCAAGTTCGCTGCCGAGCTGCTGTGCGGGGTCAAGGGCACGATCGGCGGCATGCGGGGCAAGATCTACCGTTACCAGGGCGCCAAGCTCATCGTGACCTACCATCCCGCGGCGTGCCTTCGTAATCCGGCATACAAGCGCCCGGTGTGGGAGGACATGCAGCTGCTGGCGCGCGAGTACTTGTCGGATTAGCCGGGCGTGACCCGGGGCGGCGCGGGAGCGCCGCACGAGAGGATTCCATGACGGAAGCGATTTCCAGGCCCTCGATCGGATCGGGGCCGGTCCCGCCGCAGGCGCTCGAAGCGGAACGCTCGGTGCTGGCCGCGATGCTGCTGGGCAACGAAGCCGTGGGCCGGGCGGTGGAGCTGATCGACGCCTCGGTCTTCTACCGCACCGCACACCAGAAGATCTTCGACGCGATCGTGTCGCTCTACAACCGGAGCGAGCGCGCCGACTCGATCACCGTGACCGAGGAGCTGCGCAAGCGCAGCGACCTCGAGGCGATCGGCGGGCCGGCGACCATCGCGCACATCCTGGAGTACGCGACCACCACCGCGAACCTCGAAGAGCACATCAAGATCGTCGCCTCCAAGGGGGTGCTGCGGAATCTCATCCACGCGGCGCAGGAGATCCAGGAGGAGTCGTTCGCCGCCTCCGACGAGACCGGCGACATCCTGGACCGCGCCGAGCAGCGGATCTTCGCGATCACCGACGCGCGCGTGCGCCAGGGCTTCGTGCCGCTCAAGTCGCTGCTCAAGCCCGCGTTCGAGCACATCCAGATGCTGTTCGAGCGCAAGGAGCACGTCACCGGAGTGCCCTCGGGCTACACCGACCTCGACAAGCTCACCGCGGGCTTCCAGAAGGGCGATCTCATCATCATCGCCGGGCGGCCGGCGATGGGTAAGACCAGCCTCGCGGTCAACATCGTCGAGAACGCGGCGATCCGCGCCGGGGTGCCGTCGGCGATCTTCTCGATCGAAATGAGCAAGGAGCAGCTGGTGCTGCGCCTGCTGTGCTCGCAGAGCGAAGTGGCGCTCCACAAGGTGCGCAACGGATTCCTCGGTCACGAGGACTGGCCGCGCCTCACCACCGGCGCGGGACTGCTCACCCAGGCGCCGATCTGGCTCGACGACTCGCCGTCACCCACGGTGCTCGAGCTGCGCGCCAAGTGCCGGCGGCTCAAGGCGGAGGGGAAGCTCGGCCTGGTGGTGATCGACTACCTGCAGCTCATCCGCGCCGCGGGTCGCGCAGAGAACCGCGTGCAGGAGATCTCGCAGATCACCCGCGCGCTCAAGGCGCTCGCCAAGGAGCTCGAGGTGCCGGTGGTGGCGCTCTCGCAGCTCTCACGCGCGGTCGAGCAGCGCACCGGCAAGGACAGCAAGCGCCCGCAGCTGTCGGACCTACGTGAGTCAGGTTCAGTAGAGCAGGACTCGGACGTCGTACTATTTGTATTTCGAGAAGAGTATTACAAGCCGGATGAGCCGTCGCTCAAGGGCAAGGCGACGATCATCATTGCCAAGCAGCGCAACGGTCCGACCGGCGACGTCACGCTCACGTTCCTCCGCGAGTTCACGAAGTTCGTGCCTTACAGCCCGATGATGGCGGGCGAGACCGAGCCCGACTTCTAGCGATGGAGGACACCCTCCCCCTCCGCGGCTTCCGCTTCGTGCGGGCGCGCGCGCTCGACTGGGTGGCGGAGGTCGGGCGCGTCACCCTGCTGCTGCGCGACATCGCGCGCTTCATGGTGCCGGGGCTGCGCTCGGTGGGGCTGCTGGTGCAGCAGATGGGCACGATCGGCGTGGGCTCGCTGTGGCTGGTCGTGGTGGTGAGCCTGTTCACCGGCGCGGTGGCGGCGGTCCAGGCGGCCTACCAGTTCACCGCGGTGGTGCCGATGCGGTACCTGGGATCGGTGGTGCTGCGCTCGGTCATCATCGAGCTGGGCCCGGTGCTCACCGGGCTGGTGGTGGGCGGACGCGTGGGCGCCTCGATCGCCGCCGAGCTCGGCACGATGAAGGTGACCGAGCAGATCGACGCCCTGCGCGCGCTCGCGATCCATCCGGTGCGCTACCTGGTGGTGCCGCGCGTCGTCGCGTCGATCATCATGCTGCCGATCATGACCATCTTCTCGGACGCGATCGCGGTGTTCGGCGGCTGGGTGGTCGCGGTCACGAGCATCGGCATCAGCTCCCACACCTACACGCAGAGCATCAAGGACTTCTTCCTCATCAAGGACCTGCTCTCGGGGCTGGTGAAGGCGTTCTTCTTCGGCGGCATCATCGGCACCATGGGCTGCTACTACGGGTTCGCCACCGAGGGTGGCGCCGAGGGGGTGGGCGCGGCGACCACCAAGGCGGTCATGACCTCGTGCGTGCTGGTGCTGATCAGCGACTACGTGCTCGCCAACGTGCTCTTCCGGTTCATCTTCGCGAAATGATCCGGGTCCGGGGTCTCAAGAAGCGCCTGGGCTCCAAGCAGGTCCTCAACGGCGTGGACCTCGACGTGACCACCGGGGAGACGGTGGTAGTCATGGGACGCAGCGGCTCGGGCAAGAGCGTCCTGCTCCGGCACATCATCGGTCTCATGATCCCGGACGAGGGCAGTATCGAGGTCGAGGACCAGGAGATCGTCGGCATCCGCGAGCGGGAGCTCGATGAGGTGCGCCGGCGGATCGGCATGTTGTTCCAGAGCGCCGCGCTATTCGACTCCCTGACGGTGGGCGAGAACGTGGGGCTCGCGATGCGCGAGCACCTGCGACTCGGCGAGGACGAGATCCAGCGTCGGGTGGAGGAGCGCCTCCAATGGGTCGGCCTGTCCGGGGTCGAGCCCATGAAGCCGGCCTCGCTCTCGGGGGGCATGCGCAAGCGCGTGGGTCTCGCCCGGGCGCTCGCCATGGATCCCCAGTACATCCTGTACGATGAACCCACCACGGGGCTCGACCCGATCATGGCGGACGCCATCGATCAGCTCATTCGCGCCCTGCAGAAGAAGCTCGGCGTCACCTCGATCGTGGTCACCCACGACATGACCAGCGCCTACAAGGTGGCGGACCGCATGGTGATGCTGTACGAGGGCAGGATCGTGTTCTCGGGCACGCCCGAGGAGACGCGCACGACCAAGGACCCGATCGTGCGCCAGTTCGTCGAGGGTTCGAGCACCGGGCCCATCAAGCCACTCTAGACCGGGAGCGCCCTTGAGTCGCAGGACCGAGATCGAAGTCGGACTCACCGTGCTGGTCGCGCTCGCGATCCTGATCGTGGGCGTGACCTGGCTCAAGGAGTTCACGATCCAGCGCTCGGTCAAGAAGTGGCACGTGCTGTTCCCCCAGACCGGCGGGCTCGGAAAGGGCGACGAGGTCCAGGTCAACGGGATCAAGAAGGGCTCGGTCGACGCGGTGCATCTGGGCAGCGACGGCGTGGTCGTCGACCTGGCGATCGCCTCCGAGGTCACCCTCACGCACGACTCGCGCGTCACGATCCGCAACATCGGCCTCATGGGCGAGAAGGTGATCGGCGTGGACCTGCGCAGCACCGGCGGCGCGTGGAGCGTCGAGGACACGATCCCGGGCGGCTACGAGAAGGGCATTCCCGAGGTGATGGGGGACGTCGCGATCACGATCGAGACGGTGACCGAGCTGAGCACCAAGCTCTCGACCCTCATCGCCTCGACCGACAAGAGCGGCGACCTGAGTGGGACACTGCGCAGCATGCGCAAGGCGAGCGACGAGCTGGCGGCCACCGTGCAGGAGACCCGCGGCGTGCTCAGGAGCTCGCTCACCGACTTCGCGGCCACCGCGAAGACCACGCGCAAGCTCACCACCGACCGCGAGGCGCAGCTCGGCCAGGCGATCACCGACTTCTCCTCGGCGGCCGACAAGCTCGACCGGCTCTCGGGGCGCCTCGACTCGCTGAGCGCGGTGGTCCAGAGCGTCACCAACAAGGTGGACCGGGGCGACGGGACGCTCGGCAAGCTGGTGAACGACCGCCGCCTCTACACCGACATGTCGTCCACCATCGACTCGCTGCGGGTGCTGATCGCCGACTTCAAGAAGAATCCGAAGCGGTACGTGAAGCTCTCGATCTTCTAGGAGCGTCGATGGCGAAGCCGGCCAAGCCCCACTTCTTCTGCACCGCGTGCGGGAACGAGGAGGCGCGCTGGTTCGGGCGCTGCGCGAAGTGCGGCGCATGGAACAGCGCCAGCGAGGCCCCGGCTTCGG
>DATEMP010000215.1:0-3912 GCA_035275545.1 Candidatus Eiseniibacteriota bacterium | reverse complement strand
TGCGCGCGGCCCTGGCGCCCGAGACGCCCGCGGCGCCGGTGTGGGAGAGCGCCGCGGCGCAGACCCCCGCGACGCCGCAGGTGATCATCTTCCGCCAGCCCAGGCCGCGACGCTAAGTCGGGCCTCGAATCATGCGAGCGTTTGACCGTGCGGGCGTGCCGCCTCTAACCTCCCTGGTTCCCGCCCATCCAGGGCCCTCGCGGCCCGTCACCTTCAGGAATCCATCGTCATGACGCTCACCAGCCCCGACCCACCGCTCACGCGCGCGGCCCGGTCCGGAGGCGGACACGACGTACCGCTGCTCCTGGCGGGGATGCCCACGCCCGCCCGGCGGTTCGGGCTCGCCGCGTGGCAGCGGCGCCGCCCGCTGGCGGTGTTCGTGGCCGCGGTCGCGGTGCTGGCGACGGTGGTGGCGATGATCCTGCCCAAGTGGTACACGGCCACCTCCACGATCCTCCCGCCGACCGAGAGCGACACGTTCGGCATCATGGGGGCGCTGCTCGAGAACGCGGCCCTCAACCAGCTCGGGCTCTTCACCAGCACCACGCCCTCCGACATCTACGTGGAGATCCTCAAGAGCCGGACCCTGCGGGAGAATCTGGTCCGCGACTTCGACCTCATCCAGCGCTACAAGCGCAAGGGCATGGACGTCACGCTCAAGGAGCTCGCCCTGCACGTCAAGGTGGGCACGTCGCCCAACGGCATGGTGACCGTGAAGGTCGAGGACCAGGATCCGCAGCGCGCGGCCAACATGGTGAACCACCTGGTCGACGGCCTCGACACCTTCAACCGCGAATCCATGAACACGCGCGCCAAGCGCTCGCGCATGTTCCTGGAGAAGCGGCTGGTGGAGACCCGCCTGGCGCTGGCGCGGGCCGAGTCGACGCTCACCGCGTACGAGCGGCGCAACAAGATCGTCACCACCAACGAGGAATCCGCCATGGGCGGGATGGCGGACGCGATCTCCCAGAAGATGAGCCTCGAGGTGAGGCGCTCGTACATGTCGAGCTATTCGCGGCCGGGGAGCGCGCCGCTGCGCCAGCTCGACGCCGAGATCGCGGCGATGGACCGCGAGCTCTCGAAGCTCCCGAGCCTCAAGCAGGAGGGCTCGCGCCTGGCGCTCGACGCCGAGATCCAGCGGCGCGTGTTCACGCTGCTCACCGCCCAGTACGAGGACGCGCGGGTCCAGGAGAGCCGCGACACGCCCACGCTCACGGTGCTCGATCGCGCGCGTGCCCCCGAGCTCAAGTCCCGGCCCAAGCGCGTCATCATCATCGCCGCGGCCACGTTCGTCGCCATGGTCCTCGGCGCCGCCTGGGTGGCGTTGTCGATGCGCGGCCAGGTCCGGGCATGAACCCGGTGCCCCGGGCGAACCCCGCCGGAACCTGAGGGTGTCGGAGACGGCACGCCTGGCGGCTCCCAGCCTGCCGGGCATGGCGCGCATCGCCCTGGTGGTCGCCGGGGTCGGGATCGCGCTCGCCCTGGGTGTGGCGGCCGGGAATCCCACGCCGGCGCTCCTCCTGGCGGCGGTCGCCGCGGCCTCGGTCGCCGCCGTGTCCCTGGCGCTGGTGCGACCGTTCGCGGGCGTGGCGATCCTCGCGGCGTGCACCACCCTGCTGGTGGTGTACGACCTTCCGGGCGGCCAGGGTCTCAACCTCTTCGATCTGCTGCTGCCGTTCGTGTTCGGGGCGAGCGTGCTGGGGTCCGCGCGAGGGGAGGCTGACGCGGCCGACCGGGCGGTCACCGATCCGCGCCGCCTGGAGATGACCCGCGCCCTCCGCCGCCTGGAGCGCGCCGTGATCGTCTTCTACTCGGTCGCGGCGATCTCCATCCTCGTCATGATTCCCGGAGGGCGCCTCGAGTCCATGGGTAACTCGGCGATCGTCCTGCTGCGCGGCATGCAGGGCCTGCTCCTGTTCCCGCTCGGGATGTGGTGGTTCCGCTCCGAATCGCGCATCCACACCACGATCCGCTCGATGCTGGTGGCGGGCATCCTGCTCACGATCCTGAACTGCGTGGCGCTCGGCAGCGGCCTGGTCGAGCGCGCCGGCATGATCTGGTTCGTCAACGCGACCGACCACCAGGTGGCGGGCCCCAACGAAGCGGCCTCGACCATGTACCTGCTGATCGCGCTGCTGCTGGTGCGCCAGGCGCTCCACGTCAAGCTCATGAATCTCGTGCTCATCGGGGTCGCGGCCGCCGTGCTGGTCGCCACCGCCTCGCGCAGCGGGCTGCTCGCCATGCTGGTGTTCGCGGCGATGATCATGCCGCGCGCACGCACGCGCTGGGTGGTGTTCGCGCTGCTCGCGGTGGTGGCGGCACTGCCGTTCGTGCCGGAGGAGTACTGGGTGCGGATCGGACGCACGCTGGTGCTGAAGCGGGGCACGTTCGAGGCCTACACCTCGCTGATCCGCTTCTATCACTGGCAGACCGCGATCGAGGTGTTCCTGGATCATCCGCTGATCGGGGTCGGCTACGTCGGCTACTCGGGCGTGGCCGGGAACTACGGCGCGCTGCGGATCCGCGGCATGCCGGTGGACAACTACTATCTCGAGACCGCCGCCGGCATGGGCATCGTGGGCGTGGTCGCCCTCGGCTTCGTGATCGTCCGCATGTTCCAGCTCGGCGCCACGGCGAGGCGTCTCGCTCCGGCCGGCACGATGGCGGCCGCGATGGCGCGCTATCACACGCCGCTGTGGATCGGCCTGCTCATCATCAACCTGACCGGGGTCGAATTCGTCGGCATGGTCACGCTCGGCCAGATCGGCCTCTGGGTGGCGATGCTGGTGCGGTCGACGCACATGGCTCTCGAGTCCCGGTCCGCCTGACCATGTGCGGGATCGCCGGCCTCTACCGACGCGGCACGCATCCTCCCGATGACGCCGAGCGCGCACGGGATCGGGCGCTGGTGGACGCGATGCTGCGCGCGATCGCCTACCGGGGGCCCGACGACCTGGGCATCGAATCGATCGGCCGCGCCACGATCGGGGTGCGGCGCCTCGCGATCCTCGACGTGGCCGGAGGGCACCAGCCGCTCGCCGACCGAGAGCGGCGCGTGTGGGCGGCGCAGAACGGCGAGATCTACAACTTCCCGGAGCTGCGCGCCGACCTCGCCACCCGCTGGCCGCTCACCACCCACACCGATACCGAGCTGCTGCCCTATCTCTATCTCGAGCAGGGCGCCGACTGCGTGCGCGCGCTGCGCGGCATGTTCGCGTGCGCGATCTACGACACGGCGGCGGAGACGCTGCTGCTCGCGCGCGACCCGCTGGGCGTCAAGCCGCTCTACGTCGCCGAGTCCGGCGATCGCGTCCTGTTCGCCTCCGAGCTCAAGGCGCTGCTGTGCGACCCGGAGCTCTCGCGCGAGCTGGACCTGGAGGCGCTCGGCCGCTACCTCGCGCTCGGGTTCGTTCCCGGCGCCGCCACCATCGTGCGCGCGGTGCGCAAGGTGCGGCCGGGCACGCGGGTGGTGCTGACGCCGGGCGGGCGACGGGACGAGCGCTACTGGAGCTGGCCACGCTTCTTCGGCGGCGGGGGCCCGCCCGAGCCGATCGAGCGGGTGGCCGACGAGGCGGGACGGCGGCTCGCCGACTCGACCCGCGCGATGCTGCTCTCGGACCGTCCCCTGGGCGTGCTGCTCTCGGGCGGCATGGACTCGAGCGTCATGCTCGCGCTGCTCCCCGAGGAGGTGCGGCGCGAGACCCGCACGTTCACGATCGGATTCGAGCAGGGCGGCCATCACGACGAGCGAGGCTACGCGCGCCAGGTCGCCCGGCAGCTCGGCACCCGCCACCACGAGCTGGCGGTCTCGCTCGACGTGGCGGCCGAGCTGCCGCGGGTCGCGGCGTTCCTCGACGAGCCGTGCGCGGACCCGGCGGCGGTCCCCGCGCACCTGGTGGCGCGCGCCGCCTC
>DATEMP010000214.1:0-4483 GCA_035275545.1 Candidatus Eiseniibacteriota bacterium | reverse complement strand
CGCTCGCACGCCCGGTCCAGCCGTTCGGTCCAGCCCGCCGCCGCCCGGCGCGGCGCGCGCGCCGCGGGAGTGGCCTGCGGCTTCACACCACGGCCACCGCGTCCAGCCATCCGGCGAGGTCGCGGATGACCTGATCGCGGTCGAGGTCGTTGAAGATCTCGTGGAACGCTTCGGGGTAGGTGATGACACGCACCATGCCGTGCGGGGCGGCGACGTTGAACTCGAGCGCCCCGCGCGGATCGATGATCCGGTCCTTCATGCCCTGCATGAGCAGCGCGGGAATCGCGAGCCGCCCGGCATCACGCATCACCCGGGCGCGCGCCTCCTCCATGCCGAAGTAGAGCCGCGGCGTGATGCGGTCGTGGACCAGCGGGTCGCCGGCGCGGCCCTGCAGCACCTCGGGGTCGCGCGACATCCCGTCCTCCGGCAGGCCGTGGGCGAATCCCTGCGCGGGCGCCATGAGCTTGGCGGCCTGGGCGAGGCCCATCTTCCACACCGGCGGCGCCGGCGTTCGAAGTGCCGGGGCCGAGGCGACCACGGCGAGGAGCTGGCGCGGGTGGGCGAGCGCGTAGTCGAGCGCGAGCAGGCCGCCCATGCTGTGCCCGAGCAGCACGGTGGGCAGATCGGGCGGCTGCCCGGGCATGCCGCGCGGCGCGGTGAACGCTGCGGGAACGCACTGCTCGCGCAGGAACTCCCAGCTCCGGACATGCCCGCGAGGGCCGCGCGTCTCGCCGTGGCCGGGAAGGTCGAGTGCCGCAACCGTGAATCGGCATTCGACCAGGGCGTCGGCGAGCGCGGCGTAGCGCCCGGTGTGCTCCCCGAGCCCATGGACGATCGCCACCAGGGCGCGCGGACGGTCGGCGCACCACACCCGCCCCGGCAGCACGGTCTCCTTGTCCACCCGAACGTCGATCTGGATGCCCGGAACGACCCCTTGGGATGGGTTCACGTGGTGCGGGGCTCCTCGTCGTCGTCGTCGCGATCGTCGTCGTCGTCGTCGTCCAGGGCCTCGTCGGCATCCTCGTCACCGTTGGCCGCCTGGACGCCGTCCTCACCCTCCCCGGCTCCGAAGACCAGATCGCTCGACGCGTAGGTCGAGCCGGTGTTCTTGACCAGGCGCACGACCTGGTCGAGGAAGCTCGCGAAGTCGTCGGGGGCGAGCGTGGCGAGCGGGTGCACCGACACCGACCACACTTCCTTGCCGCGCAGCGCGTATTTCGCGTCGAGGGCGCGGTCGTAGTTCGCCTCGAGGAGGAGCTGCAGCACCTTGGGGTCCAGCTCCTTCAGCTCGCCGATCGGCGCCATGATCCTCATCCGGTCGTGGGAATCGTCGCTGAGAACGAACACCTGGATGTCCTGGCGCATGCCGCGCCAGAAACCGTCCTCTCCCTCGAGCTCGGTCAGGTAGGAGTCCAGGAGCTTGCCGATCGCGGAGCTGGTCATGGGATCAGATGGCGCATTCTGGCCTACGCGGAGGTGCGCTGCAATTTGTTCCGCCCGATTCCCGCCGGGAGCGCGGCACGCTATGCTCCCCGAACGAAATGCGGACGGCCCTTCTGGTCACACTCTACCTGCTCGCGAGCGCCGGGCGCTGTGATGCCCCGTCGCCCGGCCCCACCCCGGCCCCGGCCGAGCCGCGCCCGGGAGAATCGGTGCACATCCGGGGACGGCTCGACGAGGACGTCGACTGCCGCCTCCTGCGTGCCGAGGGCGGCCGAGTGTACAGCCTGAGCGAGCGGTTGCCGAACCAGCGCAACGGCGCCCGCGTCTGCATCCACGGTACCATCGCGACGGTGTCCCAATGCATGCACGCGCCCACCATCGAGGTCGACCAGGTGCGGCCGTGGTCGTCGTGCCCATGATCCGCTAGACTCGGTCGCACATGTCGCCCGAGTCCCCCGATCCCGCCGGGCCCCGCCGCATCATCGTGCCGGGCGAGGAGCCACGCGACGCGCCTCCCCGCGACGCCGATCCGCCCGCCGGGCCATCGCGCATCGTGCTCCCTCCCGGCGTGGCGCGCGACGAGCCCGAAGCACTGCCCGAGTATCCGCGCCTTCGCCCGCTCGAGATCATGGTGGCGCGCGAGGGTGACCGCGACCTGCTGGTGGTGAGCGATCCGCTCGGGGTGATGCCCGCCCCGGTGGCGCTCAAGGTCGAAGCCCTCGACATGCTCCGCGTGCTCGACGGCACGGTGTCGCTGAACGACATCGCCGCCGAGGTGGTGCGGGCGAGCAAGGACCTGCGCGCCGGCACCTACGTCAAGGAGTTCGTCGCGCAGCTCGACCGCCTGCTGCTGCTGGACTCGCCGCGCTTCCACGCCGCCTGGGACGTGCTCCGCGAGGCGTACCACCAGCTCGAGGTGCGCCAGGCGGCGCTGGCCGGTGTCTCCTACCCCGACGATCCGGCGGCGCTCGGCGAGTGGATCGACGGGCACTTCGCCGAGGCGGAGCGGTGGCGGGCGGAGGCCGGCGAGCCGGTTGCGGCCGCGGACGCCGTGCCGCGCGCCCTGGTGGCGCCGCATCTCGACCCGCGCCGCGCGGGGGCCGCGATCGCGCGCGCCTGGCTCGAGATCGGCACGGCGCCGCGGGGGCCGCTGCGCGTGATCGTATACGGCACCGGGCACGCGTTGCTGGGCGAATCGTTCGCCCTGACCCGCAAGCGCTTCGAGACCCCGTTCGGGCAGGTGCCCTGCGACACCGCGTTCGTGGACGCGCTCGTGGCGCGACTCGGCGACGCCGCATGGCACGGGGAGCTCGCGCACCGCGACGAGCACTCGATCGAGTTCCAGGCGCTCTATCTCAAGCGCCGCTTCGGCGACCGCCCGCTCGCGCTGGTGCCGATCCTGTGCGGCGGGTTCCGCGGCGCACCGCCCGAGGAGGGGGGCGATCAGGGCACCGGCTTCGAGGCGCTGATCGACGCGGTGCACGAGGCGGAGCGGACGCTGGGCGGGACAACGGTGCACGTCGCCGCCGTCGATCTCTCGCACGTCGGGCGGCGGTTCGGCGATCCGCCCGTGGACGACCGCACGCTCGCCGAGGTCGAGACCACGGATCGCGCCGCGCTCGCGGCCGCGCTCACCGGCGATGCCCGCGGCTGGTTCCAGGCGATCGCCGACCACCAGGACTCGACCCGCGTGTGCGGGTGGGGTCCCACCTACGCCATGCTGCGGTGCGCCGGTGCGGGAGCGGGCCGGCTGCTGCGCTACGAGCAGTCCCGCGAGGAGAACGGATCCGCGGTCACGATCGCGACGGCCGCCTGGCCCTGATCCGCTCCCGTTTTCCGCGCCCCGGGGCGGGTGATACCTTTCCGCTTCGACGCGCCGCATCGATTCCGCCCAGGCGTTCCTCCGGAGGTTCCCGTGGCCACCCCTCATCACGTGCAGGTGAACGACGGCGACGTGCTCGTCCTGGTGGGCACCATGAAGGGTGCCTTCGTCATGCGCTCGAACCGCGCGCGCGCGCGCTGGGACGTCGGCGGACCGTACTTCCCCGGACAATCGGTGTACGCGCTCGCCTACGACGGGCGCGCCGGACGCCGCCGCCTCTGGGCGGGCACCGGGAGCATGCACTGGGGCGCCGTGCTGCGCTCGAGCGACAACTTCGGTCGGACCTGGACGAATCCCGAATCCGCCAACGTGCGGTTCCCCGAGGCGTCGGGCGTGTCGCTCAAGCAGATCTGGCAGATCCGTCCGGGACGCGCGGAGGAGCCCGACACGCTCTACTGCGGAGTCGAGCCCGCGGCGCTCTTCGAGTCGCGTGACGCCGGCGCCACCTGGGCGCTCAACACCGGACTCTTCGATCATCCGCACCGGACGATGTGGCAGCCGGGCGGCGGCGGCCTGTGTCTGCACACGATCCTCCCCGATCCCGTGCATCGCGACCGGCTGCTGGTCGCGATCTCGACCGGCGGCGTCTACCGCACCGACGACGGCGGCCGCACCTGGCGGCCGCGCAACCAGGGCGTGCGCGCGGAGTTCATGCCCGACAAGTACCCGGAGTTCGGGCAGTGCGTGCACAAGGTGGTCCACCATCCCTCGAAGCCGGAGCGGCTGTTCCTCCAGAACCACTGGGGCCTGTATCGCAGCGACGACGCCGGGGATACGTGGCGCGACATCGCCCGCGGCGTGCCCTCGGACTTCGGCTTCGCGATGGTCCAGCATCCGCACGACGCCGAGTCGGTCTACATCGTGCCGATCGAGTCCGACGAGTTCCGTTGCACGCCGGAAGCCAAGCTGCGGGTCTACCGCACCCGCAACGCCGGCCACTCCTGGGAGCCGCTCACCCGCGGCCTGCCCCAGAAGGACGCGCTCGAGACCGTGCTGCGCGACGCGATGGCCGCCGATCCGATGAACCCCGCCGGGATCTACTTCGGCACCCGCAGCGGCCAGCTGTGGGGCTCGCGCGACGGCGGCGCCTCGTGGGGCCTGGTGCGCACCGGCTTGCCGCCGATCGTGTGCGTCAAGGCGGCGGTGGTGGGCGACCCG
>DATEMP010000213.1:0-4829 GCA_035275545.1 Candidatus Eiseniibacteriota bacterium | reverse complement strand
CCCGAGGCGTCCATCCCGCGCCGGTCACCCATGAGCGCCACCCACTCCTGCCGCCGCAGCGCCCGGGCGGCTCCCGGCCAGAGCGGGCGCTCGCGCAGCATCGCCACCCCGCGCGCATGCCGGCGGCGGGCGAAGAAGCGCTCGACCCAGGGATTGGGATGCGGCCGGGCGATCACCGAGAGCCGGGCACCCCGGGCCGCGAGCCATGCCGCGCCCCACTCCCAGTTGCCGAGGTGGGCGGAGAGCAGGATCACGCCGCGCCCCGCGGCGCAGGCGTGCTCCAGGTGCTCGGCCCCGCGCACTTCGATCGCCGCCCCCAGGCTCCCCGCGTCCAGCCGGCCGAGCCTCAGGAAGTCGAGCAGCGAGAGCGCGAAGTGCTCGAACCCCTCCCGGGCGAGCGCCTGCCGGGACCGGGGGTCGCTCTCCGGCAGGCAGCGGGCCAGGTTTGCCTCGAGCGCCCGGCGTGCGGGTGGCCTCAGGGCGAACACCAGGCGTGCCACGCCCCGCGCCAGCCGGTCCGCGAGCGCTGCGGGAAGCACGCGGACGGCCAGATCGGTCGCGAGATATCCGAGGATCGCGAGCATGCGGTTGGGGAGACCGGGCCGGGCGGAAGAGAAATGGTCGGGGCGACTGGATTTGAACCAGCGACCACCTGCCCCCCATGCAGGTGCGCTACCGGGCTGCGCTACGCCCCGACCAGAAACGGGGAGGTGAATCTATGCGACGCGGACGGCGCCTGCAAGTGCGCCGCACCGCGCCGTTCGCGCTCGGCGTGCGCCTCGCTCACGACTTGAGCGCGGTACGACGCTCCTTCAGCCGATCGACCAGCGCGCGCAGCTCGGTCTTCACCTCGTGCAGGACCAGCTTGCGCTCGGCGTCGTCGAATCCGATCTCGACCTGGCCGCTGGTGTCCTTGCGCTCGTCGAGCAGCGAGCGTCGTGCGCCCGCGATCGTGTAGCGCCGGTCGTAGAGCAGCTCGCGGATGCGCAGCAGCATCTTGATCTCGTCCGGGCGGTACATGCGGTTGCCCGCCCGGTTCTTCCGGGGACGCAGCATGCTGAACTGCGTCTCCCAGTAGCGCAGCACGTGCTGCTTCACCCCCACCAGATCCGCGACCTCGCTGATGGAGCGGTACAGCTTGGAATCCGGTTCCGGCTCAGTCCTGGGCGGCGACACGTGGCGCGTCCCCCTTCCATGCTTCGCTCTTCAACCCGCGCGCCATGAGCGTCTCGAGCGCCGCACGCGGGTCCTTGCGCTCGAGCAGGATCGCCCGCACCTGCTCGATGATCGGTGTCTCGACGCCGTGCCGCCTCGACAGCTCGAACGCGGCCTGCGCCGTGTTGACTCCCTCCGCCACCATCACCATCGCACCCAGCACCTGCTCGATCGTCTCTCCGCGCCCGAGGCGCTCCCCGACCGCGCGGTTGCGGCTGTGACGGCTGATCGCGGTGGTGATGAGGTCCCCCATTCCGGTGAGTCCGTAGAACGTCTCCCGCGCCCCGCCCAGCGCCACCCCCAGCCGCGTGATCTCCGCCAGCCCGCGGGTGAGCAGCGCCCCTTTCGTGTTGTCCCCGTACTCCAGTCCGTCGCAGATCCCGGCGGCGAGCGCGATGACGTTCTTGAGCGCCGCCCCGTACTCGCACCCCGTCACGTCCGGGTTGGTGTAGACCCTGAGCCGCGACGAGGAGCACAACGCCTGCACCCGTTCCGCCCGCGATTCGTCGCGCGCCGCGGCGACGATCGAAGTCGGGATGCCCCGGCTCACCTCCTCCGCATGGCTCGGACCCACGAGCAGCACCGGATCGGGATCGCCCAGCGACTCCCCGAGCACCTCGGTCATGCGTGCCAGGGTGCCGAGCTCCAGCCCCTTGGCGGCGCAGATCCAGGTGCGCTTTCCCCCCTGCCCCACGGCCGCCGCCACCCGCCGCGCGCACTCCCGCATGCCGTGGGAGGGCACGACGAACAGCCCGAACTCGGTTCCGTGGAGCGCTGCTTCCAGTTTCGGCTGAACCTTAATACCGTCGGGCAGAACGATGCCAGCCAAAAACTTCCGGTTCTCCCGCTGGGCTTCCAGGAGCCCCAGGTGGGCCTGGTCGACGTCCCAGAGGGCGACCCGGTGGCCGAGCCCCGAGAGATGGACGGCGAGGGTGGTCCCCCACGAGCCGGCGCCCAGGACCGTCACGCTGCTCATCCCGCCTGCCCTCCCTTCCACGAGAAACGGCGCTCGCTGCCCTGGACCAGCCGCACCAGGTTGCTCCGGTGGCGCACGATCACCAGCAGGGCGAGCAGCGCCCCGACCGCGAACGTCGGGCTGCGCCACCCACGGGACGCCATCGCGATCGCGAACGCCAGCGAGCCCAGCACCGAGCCGAGCGAGATGTAGCGGCTGATCGCCACCGTCAGCACGAACACCGCCGCGAACACGGCGAACGCCACCGGGGCGAGGGCGATCAGCACCCCCACCGTGGTCGCCACCCCCTTGCCGCCCCGGAAGCCGGCGAAGCAGGTCCACATGTGCCCGAGCACCGCCGCGGCGGCCACCGCCACCATGCACCACTCCCGGCCGCCCGGGAAGCTCCGGGTGATCGCGAGGTCCGGCACCAGCCACACCGGGAGCGCGCCCTTGGCGATGTCGAGCAGCAGCGTCGCGATCCCGAGTGCGGGCCCCAGCGTGCGGTAGACGTTGGTCGCGCCCAGGTTCTTCGATCCGAGGGCGCGCACGTCGACGCCCTTGAACCAGCGTCCCAGCCACAGCCCCCAAGGCAGCGCACCGCTCAGGTAGCCGATCGCCAGGCTCGCCGCCAACGCCAGCGCCATCGTGCCTACTCGCTCTTGCGGTACTTGAACCGCACCGGCGTTCCCTTGAGGTTGAACTCCTCGTGGAAGCGCAGCTCCAGGAAGCGGCGATAGTTGTCGCTCAGGTGCGAGGGTGCGTTCACGAACACGGTGAACTCGGGCGGACGGTGCCCGGTCTGCGTCATGTAGTAGAGACGCGGGGCGCGGCCGAGCTTGGTGCTCGGCGGCTGGCGGCGCTTCTGGACCCGCACCAGCCACTGGTTCAGCTTGGTGGTCGGATACTTGCGCTCCGCCTGCCGGACCCGCGCGCGGATCAGGCCCGGGAGCTTGCTCATGTGGATCCCGGCGGTGGCCGAGATCGGGAGCGCCGGCAGATCGGCGAGCGTCGGATAACGCCGTCCCCGCTCCTCGGTGAGCCGCTTCCACTCCGCGTCCCGGTCCTCCACCAGGTCCCACTTGTTGTACAGCACCAGGATTGGACAGCCCGCCTCCAGAGCGTTCTGCGCGAGCCGCGCCTCCTGGCGGTGGAACCCCTCGGCCGCGTCCACCACCAGGCACGCCACGTGGGCGCGCTCCAGGGCCTGGAGCGCGCGCATGGTGGCGAAGAACTCCGCCTGGTCCTCGTAGCGCGCCTGGCGCCGGATGCCCGCGGTGTCCACCAGCACGAAGTCGCCCGCCGGCGTGTGCCAGAGCGCGTCGATCGCGTCCATGGTGGTGCCGGCGGTCGCCTCCACCACCACCCGCTCCTCGCCCAGCAGGGCGTTCACGATCGAGGACTTCCCCACGTTCGGTCGTCCCACGATCGCCACGCGCCGCAGGTGCTGGTCGTCCGCCTCCTCGACGTACTCCGGCAGCAGGGGAAGCAGCGCCTCGAGCAGGTCGCCGATCCCGAAGCCGTTCTCGGACGACACCGGGTGCGGGGCGCCGAGGCCCAGGCGGTGGAAGTCGTGCACCAGCGCATCGCCGGGCTTGTCGACCTTGTTCACCACCACCAGGCACGGCACGTTGCGGCGCCTCAGGCTGCGGGCGATCGCCTGGTCCAGGTCGGTGGCGCCGCCGATGCCGTCCACCAGGAACAGCACCGCGTCCGCGAGCTCGACCGCCATCTCCGCCTGGCGCCGCACGATCGCGTCGCGGCCCTCGGACGAACCCGGCAGGAAGCCGCCGGTGTCGACCAGGACGAACGGGCGCCCGGCCCACTCGGTGTGCGCGGCGTTGCGGTCGCGGGTGATCCCGGGACGGTCGTGCACCACCGCCCGGCGGGAGCCCAGGACACGGTTGAAGAACGTGGATTTCCCCACGTTCGGACGGCCGATGATGGCGACGACGGGAGCGGGCATGGTCGAAAAACACCGGCGCGCCGGTGGTGGCCGGCGCGCGCATGGGCTCGAAAGAATGGAGCGGGCAACGGGGTTCGAACCCGCGACCTCAAGCTTGGGAAGCTCGCGCTCTACCAACTGAGCTATGCCCGCATCGGACCGCAGACTCCAGAACACGCTGAAGCTAGTGCGTGAGGTGGCGACTGTCAATCGCCGCCAGCCCCGAGCGCACGATCCCGGCGTCGTCCGTGGCGGTCGCGTCGATCCGCACCGCTTCGACCTGGTGCCGGAACCACGTGCGTTGCCGCTTGGCGAGCTGTGCGGTGCGCAGGTCGATGCGTGCGCGCGCCGCATCGCGGTCCATCCGCCCCGCGTTCACCTCCATCGCCTCGTCGTAGCCGATCGCCCGCAGACGGCGCAGCGCCTCCTCGCCTCCCGAGGCGATCAGCGCGCGCGTCTCCTCGACCAGGCCCTGGTCCATCATCCACGCGGTGCGGCGGGCGATCCGCTCGCGCAGCACCCGGGGCTCGACCACGATCTCGATCACCAGGCCGCGGTCGCGCAGCGGCTCTTGCGGCGTGCGCTCGAGCCACCAGGTGAGCGGCTTGCCGGTGGTCGCGTGCACCTCGAGCGCCCGGCTCACGCGCTGGCGGTCGCGCGGGTGGAGCCGCCCGGCGCTTGCCGGATCGATCGCCGCGAGGCGCGCGTGCAGGG
>DATEMP010000212.1:0-3221 GCA_035275545.1 Candidatus Eiseniibacteriota bacterium | reverse complement strand
GCAGGCACAGGTACTGGCGCTATTCGATCGTGTGGCAGAATCCGCCCTCGGGGCCTGGGGGCCGCGCGTAGACCGCGCGCGGGGGGTGGGGGCAACGATGGAGGAGCGAGGGGCACGATGAGCGAGCGGCGGCAGATCGTGGTGGACGGCTACAACCTCATCCTGCGCTCGCCGGTGCTCAAGCCCGGCCCGGACCGCACGCTGCGCGAGGCGCGCGAGAAGCTGGTGAACCTCCTGTCCTGGGCGGTGGGCACCGGGGACGCGCACTTCATCGTGGTGTTCGACGGCAGCGAGGCGCGCGGCGAGGACGAGGGCAGCGGGCGCGTCGAGGTGCGCTTCTCGCGGCCGCCGCGCACCGCGGACGACGTCATCCGCGCGCTGGTGGAGGAGCTGATCGGGCGCGACGACCGCGTCACGGTGGTGACCTCGGACCTCGAGGTGGCCCGCCACGCGCGCGCGATGGGCGCCGACATCGCGCTCGGCGATCTCTTCCTGTCGAGCATCGTGACCCCGCGCGAGAGCGAAGCGCCCGAAAAGCCGGGCGCCGCCCTCTCCCGCAAGGAGCTCGAGGAGTGGGCGGCGCTGTTCCGGGGCGGCAAGCCCCAGCCGGACGAGGACGCGGACTAGTTCGGGATCTCCGCCGCCAGCTCGAGCGGGTGCACCAGGTACGGCTCGATCCACGCCTGCGAATCGTACGGCGCCTGGTCGTCGAACAGCGTCCCGTGGGAGAGCGCGTTCACGCCCACGTGGTGGAGACCGGTGCGATCCGGCACCCGGAAGGTGATCGAGTAGGTGCGGTCGCCGTGGTTGGTGAACCGGGCGCGCCGGTCCCGCAGGTAGAGCAGCACGACGTCGTTCTCGGCGAGCGTGGTGGCGGTGAGCGTCACCTCCGCCTGCGGATCGAGCTTCAGCATCGCCCGCAGCCGGAAGAACGCGAGCGGATCGGTGATGGTGGTGTCGAGCGCGCCGCTCTGTACGCGCAGGCTCTCGATCCGGGTCTTCGCGTCGCGTGAAGTGATGCGCACCCCCGAGGTGGCGACCACCCGCCACGCGCGGCGGTCGGACTCGGGAAGTCGCACGCGCTTGAGCAACACGCGGCGCACGCCGTGGTCGGCGAGCCGCTTGTGGATGACGTGCGCCGCGGGCGGGCTGCCCTCCGGGGTCTCGTCGGCGACCAGGATGTTGAAGGTGCCGGTGATGAGCTTGTGGACCGTCACGATCGCGGTGGTGGGGCGCCCGACCGAATCGGTGTCCACGAACGCGAACTCGAAGCGCCGCTGGACGTCGCGGATCTCACGCCAGAATGTGAGCGGCCGGATCGCGGCGTCGATGGTCGCCGGGTCGGTCGCGGCGGAGGCTTCCGCCTGGCCTTCGAGCGTGGTCGGGTCGGCGGCCTCGGACACCTCGTCGTCGACGTAGCCCGGGTTCGCCGCCATCTCAGCGGCCACCTCGGACTGGTCGGGATTCGCAGCACCCGAGCCGTCGGGACCGGTGAGATCCCCGCGCGACGCGCACCCGGTGAGCAGGGCGATCAGGAGTAGAAGAGCGAGGGTGGGCGCGGATCGGAGTCGCGGATGCATGGATTCCTCCAGGGCGCCGTCGGGTCGAGCCGCGGCGTGTCGGCCCAGGGCATGGGCATGTGCTCCACATGCTTCTGCACCGCACATGCCATGGACGTTGCCCGCACAACTCCTTGGCCTGCAGCGGCCATTCCCTGGGCGGCGCGCGTCCGGTGTACGCCCCGGTTCACACCCGGGCTTCCGGAGGGTCCGGCCGGGACAGATCGCCGCGCCTCGCCGTGGCACTTGCCGGCGCCCAAAAGCATGCGGGCGGAGCCCGAAGGCCCCGCCCGCCGCTGATCCCGCTGTATCGCGAGCTACTTCATCACCACCGAACGGCTGACCGTGAACGTCAACTCGGTCCCGGGCTTGAGCACCACCTGGTAGCCCTTGGACTTCGCCACCACGCCGGTCGCCGCACCGCCGCCGAGGATGCCGCCGATCAGCGCACCCTTGTTGCCGCCCACCGCCTTGCCGATCAGCGCACCGGCCGCGGCACTACCCGCGATCGCGCCGAGGTTCCGCGCGCGCGGCGAGCCGGCGATGATGCTGTCGGTGCCGGCCGGGACGGTGTACTCCTGCGAGCCCACGGTGATCGACTTCACCGCCATCACCAGCGTGGCGCGATTGCCGCGCTCCGCCGCGAGGCTTCCGGTGATGACGCCGTGCACGACGCTGCCGGCCGGAATCGGTGCGTCGGTGCCGATGACCACCGGCTCCTTCACCACGCCGGTCCACGTATCGCCGGGCTGCGCGGTCTCCGAGGAGATCTGCGCGTCGACCGCCACCTTGATGGGCGTACCCTCGGGCACCGTCACGCCGCGATTCACCGGAGCGGAAGGCTTGGGCGTCGAGGGACGCGGGGTGGAAGGCTTGGGCGATGACACCGGCGGCGCCGATACTGCCGGCGTCTGAGGCTGCTCATAAGGCGTCTGAGGCGTGATGTCTCCCGGGGCGGGCTCGCTCGGGTTGGCCGCCAGGAGGCTGTCGGAGCTGGTCTCCATGGCCTGCTCGCTCTTCGAACCGCACCCCGCGAGCATCGCGACCACGGCGAGAACCACGCATGTCACGAGTACGTTCTTGCGCATCGCAATCACTCCCTTTCGTCGACCGGCATCCGGGCCGGAACCGTCTGTCCCCCAACCGGGCGGAAGGGGGCTTCCCTGGTCGCCTGCGTTTGCGGCCTCCCCGCAGCGACGCGGTGGTATCGCGGCCGCTAGCATGCCAGCCCGCCCGTGCCGGAACAAGCTGCGAAACCGCTCGGCGTGTGCAAACGCCGGGCCGTTCCACGTCAAGTCCGGGGAAAGTCGAAGGTTCGACGTCCCGTTTGGGAATATCGAACGCAATCGACTACTTTTCATCGCTTTAGTATTGGTCCGCGACACGGAGGAATGCCATGGAGGTCGTGCTCAAGCGCGGTGACGTGGTCACGCGACCCGCGGGCGCGCTGGCGCTCGGCATCCTGGAGCGCGAGCGCACACTGAGCGGCGCCGCCGCCGCGGTGGATCGCGCGACCCGCGGCGCGATCACCACGGTCCTGCGCGCGCGCGACTTCACCGGGCGCTTCCTCGAGATCGTGGTGCTCTATCCCAGCGGCCTGCGCGCGAAGCGGCTGATCCTGGTGGGCCTCGGCCCCGCGGGTGCGCTCGACGCGGAGCGGGT
>DATEMP010000211.1:0-2370 GCA_035275545.1 Candidatus Eiseniibacteriota bacterium | reverse complement strand
CGCGGGGCGGACTGGTGCTGGACGTGGCGGCCGTGGAGGAGGGGGCGGCGGCGCTCCCGGACGCGGCACTCGAGCGTGCCCTCGCGGCGGTCGCGGGCCAGAGCTACGCGCCGTGCACCATGGTGTTCGCGTCGCCCGAGGCCGCCTGGACGATGTCGATCGAGGACGGAACGCCGCGGGTCGGCCCGGTGCCGCCGGGATGGCACGTCCTGACGCACGCGGACCTGGACGACCCCTCCGAGCCGCGCACCGCGCGCCTCATGCGCGAGCTCCAGGGCTTCGCGCCGCGCGACCGCGACCAGGCCGAGCGGCGCCTCGCCGACCTGTTGCGCTCGCACGACGATCCGCCGGTGTGCCTGCACGAGGGCCGCATGACCACCGTCTCCTCAGCGATCGTGTGGCTCGCCCCGGGCGAGGCCGCCTACCGCCACGCCGAGGGGCGCCCGTGCGAGCAGCCGTTCGCGGATTGCACGGCGCTGCTCCACGCCGGGGCCCGGATCGGGGACTGATCGCGATGCGGGCTGGCACCCCGCGGCGCCAGTCGCCTAGAATGACCTTCGTGGAGCCGCGCGATCGGCGAGGGAGGTGGGTGGGATGGACACGAACTTTCCCGAGTGTCGCAAGTGCGAGGATGGGGTGCTGCTCCCGCTGTCGGACTACGGACGCGATGGCGCTCCGATCACCTACAAGGCGTGGGTGTGCTCCAACCCGAGTTGCGGATTCAACGTTCGCATCGACAACGGCGAGATCAGCCTGGGACGAGAGATCGGGGTCTCGACCAAGTAGGTGCTCCCGCGGGCCTCAGGGCTCGCGACGCAATTCCCCCCCGGAGAACGCCTGATTGATCAAGGCCATCGTCTTCGACCTCGACAACACGCTCACCGACTTCATGAAGATGAAATCGGACGCGATCCATGCCGCGATCGACGGCATGATCGACGCCGGCCTCAATCTGCCGCGTGAGCTGGTGCGCTCGCGCATCGACGCGATCTATCAGGAGCAGGGCCTCGAATACCAGCGGGTGTTCGACCAGCTCATCGAGAGCGAGCTGGGACACATCGACCCCAAGATCCTCGCCTCCGGCATCGTCGCCTACCGCCGGGCCCGCGAGTCGGCGCTGGTGCTCTACCCCCACGTGCAGATGACGCTGCTCGAGATCACCAAGCGCGGCATCCGGCTGGGTGTGGTGTCCGACGCGCCGCGCGCCCAGGTGTGGCTGCGCCTGTGCTCCCTCTCGCTCCAGCACGTGTTCGACGCGGTGGTGACCTTCGAGGACACCGGCGAGCGCAAGCCGAGCCCGGCGCCGTTCCGCGAGGTGCTGCGGCGCCTGGGCGTCGAGCCGGGCTCGGCGCTCATGATCGGCGACTGGGCGGAGCGCGACGTGGTGGGTGGCCGCAGTCTCGGCATGAAGACCGTGTTCGCCCGCTACGGCGACACCTTCGACACCGGCGAGTCGGGGGCCGACTACGACATCGATGACGTATTCGAGCTGGTCGCGATCGTCGACCGGCTCAATGGCGCGGGCGGCGACGGCGCCGTGCGCCGCGCGCAGGAGATCCGGGCAAAGGAGGATGCATGAGCCAGGGCAAGGTGAAGGCATCGAAGGTCAAGGTGTTCGCTCCGCCCGAGGGGACCGGCGGCCTCGACGGGCATTTCCACGTCTATGTATTCGACGTGTTCAACCAGAGCTTCGCAGCCGGCAGGTCCTTCGACACGGTCGAGAAGGCCGCCTCGTTCCAGCGTCACGAGCAGGAGCGCATCTACACCGAGCAGGAGGCGACCCCGGAGCTGTTCGACCTGCCCTTCATCTCCAGCGATCCGGATCTGCTCAACCGGGTCGCCCGCGAGTCCGAGTACCGCGACCGCCTGGTCAAGGAGCTCGGCTCCGAGGCGCGCGGACGGGCGCGCCGGCACTGATGGCCTGAATGCTCTTCCTGGCCCTGCTCGGGCTGCTGGCGATCGCCGGACCGGACGCGCACGCGCGCGTACCCGGCACGCGGCTCCGATTCGGGATGCTCGAAAGCCAGCTGCTGGGGCTCGGCGCCTTCGCCGACGTCAAGGTGGGGGACGCGGGCGCCATGACCACGCGCAAGGGGCCGACCAAGATGTTCGGGATCCCGGGCGACGCCACCCTGTACCTGACCGACGGCCGGCTGGCGCGCGTCCGGTTCGAGGCCGCCGGGGTCTCGCCGCACTCGCGCGACTACGCCGAGGATCAGCTGCGCCTCCTGCACATGGTGCGCGTCTGTCAGGACGTGCCCGGGAAGCAGGTCTGCGACTGGACCGGCGGCCCGGTGGTGGCCCACGTGGAGTACGCGAATCAGCTGCTCGACGTGCGCGTCGAACCCCTGGCGCTCCCGGGGAAACGGG
>DATEMP010000210.1:0-5116 GCA_035275545.1 Candidatus Eiseniibacteriota bacterium | reverse complement strand
GGCCGGTGGTGCTGGGCGGCTCGGGCCTGGTGGGCGGCTCGTTCATGCGCGCACTGGCGGCGCGCGGGATCGCGGCGCGCGGCACGTTCCACACCCGCGCCGAGCCCGGGCTCGACCCGCTCGACCTGACCGGCGACACCGCGGGTTACCTCGACCGCGTGAAAGCGACGCTCGTGATCCTGGCGAGCGCGCTCACCCACGTGGACTACTGCGAGAGCCATCCCGAGGAGACGCACGCGCGCAACGTCACGGCACTCGAGCCGATCGTCGCCTGGTGCGCGAAGCGCGGGGCGCCGCTGGTGTTCTTCTCCACCGACTACGTGTTCGACGGCGAGGCCGGGCCCTACGCCGAGGACGCGGCCCCCCGGCCGCTCAGCGTCTACGGCCGGTCCAAGCTCGAGGGCGAGCGCCTGGTGAGCACGCTCGAGCGCCACGCGATCCTCCGCATCACGAACGTGTTCGACGTCGGCTGGGACACCAAGAACTTCCTCCACCGCTGCGTCGTGCACCTGCGCGACGGCACACCGCTGGTGGTGCCCGAGGACCAGCGCGCGACCCCGACCTACGCGCCATGGCTCGCGGCGCAGACACTCGACCTGATCGACCGCGGCCTGCTGGCCGCGACCGGCGTGACGCGGCTGCTCCACGTCGCGTGCGACGAGCTGGTCTCGCGGCTCGAGTTCGCGCGCCGGGTGGCGGCGTTGCTGGAAGCCGACGCCTCGCGCATCGAAGGGCGCCCGACCGCGGTCCTCGGGCAGGCCGCGGCGCGCCCGCTCCAGGGCGGGCTCCGGAACGACACGCTCAAGCGCCTGCTGGATGTCCCATCGTTGCCGCTCGACGACGCGCTCCACGACGTGCTCCCGCGCATGCGCACCCTTTATGCCGCCCGCTGAGCGCGACCAGGCGCTCGCGCGCCTTCAGAGTCAGGTCGCCGGGTACTACCGGGACTTCCTCACCCCGGCGCCGTTCGTGCCCGGGGAGACGCCGGTGCCGGTGTCCGGCAAGGTGTGGGACGAGGCCGAGCTCCAGGCGCTGGTCGAGGCGAGCCTCGACGGCTGGTGGACCGAGGGCCGCTTCACGCAGGCGGTGCAGGCGGAGCTGGGCCGCTTCGTGGGCGTGCGCAACGTGGCGCTCTGCAACAGCGGCTCGAGCGCCAACCTGCTCGCGTTCACCGCGCTCACGTCGAAGCTCCTGGGCGAGCGGCGCATCCGCCCGGGGAGCGAGGTGATCACCGTGGCGGCGGGGTTCCCGACCACGCTCGCGCCGATCGTCCAGAACCGCTGCGTGCCGGTGTTCCTCGACATCGAGCTCGGCACCTACAACATCGACGTCGCACGCCTCGAGGAAGCGCTCACGCCCAAGACGCGTGCGGTGATGATCGCCCACACGCTCGGGAATCCCTGGGACATCGACGCGGTCACCGCGTTCGCGAAGCGCCACGGCCTGTGGGTGATCGAGGACTGCTGCGACGCGCTCGGCGCCACCTGGAACGGGCGCATGGTGGGCACCTTCGGCGACCTCGCGACCCTGAGCTTCTACCCCGCACACCAGATGACCTGCGGCGAGGGCGGCGCGGTGCTCACCCAGACCGGGCTCTTGAAGCGCGGGCTCGAGTCGTTCCGGGACTGGGGACGCGACTGCTGGTGCATGCCGGGGAAGACGGATACGTGTGGCCGGCGCTTCGACTGGCAGCTCGGGTCGCTGCCGCACGGCTACGACCACAAGTACATCTACTCCGAGGTCGGCTACAACCTGAAGACCACCGACCTCCAGGGGGCGCTGCTCCAGGCGCAGCTCAGGAAGCTCCCGGGCTTCATCGCCGCGCGGCGGCGCAACCACGCGCTGCTCCACCAGGCGCTCGAGCCGTTCGAGCCCTGGCTGATCCGCCACCGCGCCACCCAGCACGCCGATCCCTCGTGGTTCGGCTACGCGCTCACGGTGCGCGAAGGCACCGGGATCACGCGCGGCGACCTGGTCGCGCACCTCGAGCGCCATCAGATCCACACCCGCATGCTGTTCGCCGGCAACGCCACCCGCCAGCCCGCGTTCCAGGACGTCGAGCACCGGGTGGTGGGCGGGCTCGAGAACACCGACACGGTCATGCACCACACCTTCTGGGTGGGGGTGTGGCCGGGCATTTCGGACGCCATGCGCGAGTACATGGTGTCGGTGTTCGCGGACTTCTTCCGGGGGCGTTCCAAGCCCTGAGCCTGGCAAACGGTCGAGGTCCGTGGCTGTGGCCCCGCGGCATGCCGCATGCTAGGCTTCCATCACATGCTGCTTCTCGCCTTGACCTTCGCCGTTCTGGCGACGGCCCCGAAGACCGCACCGGAGGCCGCCGCACCCGTCATCCGCCCCCAGTATCCGAGTGAGGAGGCGCTGCGCCGGTACGCGCAGGGCCGGTTCCTCGAGGAGAGCGGCCGGCGCGACATGGCGCTGGGCGAGTACGCGCGCGCGCTGGTGCTCGACGAGAAGTCGGGGTCGCTCGCCCGGCGGATGAGCGAGGCGTCGGCGATCAACGGCGAGCCGGCGCGCTCGCTCGAGTTCGCCGAGCGGGCGATCGCCCTCGACCGGAACGATGCCCGCGCCCAGTGGCTCAAGGGCACCGCACTCATCAACCTCGGGCGCCAGCGCGAGTCACTGGAGCCGCTCCAAGCCGCGACCGCGCTGGACTCGGAGCGGGTCGAGTACCAGCGCACGCTCGGGCGCGCCGCGGAGTCCGTGGATCGTCTCGATCTCGCGGTGAAGAGCTACCGCCGCACGGTGTGGCTCGACCCCGACGACGCCGAGTCTTGGTTCCAGCTCGCCGCCGGCGAGGCACGCCTCGGCCACTTCGGCGCCGCCGACAGCGCACTCACCGAGGTCGCAGAGCTCAATCCCATGCGCCCGGGGCTCGCGTTCCTCCAGGGCTGGGTGAACGAGAACATGGGGCGCTCCGAGCGGGCGATGGAGCTCTACCGCCAGCACCTGCTCGCCCACCCGAACGACGTGGAGACGCGCCGCCGCGCGGTGAGCCTGCTGGCGCGCGACAAGCGGTACGAGGAGGCGTGGCGCGAGGCGCGCACGCTCGCCCGCGACCGGCCCGACGACCGCGAGAGCAGCGAGATCGAGGCGGACCTCGCCTACCTGGCCGGGCACGCCGCGGACGGCGACAAGGTGGTCGACCGGATGCGCAAGCGCTGGCCCGACGACGTGCTGGTGATGGCCTCGACCATCGCGCTCCTGGGGCGTCATGGACGCGCGGCGCGCGCGGTCAAGGAGGCCGAGGCGTGGGCGGCGGCCCGGCCGGAGAACTACCACGGGCATCTCATCGCCGGGCGCGCGCGCACGCTCAACAAGCAGCCGGCCGAAGCCCTCGCCCACTTCCGGCGCGCGGTCGAAATCGCCCCCGACTCGCTGCCGCCACGGCTCATGCTGGCGCGCTTCTTCGAGCAGGAGAAGCGCCTGCCGGAGGCGGAGAAGGTGTGGACCGAGGCCCAGGCGCGGTTCCCGGACCACAACGGCGTGGCGTTCGATCTCGCCGGGGTCCGGGAGCGGATCGGCGACCTCGCCGGGGCGGAGACCGCGGTGCGGGATGTGCTCAAGCGCGAGCCCGAGAACCCCACCGCGCTCAACTTCCTCGGCTACCTGTGGGCCGACCACAACCAGAACCTGGACCAGGCGGTCGACCTGATCGGCAAGGCGATCACCGCCGACCCCGACAACGGCGCCTACATCGACTCCCTGGGCTGGGCCTACTACCGGATGGGGCGGCTGGCCGAGGCCCGGGTCCAGCTCGAGCGTGCGGTGCGCCTCACCTCCGGCGACGCGGTGGTGCTGGAGCACCTGGGCGATGTCTATAAAGATCTGTCGCTCAAGGACTTGGCGCTCAAGCAGTACCGCCAGGCGCTGGCCGCCGACCCCGACAACGCGCGGCTCCGGGCCAAGCTGGAAGCCCTCCGGTAGACCCCGTGGAACCGACGATGGCCCTTGGGGTACCAACGTCAGGTGGATTCGTCCGTGGCGACTGACCGCGATCCCGTCCCGCCCCCGATCCTGAGCCTCTCGGATGAGGACCTCATGGGCCGGGTGGCCGAGGACGACGAGCGGGCCTTCACGGAGCTCGTGCGTCGCTTTCAGGGCCGCGTGACGAATCTCATCGCCCGGGTGCTGAACGACCGTGAGTGCTCGGACGATCTCGCGCAGGAAGTGTTCGTACGCGTGTTCGTCCACCGGCGGAATTACCGCCGGGGCTCCAAGTTCACCACCTGGTTGTTCACGATCGCCGCGAATCTCGCCAAGAACGAGATCCGGCGGCGGGTCAGGAAGCGGAACTGGTTCAGCCTGGACGCGCTGCAGGAGATGGTGAGCGACAGCGCGATCCAGCTGGCCGACCCGACCGAGGGTCAGGAGATCACGCTCGAACGGGAGCAGCTCCAGGAAGCGGTCGGGCGCGCCATCGCGACGGTGCCGGAGAAGTACCGGGTCGCGCTGGTGCTCCGCGACATCGAGGGATTTGCGTACGAGGAGATCGGACAGATGCTTCGCATCCCCGGGGGAACGGTGCGCTCGCGCATCAATCGCGCCCGCGGCATGTTGAAGCGCAAGCTCAAACCGCTACTGCGCAAGGACGGGACACCATGAACTGCGCCGGGGCCCGGAAGCTGTTCGGGGCCTACTGGGATGACGAGATCACGCTGGCGGAGCGCGACTGGCTGGAGTCGCACTTCGCGGGCTGCACCGCTTGCCGCAGCGAGTACGAGAGCTTCGCGCGCGCGATCGAGCTGGTCGGCTCGCTGCCGCGCGTCGAGGTCAAGCCGGACCTCGCCGAGCGCGCGCTCGCGCGTGCCCGCCGCGTCGCCGCCGTGCCCGACCGTCTGCCGCTCGGCGCCCCGCGCTGGATTCCGGTCACCGCCACCGCGGCGCTGCTCATCATCGCCGCGACCACCGCGTTGCAGTGGCTGGGCGTCACGCCGGGCGGGCGATCCCCCGACCCGTCGGCGGTCGCCACCGCCCCCGAGCTCGTGCGGCAGCCCGAGCTCACCGGGCGCGTCCAGGCCCCCGCGGTGGTCGCCCCGGTGGGGGACCGCCGGGTCGAGCCGCGCGACGCGGAGGGCACGGTCGCGTCGGCCTCCAT
>DATEMP010000209.1:0-7408 GCA_035275545.1 Candidatus Eiseniibacteriota bacterium | reverse complement strand
CGGCTGGACCCGGATCGCGCTCGACCGCGACGGGCGCACGGTCCGATTCACGCGGCCCGGCATGGCGCTCGACCTGGGGGGGATCGGCAAGGGCTACGCGCTCGACCGCGCGGCCGCGACGCTCGGGGCACTCGGCGTGCGGCACGCGACGCTGGATCTCGGCGGCCAGCTGCTGGTGATGGGCGTGGGCGCGGCGACGAGGGTCGCGGTCGCCCATCCCGGCTCGCGCCTCGAGCCCGCGGTCGAGCTCGAGGTCGGCGACGCGAGCGTCTCAACCTCCGGCCAGTCGGAGCGCGGATTCGATGCGGGCGGCGTGCGCTACGGACACATCCTCGATCCGCGCACCGGGCGCCCGGTGCCGGGCGCGGCCACGGTGACGGTGGTGTGCCGGTCCGCGACCCGCGCCGACGCGCTCTCGACCGCGCTGCTGGTCATGGGGCGCGTGCGGGCCGAAGCGTTCGCGCGCGCGCACGCAATCGGCGCGCTGTGGCTGGAGCCCGCGGGACGCACCGTGCGGGCGTGGAGCTGGAACCTTCCCGGGGCACGGACCGCGCCCGGCGCTCACGTGCAATGGATGGACGACGGCACACTCTCGAAGCTCATGCTCAAACCAGGGGAGAAGCGATGAAGCATCGGATGATCGGGACGATGGTGATGCTCGGCGTGGCGCTTTCGGTGGCTCCGGCGTTCGCGCAGGATCGCGTGGCGGAGCTGGAGCGCAAGGTGGACGTGCTCACCGAGGAGATCGAGAAGATGCGCCTGGGCGCGGTGGCCGACACCACCGCCTACGCGGCGCGCCTCGGGTTCGCGCCCGCCGCCAGCAAGGTGTACGCGAAGGGCCGCGGGGTCTCGATCGGCGGCTACGGCGAGATGCTCGCCGAGCGCCAGGATCGCGAGCGCCAGGACGGCACGCCGAGCGGCGGCATCGAGCGCATCGACTTCCTGCGCGCGATCGTCTACGTGGGCCACAAGTTCAACGACGAGCTGCTGTTCAACTCCGAGCTCGAGTGGGAGCACTCGGGCGTTCGCGACGAGGCGGAGGTGTCGGTGGACACCGGCACCGGAGAGGGCTCGGCGGAGCTGACCGGCGAGGCGACGCTCGAGTTCGCCTACCTCGACTGGTCGCGCCGGCGCTCGTTCGGCGTCCGCGCCGGCAAGCTTCTGACGCCGGTTGGCCTGATCAACGAGCAGCACGAGCCGCCGGTGTTCAACGGCGCGCGCCGCTCCGAGACCGAGCGACGCATCATCCCCACCACCTGGTCGGGGAACGGCGTGGGCGTTTTCGGCGAGCTGGAGAACGGCCTCGCCTACCGCGCCTACGTGATCGAGGGGCTCAACGCCGAGCACTTCGACGCGGCCAACGCGATCCGCGGCGGCCGCCAGGCGGGCTCGCAGAGCCTGCTGCGGCACCCGGCGTTCGTGGCGCGGCTCGACTGGACGTCGGCCACGGGCCTGCTCGTCGGCGGGTCGGCGTTCACCGGCAACGCGGCGCAGACCGGCGCCACGTTCTCCCCCACCGTGACGCTGCTCGAGGCGCATGCCCGCTACCAGCGCAACGGCGTGGACGCGCGCGGCCTGTTCGTGCGCGGCACCCTCAACGACGCGTCGCTGCTCTCGGATGCGCTCGGCCTCATCGGGAGCGACCGGCTGGGCGAGTCCTTCTTCGGCGGCTACGTGGAGGTCGCGTACGACGTGGCGCAGCAGATCTCGGCGGGCGCGCGCTACGGTCTCGCCCCCTACCTGCGCTACGAGGTCAACGACACGCAGGAGGACGTGCCCGGGCCCGGCCTCGAGGATCCCGCGCAGCGCCACCGGATCCTCACCGCCGGCCTGGCATTCCGGCCCGATCCCAACGTGGTCGTGAAGCTCGACCGCGAACAGCGCCGCGACGACGCACGTACCGGAACCAGCCAGTGGAACGCCGCGGTCGGCTACCTCTTCTAGCCGCGCTGCTGCTGCTCGCGGCGCCCGCCCGGGCCGAGGTCTTCATGACCCGGCCCCGGGCGCTGGCCGAGGCGTTCGGCGACGCTCGCGTGGTGAGCCGCTCGTTCGCGCTCACCCCCGACCAGGCGCGCGCGGTCGAGGCGCGCGCCCGGGTGCGGCTGCCGTCGCGGCTGGTGAGCGCGTACCTGGCGTGGCGCGGCGACACGCTGGCCGGCACGGCGTTCATCGAGTCCCGCACCGTGCGCACCATGCCGGGTGTGTTCATGGTGGTGGTGGCGCCCGACACCACCGTCGCGCGCATGGACGTGCTCGCGTTCCACGAGCCCCCCGACTACCTGCCGCCCCGGCGCTGGCTCGCAGGATTCGGACGGCGGCGGCTCGACGAGCGTCTGTGGCCGGCCAAAGGCGTGCCGCCGATCTCGGGCGCCACGCTCAGCACCCGCGCGGTGACCGAGAGCGTGCGGCTCGCGCTCGCGCTCTACACCGACGTCGTGGCGCCGTCGCTGGCGCGCAAGGAGACGCGATGAAGTACCTCCAGTCGGGCGGCTTCCAGGACCAGCCGCTCATGCGGCTCACGCTCGGGCTCGCGCTGCTCCTGCTCGCCGGTTTCTGGGTCACCAACCTCACGCTCTACTTCGCGCACATGAATCTCGACCCGGCGAGCGTGGTGAGCTACTACCGCGGCAGCGAGGCGGAGTTCCGGCCGGCGCGCTCGGCGCTCTCGATGATGGAAGTGACCCACATGCACCTGCCGATGTTCGCGCTGGTGCTGCTGCTGCTCACCCACCTGCTGATCTTCTCCCCCATGAAGACCGGGGCGAAGGTGGCCTTCATCGTTGCCGCGTTCGGCTCCGCGCTGCTCTCCGAGGCGGCGGGCTGGATGACCCGCTTCTGGCACCCCGGTTTCGCCTGGCTCAAGGTGGCGATGTTCCTGACGCTTCAGGGGATGCTCGCCTATCTCATTGTCGCGCTGGGCCTGGTCCTCGCCCGGGGGCGCGCCGGACGGGGTGGCCGGGGCCGGGCTCGAGAGGGCTATACTCCTCCGCCGCGGACCGCGCATCCAACGGGACGTCCCCCTCGTTCCGGGCGCTCTCGATCGGAGGAACCATGAAACGACGCCGTGGCACACGCATCGCCCTCACCCTGCTGGTCCTGGCCGTGGCCGGGCTGGCCCTTTCGTGCGGCAGCGACCCTGCCCCGAACGCTCCCCCGGTGGTCCGGGAACTGGACTCGGGCAACATCAATGGTGGCGGCGGCACGTTCGCGCACACGTTCCCGATGACCCAGCCGGCAACCTACGGCTATCACTGCACGATCCACGGCACCGGCATGGCGGGCTCGGTCCACGTTCAGACCGGCCACCCGGCCACGGCTGCGGTGACGATCACCGACAACCAGTACTCGCCCTCAACCGCCCTCGTGGCACCGGGCGGCACGGTGACCTGGACCAACAACGGGTCGACGCACACCGTCACCAGCAACTGATCTTCAGCTTCGGCGGATCTATCCCCCTGGATCCGTCGCGGCCATTCGTCGCGACCGTGTAGCACGGACGCCACATCTCCCGCCGCGCCGGTTGCCCCAACCGGAACCCCGCCCGCCCAAGCGCTTGAGGCGCAACGCCTCCCCGTTCCCGGCCCCCATGGCACGCAGGCTGCTCATAGCGTCTGCAGCCCTTGCCGTAATGAACGCAGGAGGAAGCGATGAAGCCTTCAATGAGACATACGCGCTGGATGGCCGTCGTGCTGGTGGTCGCCATGATGACCGCGTTGGTGGCGCCGGCGGCGATGGCGGACCGTGGCCGTCGCTACAAGGGCGGGTACTACCGTTCAAACCATCGGAGCCATGGAAGCGTCTACGTGGTACGGCGCTCGAGCGCCGGCCCGGCGATCGCCGGGTTCCTGGGCGGGTTGTTCCTGGGCGCTGCGCTCGCGCACGCCGCTCCGGCCGGCTACGCCTACTACGATCCGTACTGCGAGGAGCGGTTCGTTTCGCTCGAGATCTACCGGACGCATCTTCACCGTCATCACCACCCGCGCGTCATTCGGGTGGTCGAGTGCGACAACGGAGCCTACGTCCGCTCCTACCGGTACGACGACGGCAGCTGGCGGGCGTGGGATGACGACGATTCCTACCGGGTCTACGACCGCGATCGCGGTCGGTACTACCGGGATCACGACGACGACTAGCGACAAGGCGTGTGAGCTCGTGAGGACGTAGTCGGAGACGGGGAGCGTCCTGGACTGCGCGGATCGGGCTCACCAACACGGCGGACGGTGTCGACATGGCACCGTCCGTTCGTGTTTTCGGTCGCAGCCGGCTACGCGGCGAGCTGCTCCGAGATCGAGGTCTCGAACTCCTCGGGCTTGAGCACGCGCAGGACGTTGACGTCGGAGGGCATCGGGCTCCACTCCGAGGCGTCGGGATCCGGCGGGCTGCCGTCCGGCTCCACCAGGATGCGGCAGAACGGACGCCGCGCGTCGTCCGGGTTGGGGCTGAGCGCCATCACCAGGTGCCCGGAGTCGGTGTGGAGCACCGACCCCGCCGGGAACAGTCCCACCGTGCGCACCAGCGCCCACAGCACCGCGGGGTCGAACGACACGCGGGTCGGGCCAAGCAGGTACTGGAGCGCCTCGAACGCCGACCGCGGGCGCTTGTGGTAGGTGCGGTGGGCGGTGATCGCGTCGAAGCAGTCGCCTACCGCGACGATGCGCGACAAGGTCGCCTGCCCCCACTCGTGGGAGATCTCGGGGTAGCCGGTGCAGTCGTAGTTCATGTGGTGCTCGAGGCACACGCGCATCGTGTCGAGCGTGAGCAGCGAGAGCCCGGGCATCCGCATCGTCATCTTGACGCCCTCGAGCGGATGCCGCTGCATCATCCGCCACTCGTCCTCCGAGAGCCGGGCGGGCTTGCGGAGCACGTCGCCCGGCACCGCGAGCTTGCCGACGTCGTGCAGCAGGCCCGCCACGCCCAGATCGGCGAGCACCTGGCGGTCGAGGCCGAGCGCCTGCCCCATGCCCACCGCGAGCACGCTCACGTTCACACAGTGCGCGTAGGTGTACTCGTCATGGTCCTTCACCGCGGTGAGCCCGATGAGCGAGTACTCGTGCTTCATGATGTTGTCGACCACCGGCTGCACCAGCCGCTTCGCCTGGCGCAGGTCGGGGCGGCCGGTTTGCCGCGCGCGCAGGACGATGTTCTTGGTCCCGAGCACCGCGCGCCAGAACACGCGCTTGGCGCGCCCGCGCTCGGTCTTCTCCTTGGGCTCGGTGAGCTCGCGCGCCAGGTCGTCGGCGTCCAGCTCCGAGGCCGGCACGGTGAGCACGTGCTCGACCTGCGCCTCGGTGAGCGCGGTGGGCAGCAGCTCGGCGACCGCGGGGTCCTCGGCGCTCATGAAGAGCTGGAAGAAGCGCTCGAGCTCGGCGGCGTGGACGCCCTGCATGAATCGCACACCCCCCACCGCACGGCGCTCGAACTCGCCGAGCAGCCCGTGATAGACCGGCAGCAGCGTCGCGCTCGCCTTGATGCGGTGGCCGTCCAGGTAGAAGTAGTCGGCGACCGCGACCAGCGCGCACTCGTCCTCGTCCTTGAGCAGTGCCGCGACCACCGCGAGCAGCTCGTGGAGCTGACGCTGGAACGCCTGGTTGGTCACGTCGTGGGTGCGCGCGGTGCGCAGCACCGCCGAGAAGCGCAGCAGGAACTGGGGTCCGAGCTGCTCGATGCGGCGCTCGGCGGGGTCGTCCCGCCCCGAGGACGTGCCGGCTTCGACGGGCAGGTCAGTCATGGAGCCGCTTCAGGACATCGGCGCACGCGGCGCGCACCGTGGCGCGCTTGGATTCGGCGCCGCGCTCGAGCAGGGCGCGGGCGCGGGGAGTGCCGATGCGCGCGATGCAGCGTGCGATCGCCGCGCGATGGGTCTCGAGGCCGCGCGTCATCCAGTTGCCCTTGACCAGCTCCAGCTCGAGCTCGGGCAGCACGTCGTCGGTTCCGGTCGCGGAGAGCGCGTTGTAGATCGCGCGCTTCTCCTCGTCGGGGCGCTGCTCGAAGGTGGTGGACTGGAGGTAGCCCACCAGCATGCGTGCGGTCGACCCGTCCCGCCCGGAGCCGAGCTTCGCCAGGATCGCGCAGAAGAGCCGGCTGTCGGCCCCCGACAGGAGCTCGATCAGCATCGGCCGCGCGATCGCCGGCTCCACGGTGCCGAGCGCGGTGACCACCTCGTGCCGCACGCGCGGATCGGCGTGATGGAGCACCCCGCGCAGCATTCCCGAGATCGGGTCGCCGCCGATCCAGCCCAGGATCTGGACCGCGTTGCGCACCACGTACCATCGCGAGTCCGCGAGCCACGGGGCGATCCGCTCCGGCTGCTCGCGGCAGATCCGGGTGAGCGCCTCGGAGATCACCTTGCGCGTGATCCGGTGCTGACTCTCGGCCAGCACCAGGTTGAGCCACTCGGCCCCCGGCTCGCCCATCGCCTCCGCCAGGGCCACGAACTCCGCGACCTGGCGTGCGTCCTGGCGATCGAGCTGCTCCACCGTGGCCGCGATCGAGATCGGCTGGAACAGCTCCTGGGTGAGGCTCTCGACCGACCCCTCGCTCCCGCACTCCCGCAGCAGCGAGAGCGCCTCGCGTGCCTCGAGCCACGAGCCCTCCCCCAGCGCCAGGCGCAGCATGCGTGGCACAAACCGCGCGAGCTCCTCGCGGTCCTCGGGATCGATCCCCGCGTCCAGGAAGGCGTGGGCGATGGCGAGCGCGGTGGTCATGAGCGGCACCTCGTGCTCGGCCGAGAACTCTCCGCGGAAGCGCTCGATCTCGGTGGGCGCCATCGCGTCGAGCTCGGCAAAGCCCGCCTCGATCTCGACCACGAAGTCGCCGGTGGTCCAGTCGTCCGAGCGCGAGCCGCCGTCGGGGCCCCCCACGGTCGCGGCATCGGTACCGGAGGCCTCCGCCGGCTCCGGCGCCTGCGCCGCAGCGGTCGGCCAGGGCATCAGGGCACCGGACTCCTCCGTGACCGACGCGCCCACGTCGCCCTCCGCCGGGACGTAGTCGACCTCGATGCTCTTGAGATTGGCCTGCCAGAGGAGCGTCACCAGGTCGTCGTCGGCCTGGATCTGCCCGGTGACCAGCATGAGCGCGTCGATCAGCGCGTCCAGCTCGCGGCGCGTGACGCCGGGCTGGAACGTGAGCCCGCGCACGCCGTCGCGGTGGAACGGGAGCGCCAGGTTGTCGTCGCGCGAGCGCGCCGGGTAGAGCGATGCATCCCCGTAGAGGATGTCGTCGGCCGAGAAGCGGCAGGTGATCGGCCCGTGCGCGTCGATCAGCCGCGTGAGCGCATCCGCCAGCTCCTCGCGGAACTTCACCACCGTGGGGTTGTTCGCGTGATAGAGCCGGCAGGTCTTGAGGGTGCGCGCGAACTGGTTGATCCACGCCGCGACCGGCTTGACCGCGGGGTCGGCAGGCGCCTCAG
>DATEMP010000208.1:0-10606 GCA_035275545.1 Candidatus Eiseniibacteriota bacterium | reverse complement strand
CGGGGCTGGACGCTGATCGCCACCGGCGCGGCGCGGGGCGAAGACGCAAACCTCCGCGACCCGGCCGACGGCGTCCCCGACCCGCCCGCGAGCAGGCGCACCGGCCTGGGCGGCGGTCTCACGCTCCAGTGGCGTCCGGCGTTCGGCGTCACCGTGCACGGCGCGATGCGGGCCGACCGACTGCTCGACCGCATCCACTGGATCGAGGTGGGCGGGGGCGCCCGGTCGAGCGAAACGCGCCGCACGCTCACGTCGCCCCAGCTCGGGCTGCGCGTGCGCGGCCCGTGGGGGGCCGAGGTGCGCGCCAACTGGGCGGACGCGCAACGCGCGCCCGACTTCCTCGAGTTGTTCGGCAACCAGGGCAGCGTCATGGGCAATCCCGAGCTGCGTCCCGAACGCGCGCGCAATTGGGACGCAGGGCTCGCGTGGTCGGCGATTCTCGGCGGACGGGCGGCGACCCTGGACATCGCTCATTTCGGGAGCCGGTCGGACGACCTCGTGGTCTACGTCCAGCACTCGCAGAGCAGCCTGCGCGCCATGAACATCGCGCGATCGGTGACCTCGGGCCAGGAGCTGTCCCTGGCGCTGCGCGATCCGTCCGGGATCGCGCTCACCGGCGGGCTCACGCACCTCGACGCGCGCGACCGCGGACCGTTCGCCCACTGGCACGGCCGCCGGCTCCCGCTGCGTCCCGCGTGGCAGGGCTTCGGGCGGCTCGATGCGCGCCGGGGGCGCGTCCGCGCGTTTACCGATCTCCAGGTCATCGGCGTGGATTACCTCGACCCTGCGAACCTCCGGCCGGTATCGGGCCGGCTGCTGATCGGCTCATCGCTCACCTTCACCCCCGAACGCGGGGGACTGCGGTTCACGCTCGAGGGCAGGAACCTCGGCAACGACCGGGTCTCCGACGTCGGGGGCTTTCCGCTTCCCGGGCGCTCGTGGTTCGCCTCGTGCGAGCTGCGCCTCGGCCCAGGAGAACGCGCCACACGCTGATCGGAGGCATCATGCGCATCCGCTACCGTCTCGCCGCTCCGCTGGGTCTCGCCTTGCTGCTCGCCGGCTGCTCGGTGAGGGACACGCTGTTCGGCCCCGGCGTCCTCGGCACCGACCAGGCCTACATCGTCACCACCGACTTCACGACCGGGGCGCTGAGCGTCATCGACCTCGATACGCGGGCGGTGACGCCTAACGTCGCTCCGATCCACTCGGACGCAACGCTGCGCACCTACAACGGGCTCATCTACGTCCTCAACCGGTTCGGCCAGGACAACGTCCAGATCATCGACCCGCTCGACAACTTCGCCACGCGGCGGCAGTTCTCGACCGGCAACGGATCGAACCCGCAGGACATCGCCTTCCTCTCGCCGGTCAAGGCGTACGTGTCGCGCTACGGCTCGGCGGATCTCCTGATCATCGACCCGCGCGATGGCGCGCAGCGCGGCGTCATCTCGCTCGCGGGGCTCGCGGACGGCGACGGCCTGCCGGAGATGGCGCAGATGACGCTGGTCGGGCCCTATCTCTACGTGGCATGCCAGCGCCTCACCAACTTCTTTGCCGCGAACCCGAGCGTGATCGCGATTATCGACACCCGCACCGACCGGCTGGTGGACGCCGTGCCACTCACCCCCGGCGTCCAGGGGATCCCGCTCGCCGGGCGCAATCCGTTCTCCGACCTGGTCTACGACGCGGCGGCGAACGAGCTGCTCGTGGCGTGCGCGGGCGACTTCGGCGTCACCGACGGCGGCATCGAGCGGATCAACGTCAGCACCCGGCAGAGCCTGGGGTTCGCGGTGACCGAGGCGGCGGTGGCGGGCGACATCGTCGACCTGGCGTGGAACACCGCCGCGCACTCGTACGCGGTGGTGAGCGACGCCGGGTTCAACACCTCGCTGATCGCCTGGAACACCGCCGGGGCGGTGCTCGACACCGTCTACGCCCCGGGCGGATTCAGCATCGCCGACGTGGCCGTCAACAACCGCGCCGAGGTCTACGTGTGCGACAGCCAGCTCGCGACCCCGGGGGTGCGGGTGTTCCGGGCGGTCGCCGACACCCTGCTCGCCGGTCCGATCGTCACCGGGCTTCCGCCCAACCAGGTCGCGTTCCGATAGAATGCCGCGCATGGTCTCCATGCGCGGCTTCCATGGACTCTCCGTCACGCTCGCCCTCGCGGGCCTGCTGGCCCTCGCGGGCACGGCAACCGCACAGGACACGCTCGCCACGGATTCGCTGACCGCGGGCGACACGCTCGCGGCCGGCACCCGGGTCGGACCGCCTCCTCCGGCGCCCCGCGACTACGTCGCCCAGGTGCGCGCCGCGTTCACCGCCGATAACCGCGCGTACTCCGAGATCCGCACCGTGCTCGCGTTCGTCTCGCCGGCCTGGGACCTGATCATCGCGATGGTCATCCTGTTCTCGGGGCTTTCCGCTGCGTTGCGCAACGTCGCCTGCAACATGGGACGCCGGCTCTACGTGCGGGTGCTGGTGTTCTTCGTGCTCTACACCATCGTCCTGTTCGTCCTGGGGTTCCCGCTCAGCTACTACGCGGGCTACGCGCTCGAGCATCAGTACGGGCTCTCGAACCAGACCTTCGGCGACTGGTTCGGCGAGCAGGCCAAGAGCGCGGCGGTGAACGTGATCGTGTTCGGCGTGATCCCGATCCTGTGGCTCGGGTACAAGGCGATCGCCCGCTGGCCGCGGCACTGGTGGCTGCCGGTCGCCGCCGGCACGCTGCCGCTGATCGTGGCCGGCACCCTGCTCCAGCCGCTGGTCATCGATCCCCTGTACAACAAGTTCACGCCGCTCCGCGACCAGCACCTCAAGGCGCGGCTCCTCGACCTCGCGGCGCGCGCCGAGATCCCGGGGCGCAACATCTACCAGGTCGACAAGAGCGCCCAGACGAACAAGTACAACGCCTACGTCAATGGATTCGGCGCATCGCAGCGGATCGTGCTCTGGGACACGATTCTCCAGGGCATGCAGGAGGACGAGATCCTGTTCGTGATGGGCCACGAGATGGGCCACTACAAGCTGGGCCACATCTGGAAGGGGATCGCGGCGTTCTCGCTGGGGAGCTTCGTGCTGCTGTTCCTGGCCGCGCGCATCGCCGGATGGACGGTGGCCCGGTTCGGCCCGCTGTGGGGAATCAGTGATCTCGCCGACGTGGCGTCGATGCCGCTGCTCGCCGCCACGCTCACGCTGCTGTCGCTGTTCGCCGCCCCGGTGATCAACGGCATCTCGCGGGGGATCGAGCACGAGGCGGACGTGTTCGCGGTCGAGGTGACGCGCGACAACGACGCGGGTGCCCGCGCGTTCCTCAAGCTGGGCGCCCAGAACCGGTCGAATCCCGAGCCATCCCGGTTCATCGCCGGCTACCTCTACACGCACCCGCCGCTTATGGAGCGGATCCGGTTCACGCTCGGCTACAAGCCGTGGCTCGAGGGCAAGCCGAACCGCGTGTTCCACGGGAGGCCGGCGCCTCGATAGCGCCGGTCAGCGCCCCGGCCGGTCTCCCCACCAGAGCGCGAACATCGCCAGCGCGTAGAGGAGCTGCGAGCGGTCGGCGCGGCCGGCGCGGTGCTCGGCGAACAGATCGGCGACCGCGCGCGGCTCGAGCACGGCCGCCTGCCCGGCGCCGGAATCGCGCCACACCGACTCGGCGTAGCGCCCCAGGTCGCCCCGCACCCAGCCGGAGAGTGGGATCGCGAAGCCCTGCTTGGGGCGGTCCAGCACGCCCGGCGGCAGCCAGTCCGCGATCGCGCGCCGCACGAGGTACTTCCCGGTCACGCCGCGCAGCTTGAGGTCCACCGGCACGGACGCCGCCCAGTCGACGAACGTGTGGGCGAGGAAGGGGACCCGCACCTCGAGCGAGTGGGCCATGCTGGCCCGGTCCACCTTGGTGAGCATGTCGTCCGGGAGCCGCACCACCGTGTCGGCGTAGAGCAGGTTCTCGACCGGGTCGCTCGAGACCGGCTCGGGGAAGTAGGTGCGCGCGAGCCGCTCCAGCTCGTCGCCGGACTCGAGCTTCGCCGCGAACTCCGGGTGGTAGAGGCGTGCCCGCACCGCGCGGGGCGCGAGCTGGTATTTCGAGAAGAAGCGCTGGAATGTGCTCGGGAGGAGCGCGTCCTCGCGCACCTTCCGTAGCCGCTGGCGCAGGTAGTTCCACCGTGCCACCGGGAGTGGCGGGAGGGCGCGGACGACGCCGCTCAGCGCGCGCATCGCGCCCGAGCCGGCCCAGCGCGCGACCAGGCGCTCGTTCAGGTGCCGCTCGTAGCCTGCGAACAGCTCGTCGCCGCCGTCGCCCGAGAGCGCCACGGTCACCTGCTCGCGCGCCAGGCGCGACACGTACCAGGTGGGAATCGCCGAGGGATCGGCGAACGGCTCGTCGTAGCAGCGGGCGAGCGCCGGCAGCACCCGCGCCGCCTCCTCGATCTCGACCCGCCGGTGGGTGTGCCGGCAGCCGAGGTGCTCCGCGACCCGTGCCGCGTGCCGCGATTCGTCGATCGCGGGATCGTCGAAGCCGATCGTGAACGTGCGCACCGGCTGGCCGCCGGCGCGCGCCATCGCCGCCACCACCGCGGACGAGTCGACGCCGCCCGACAGGAACGCCCCGAGCGGCACGTCGGCGATCAGGTGCCGCCGCACGGTGGCGGTGAAGGTGGCGCGGAAGCGCTCGATCCACTCCGCCTCGCTCGCCACCAGCGGGGGACGGTAGGCGAACCGCCAGAAACGCTGGACGCGCGGCGGACCCTCGGGGCCGAGCGTCAGCAGGCCCCCGGGCTCGAGCTTCACCACCTCGTCATAGATCGAGTGCGGCGCGAGCGTGTGGCCGAACGCGAAGTACTGGTCGATCGAAGCGGCCCGCGGCGTGAACGCGAGCCCGGGCACCGGGACCAGTGCCTTGAGCTCGGAGGCGAACGCGAGCCCGCCCTGCTGGAGCGTGTAGTAGAGCGGCTTGATCCCGAGCGGGTCGCGCGCCAGGCGCAGCGTGCGGGTGGCGCGGTCCCAGAGCGCCAGCGCGTACATCGCCTCGAGCCTGGGCCACAGGTCGTCGCCCCAGACCACGAACCCGCGCAGGATCGCCTCGGTGTCCGACTGGGTGCGGAAGCGCTGGCCCGCCCCCTCGAGCTCGCGGCGCAGCGTCGGGAAGTTGAAGGTCTCGCCGTTGTAGACCAGCGTGTAGCGGCCGTCGTCGCTGGTCATGGGCTGGTGGCCGCCCGCGACGTCGATGATGCTCAGCCGTCGCATGCCCATACCGAAGTCGCCGTCGGCGTGCACCCCCTGGTCGTCGGGGCCGCGGTGGACGAGTGCCGCGCACTGGGCATCTAGCACCGCGGCATCGACCGGAGCGCCGCGGCGGGGATACCAGCCGCAGATGCCGCACATCTCAGGCCGGCCTGGCGCTCAGCGCGCGCTCGTAGACCGCGAGGATCCGCCGCGCCACCGCCATGATCTCGAGCGGCGCCACCTTCTCGCGCCCGTTCGAGCGGGTGCCGGCGCGCAGCACCGCCTCGGCCGCCTCGGCGAACGCCCCGGGCTCGCGGGCCACGACGCCGCCGGGAGTGACGCCCTTGAGCCGCTCGGCGCAGTCGCCCACGGGCGCCGCCACCACGGGAAGGTCGCAGGCGAGCGCCTCCTTCACCACATTGGGCGAGCCCTCGTGGATCGAGGGGAGCAGCAGGAGGTCGGCGGCGCTCATCGCCAGCGCCAGCTCCTCCTGCGGCCGGCCGTGGAACGCCACCAGCCGCGCGGGCAGGCCGCGCGCGGTGAGCCGCTTCTCGACCTCGAGCGCCAGCGGCCAGTTCTTGCGCGGCTCGTCGGTCGCGGCGGCGAACAGGAGCACCTGGCCCTCGATCGGCCAGCCGAGCTTCGCGCGCGCCTGGTCGCGCGGCACGGGGGTGAAGCGCTCGAGGTCGACGCCGTTCGGGATCACCTCGACGTCGTGCACGTCGGGGATGGTGCGCCGCATCTCCTCGGTCTTGACGATCACCGCGTCGGCGCGCCGCGCGGCGAGGCGTGAGACGCTCACCAGCCACTTGCTCCTCGAGGTGATGCGTCCCTTGGCGTCCGGCCTCCCCAGCAGGTCGTCGCCGCAGAAGGAGACCACCAGCGGTATCTCGCGCACGCCGACCGCCGCGGCCCCCGAGAGGCCGTAGTGCGCATGCACCAGGTCGGCCCCCGCCCGGCGCGCCAGCACCGGCAGCTCGCGCATGGCGTTCGCGTAGCGCGCCGTGCTCTTCCAGCCCTCGATCTCGTAGATCACGTTCTCGACCCCGAGCGCCACCAGCGACTCGACCTGCGAGCGCACGAACGCGCCCCAGTGCGGCCGCTCGGCCGACGGGTACATGTTCGTCACCACCAGCACCTTCACGGCGTGGGTCCGGCGGTGCGGGCGCGCTCGGCGAGGTGATACAGCGTCATGGCGAGATAGCGGGGGTAGGCGTTGCGGTCCGAGAGCACGAGGTAGTCGCCGCGCGAGAACGGAAAGCCGCCGTCTGCGCGCTGGCGGGTGAGCACCCACGCGAACGCGCGGTCGGCGAGCGCACCGTAGTCGGCCCAGCCGAGGCGGGTCACGGTGTGGAGCGCCATGCCCACCGCGTCGGCGTAGTAGACCACCTCGGGAAGCACCGAGTGACACGACGCGCGCACCGCGCCCGAGGCGGTGACGCCGCCGGCGATGTAGTTGGCGAGGCGGATCGCGATCGCCCGAGCCCGCTTGTCGTCGTGGGCCGCGGCGTACCAGGCGAGCTTCATGCACTGGAAGGCGTTGTACTGGTAGCAGAGGTAGTGAATCCGCTCGCGCTTCTCGTAGCGGCCCGCGAGCTCGTAGGGGAGCTCGCCGGTGGGAAGCTGGACCGCCTCGAGGAACCCGAGCAGCCGCGGCACGCGCCCCAGGAAGCGATCGTCACCGGTCACGGTGGCGAAGCGGCCCAGCACCCAGATCCACTCGGCGGTGTTGTTGGGCACCAGGCCGCGCGGGCGGTCGAAGTAGTTGATCGCGATCCCGCCGGGATGGTCCTGGTAGCCGATCGAGAGCTCGACGAAGTCGTGCCAGCGCTTCGCCGCCTCGAGCATGTGGTCGCCGAGCCCCCGCTGGTACGCCTCGAGCATCGCGATCGCCGCGAAGTCGCCCTCGACGGTGGCCACCAGCCGCCGGCGCTCGCGCAGCGGGTAGATCCACGCGCCGGTGAGCCGCTGGGTGTGATCGATCACCTCGGTCGCCTCCCACGCGCGCTGGTGGAAGCGCGGCTCGCGCGTGAGATCGAACAGCGCCCAGTTGGCGAGCGCCCAGTAGCCCTGGCCCTGCAGGAAATAGTGCCGCTCGCGGGGCGAGAGCGCGGGGAAGTAGCTCTTCCAGAAGCGCCACACGCGGATGTTCCAGCGCACGCCCTGGTCCGGGCCCTCGATTCGGCCGCCGTGCAGGTGGCGGAACTCGAGCTGCGCGTGGAGGCGGAGGGCGGCCTGGACCAGATGCGGCGCGGTGGGCCCTACGGCGTCGAGCGCGGCTGCGCTCAATTCAGGACGACGAAGCGCCGGGACACCGTTCCTGCCGCGCCGCTCAGACGCGCCAGGTAGACGCCCGCGGGGGTGGGACGTCCTGCCTCGTCGCGCCCGTCCCAGCCCCGCACGTAGCGTCCGGCGGGGAGCGACGCGGCGGCGAGGGTGCGGACGTGGCGGCCCATGAGATCGAACAGCTCGAGGCGCACCTCTCCGGATGCGGGCAGCGAGAACGAGAACAGGGCCGCGTCGCGCACCGGGTTGGGCGCGGGCGGCGCGAGCGCCAGGAACACGGGCCGGTCGCCGTCGCCCACCGCCACCGGCGAAGGCTGCTGGGCCGGGTCGTAGACCATGACGCGCAGCGAATCGAAGTTGAGACCGTCGAGCTCCGATCCCCCGTCGCTCCGGATCCGGAACCGCAGGCGCACCGCAGTGGCGGCGGGGCCGGTGAACGGGGACAGGTCGGCGCGTTCCTCGCGCCACAGGTAGCGCGCGCCGTCGTAGACGGGCTGGCCCACCGGCTGCACGCCTCCGCTGCGTCCCAGCGACGAGCCGGTGGCACGCACCGGCAGCCAGGTCGTTCCGTTCAGGCTCGCCTCGAGCACACCGCAGTCGAAGTCGGACTCGAACTGCCAGCGCGCGTCGTAGAACGCGTATGCGTGGACGCCGGAGGAGAGGTTGAGCGTGCCGTTGCGGGTGAGCATGTTGGTGGTGTCGCTGCCCGCGTAGGTGCCGGATGGGCTGTCGGCGACATAGCGGCTCGGGTGCACCGGGTCGTTCGACACGATCCCCCAGCCTCCGATCACGGTCCAGGCGGCGAGCGTGCCGGAGGCACTCTCGGTGGCGAGCACGGTGGGTACGCCGCACACCAGCTCGACCGTGTCGCGCGAGAAGAATCCGCCCGGGGCGGAGAAGTCCATGCGCAGCCGCAGGAGCCGGCCCGCCGTCACCGTGTCGTCCACGGCGACCAGGAACATGGCGCCGTCGCTGGCGTCCGCGCTGGCCATCGACCCGAGCGTGGGGTAGGCGACCGGGCCCGACACCACCGAGGCACCTGCCGAGAGCGAGGACATGGTTCCGATCAGCCCGGGCCCGGCGCTGCCGGTGATGCCCTTGTTGCGGGCGCGCACCGCCACCCAGTGGCTGGAGGCGGCGGTGAGCGGACCGTTCAGGACCGACGAGCGCTCGACCCGCACGAAGGGACCGGCGATCGACGCCGCGTAGTAGGCGACTCTCAGGTTCTCCTCGGCGAGCGGCACGATCCGCGACGGCGCCGGCCAGAAGCCGTCGTTGGGCCCGCCGATCTCGGGCGTCCACGTGTAGGCGCGCGGCTTGAGCCCGGTGTCGCCGTAGGTCCAGTCGTTGAACTCGCCGTTCACGGAGTAGAGGACGCGAATGCCCTGGCCGCTCGTGTACCCGTTCCCGAGCGTCATGTCGTCCTCCCACTCGTAGAACGCGTTCGAGTCGGGCGGGGCGCCGACCGTGTAGCCCCAGGGATGGAGGAGCAGGTCGCCGTAGGTGTGGAACGAGAGCCCGGTCTTGGGCTGGAGCGCCACCACGATGTTGCGCTGCGCCTGGGTCTCGGCCTCCGAAAACGCCGAAGGGCCGCGGTAGGTCGCGGAGCCCTGCGAGCCGCTCGATCCGGAATTGTCGAAGCCCCATTGGAAGCCGTAGTTGCGGTTGATGTCGACGCCGTCGCTGCTGGTCACCGTGCCGCTGGCGTCGTTGTCGCGCAGGTTCTTGCGCCAGAGCCCGCCGCCGCCCGGGTTGGTGGTCTGGTTGCGCATGTAACCGTCGGGGTTCACCACCGGGACGATGTAGATCACCCGGTTCTCGAGCAGGTAGGTGGCGGTCGGGTCGGTGCCGTACTTCCCGAGCAGGTCGTCCACGAAGTAGAAGAGCGCCTGCATGCCCTCGGGCTCGCGCGCGTGGGTGAGCGCGTTGTAGAAGACCACCGGGCGGGTGTCGGGACCGACGACCGCCTTGGCGATCCGGAGCCCCCAGATCGGCCGGCCCTGCACGGTGGTGCCGAGCGTATCGATCTTGATCGCGACCAGGTCCTGGGTGTCGTTCGCCACCAACTCGTCGAGCTTGGTCTTGACCTCGGCCAGCGTCCAGTAGCCGCCCATGCTGCCCGAGCCGAAAGGCGGCAGGATCTGGATGCGATAGCTCCCGTCGGGGCCGGTGGCGCTCATGACCCGCCGTCCCTGCGGCGCCGGGCGGGCGGCCAGCTCGGCGCGCGCTCGTGCGGCGGCGGTGGCACCCGGATCGGCGTCGATGAGCGTGGTGGCGAGACCCAGACGGGCGAGCGTCGCTTCATCGCCCGGCCATTCGAGGATCCGCACCCGGCTCGCGCCCCGCACCTCGATCACGTCCAGGCCCGCCTCGAGGAAGGTCTCGAGCGGCATGGCGCCGAGCGACACCTCGACCAGCCGGGGCGGGATCGCTGGATCGCCGGCGGGGAGCTCCGCGGCCGCAACGCGCCCGGCCGCCGTGGAAGCGGCGGTCAGCGCTACGGCTAGGGCCGCGATCCGGAGGCAGCGGCCCGGGTTTTTCAGGGCGTGGACGCTCATGGGACCCCCCGATGATAGCATCCCGGGCATGTTGCCTGCCCGGCGGCTGGTCTGGCTCTTCGACGTGGACGGGACCCTGCTGCTCACCGATGGGGCGGCCCGCGAGGCGTTCGCGGCCGCGGTCCGGGAGCATCTCGGCGTCGAGGACGACCTCAAGGACATCGCCTTCGCGGGCCGGACCGACCCGTTGATCCTCGCCGACATCCTGGCCAAGCACGGGCGGGGCTTCGTGGACGGTGACGGCGGGCGTTTCTGGGAGACCGCCTACGGCCACATGCGGACCCTGCTGGTCCCGGGGCGCGGCCGGCTGCTGCCGGGGGTGCCCGAGCTGCTCCAGGCGGTGGCGGCCGAGCCCGAGTGGGTGCCGGCGCTGCTCACCGGGAACACCACCGGGATGGCGCGCATCAAGCTCGACCACTTCGGGATCACCGGGCGCTTCGCGTTCGGCGCGTTCGGCGAGGAGGCGGCCGACCGCAACGCCCTGGCGTTGGTGGCGGTGGCGCGCGCGCGGGAGCGCTATGGGGTGCCGCCCGAGCGCT
>DATEMP010000207.1:0-16781 GCA_035275545.1 Candidatus Eiseniibacteriota bacterium | reverse complement strand
CGAGCGGAGCCAAGGACTGGCGGGAGCGAGCCTCGGCGTACTGCAGCGAGCCAGGATGGCGAGCGGAGAGGGCCGGGAGGAGTGCCCCGCCGGACTGGAGCTTCCCCGCGCAAAACTCCCCACCCGTTGCTCGAGCTGGCGAAGCAGGTGGTGCGAACCGAGGCGGCGGCGGTGGCGGCGCTGGAATCGAAGCTGGGCGCGGAGTTCCTGCGCGCGGTCGAGATCCTCGCCGAGTGTCGCGGCAAGGTGATCGTATCGGGCGTCGGCAAGTCGGGCCTGATCGCTCACAAGCTCGCGGCCACGCTCACCAGCACCGGGACGCCCGCGGTGTTCCTGCATCCCACCGACGCGCTGCACGGCGACGCCGGGCTCTTCATGCCCGGGGACGCGGCGCTGTTCATCTCGAAGAGCGGCGGGAGCGAGGAGCTGCTCGCGCTGCTCCAGTACCTCGAGCGCCACGGGATCCCGCTGGTGAGCATCATCACCACGCGCCACGCGCCGCTCGCGGCGCGCAGTCAGGCGACGCTGCTCACCGGCCCGGCGCGCGAGGCGTGCCCGATGGACTTGACGCCCACCACCAGCATCACGCTCGCCCAGGTCATGGGCGACTGCCTGGCGGTGGCGCTGCTCGAGCGCCGCGGATTCCAGCCCGACGACTTCCGCTTCCTGCATCCCGGCGGCGTGATCGGCGGCATCGCCTCGCGGCGGGTGGGCGAGATCATGCACGCGGGGGAGGCCGTGCCGCGGGTGACCGAGAAGACCGGGCTGCGCGCGGTGATGCTCGAGATCATGGCGAAGCGGCTCGGGATCACCACGGTGGTCGACGCGAAAGGCCGGCTCGCCGGGGTGATCACCGACGGCGACTTCAAGCGCATGCTCATCAAGCATCGGGACCCCTGGCATCTCAAGGCCGCCGACCTCATGACCCGCGAGCCCACCACGATCGGCCCCGAATCGCTGGTGGCCGCCGCGGTGCGCGTCATGGAGGAGCACACGCCGGGCCCGATCACGGCGCTGATCGTGCTGGGCGCCGAGCGCAAGCCGATCGGCGTGCTTCACCTGCACGACTGCCTGCGCGCGGGGGCGTAACCGCCGCTAGCGGTAGACCTGCTTCAACCGCCCCCAGCTCGATTGTCTGACCGCGACCGGTCCTTCCGCGACGAAACCCTGGCAGGAGGTGACGCGTGCGCCGCTCGGAATGTCGAGGAACTCGAGTTGGCCGGTGAAGTTTGCCTGTGCGCCCGAGTTGATTGAATAAGCTGAAGCGTAGACAGAAATGAAGAGCTGGAACGCCGCTCCAACCGTGCCTTGAACGATGACCTCGCGCACGTCGGTGGCCGTACCGCCGTGGATCGCGAAGCTCGCTTCGTTGCTGGCTCCTTCCCTGAGCAGCAACCGGGCGTCGCCATAGTCACAGTGCCCGTGGGGAGTGCATTCCTCATCCGCCCGGGCAGAGAATCCAAGTCGGGCGCGAATGGTGAATGGCGTCCCGGCGGGTGGTCCGGTGAGGGTGTACTCATCACGGACGCCCAATTCGACCGAGGAGCTCGCCTGATTCACAGTACCCGCCGCGGCGAAAACCACGCCGCGAATCAGGTCGTACCGGAGCTGACCGTATGTCCAGCCCGGATGAAAGAGGGTCTCTCTGACGGCCTCTTGGTAATAGAGCGTGTTCCCGTGGAAGGAAAAGTAGCTCAGCGGGCAGGAGTTCTGCGCACGAGCCTGCGTCGCGCCGGCGGCCGCGACGCAAACGATGCAGGCGGCAATCACCGCGCGATTAACAACGGCTCGCTTCGTACCCATCACCCGTCTTTCGTGAGCTTGCGCAGGAGAGACGCCCGGAGGTGCCGCGTGATCACCGCGGACATACCGGTGGGCGGCGGCCAGGCGGACCCTCACCTAACGATTGAATCATAGGGCGAGTCCGAGGAGGACGCTATGGCAGAAGGTCTCTCGCAGCAGGCTCGCGAGCCACGACGGCTCTGGACAGTCGGGCACGGCGCCGTCCCCCTGGACGACCTGATCGCGCTGCTCCACGCCGCCGAGATCCGCGGCGTCGCCGACGTGCGGCGCTTCCCGCAATCGCGCCGGCATCCGCACTTCAATCGCGGCCGCCTCGCCGAAGCGCTGCCCGCGGCCGGGATCGACTACCGGTCCATGACCGAGCTGGGGGGCCGACGCGACCCGGACGGGAGCGACACGAACGCCGCCATCACCGATCCCGCGTTTCGCGGCTACGCCGACTACATGCAGACCGCGCAGTTTGCGGTGGCACTGGAGAACCTGCTCGCGGTCGCCCGCGAGCGGCGCACCGCGGTCATGTGCGCCGAATCCAAACCCGAGCAGTGTCACCGGTCGCTGATCGCGGATGCGCTCGTGGCGCGCGGGATCGCGGTGGTGCACCTGCTGCACGGCGGAGCGCTCGCCGAGCACGTGCCGAGCGCCCGCGTGAAGGTCGCGAAAGGCCGCGTGACGTATCCGGACCGGCAGGGAGGACTCTGGAACCAGCGTCGTTGAGTGTCTGGGCTCCGACGAATTCCGCGTTCGCATCGTCAAGTCCAAGCCACGTCGACCCGATAACACTTGCAGGACGCCTCTGGCATAGACCGTGCTTGCCCCGCCGCGGGGCGAATGCTAGCGTGGGTTTTGAGCTACACGACCGGGCCAGCGAGCCCATCCGGGATCTCACCATGCGCTCTCACATGACCTCCCGATCGCCATGGATGGCCGCCGCGACCGCTTCGATCCTGCTCGCGGCCCTGGTGGGCTGCGGGGGGAGTCCGCGCATGAGCTCGGTGCCCGACCGGGGCGAGCTGCCCGACCAGGAGGTCAGCGATTTCGAGGCCACCGAGACCGATCAGGGCGCGCCGCAGTGGAAGATGTACGCCCGCTCCGCCGCCACCTACCGGGCGCGCAACACCGTCGTGGCACGCGGCCTGCGGATCGACTTCTTCGACGACAAGGGCGAGCGCTCCTCGACCCTCACCGCCCGCGAGGGCGAGATGAACGACCTCACCCACGACATGACGGCGCGCGGATCGGTGGTCCTCCAGACCACCGAGGGCACGCGCATGACCACCGACGAGCTCCAGTTCCTCAACAAGCAGCAGCGCATCCAGACCGAGTCGTTCGTGCGGGTGGACCGGCGCGGCGACGTGCTGACCGGCTACGGCTTCGAGAGCGATCCCGAGCTCAAGAACTTCCAGTTCAAGCGCCAGGTGCGGGCCACGGTGCAGACCCGCTCCGGGGGCACCGTCGAGCAGCGCAAGGGCCCGAAATGACGCCATCGCCCGCCGCAGCGATCGTGGCTGATGCGCCGGTGCCGGTGGCGGTCGGCGAAGGGCTGGTGGCCGAGGGGCTCGAGCGCTTCTACGGCAAGTGGCGCGTGGTGAGCGACGTCACGATCCAGGTGCGGCGCGGCGAGGTGGTCGGGCTCCTCGGTCCGAACGGCGCCGGCAAGACCACCTCGTTCTACATGATCGTGGGGTTGCTCACGCCCAACCGGGGGCGCATCCTGCTCGAGGGCCGCGACATCACGCAGGAGCCGGTCTACCGGCGCGCGCGTTCGGGGCTCGGCTACCTGGCGCAGGAGCCCAGCATCTTCCGGCGCCTCTCGGTGCGCGACAACCTGATGGCGGTGCTCGAGACCATGGACATGACGCGCCAGGCGCGCGAGGCTCGATTGGTGGAGCTGCTCGAGGACCTGAACCTCACGCACCTGGCCGACCGCCAGGCGCACAAGCTTTCGGGCGGCGAGCGCCGGCGGGTGGAGATCACCCGCGCGCTGGTGCGCCAGCCCTCGTTCATGCTGCTCGACGAGCCGTTCGTGGGGATCGACCCGATCGCGGTCGCGGAGATCCAGGACATCGTGCGGCGGCTGCGGGAGCGGGGACTGGGAGTGCTGATCACGGACCACAACGTGCGGGAGACCTTGAGCATCACGAACCGCGCGTACATCATGTACGAGGGACGGATCCTCCTGCAGGGGTCGGCCGAAGACCTGGCCAACGACCCGCGGGCGCGGGAGATCTACCTCGGCGAGCGTTTCAGACTGTGACCGGGAGCCGACGACCATGGAAATGAAACACTCGCTGAACCTCACGCAGAGGCCGGCGCTCATCATGACCCAGCGCCTGCAGCAGGCGCTGAAGCTGCTGCAGGTGCCGACGCTCGAGCTGCAGCAGATCCTCAAGGCCGAGATCATGCAGAACCCGCTGCTCGAGGAGGTCGACGAGGTCACCGAGAGCGAGGACATCGCCAAGGAGGACTCGCCCGAGGAGACCGCGAACCAGGAGGCCGAGGAGCCCAGCGAGGACGACCCGATCGACTGGTCCGAGTACATGCAGGACGGCGCGCTCGACCGCGCCTACATCCCGCAGAGCGAGACCAGCATCGAGTTCCTCGAGAAGGTGCCGGTGACGCGCACCACGCTCGCCGAGAGCCTGCTCGAGCAGCTCCACTTCCTGGACATGTCGGCGGAGAACATGCGGCTCTGCGAGTTCCTGATCGGCTCGCTCGACGACCGCGGCTACATGGTGACGCCGCTCCAGGAGGTCGGGCAGGCGACCGGGACCTCGCCCGAGCAGTGCGAGCGCGCCCTGACGGTGATCCAGGCGCTGGAGCCGGTGGGCGTGGGGGCACGCGACCTACGCGAGTGCCTGCTCATCCAGCTCGACTCCCGCGGCGAGCGGGACACCCTGGTCTGGCGCCTGATCGACACCCAGTTCGACAACCTGGTCAACCGCCGGTTCCCCGAGATCGCGCGCCAGCTCAAGTGCACGGTCGAGGAGGTCCAGGAGGCGGCCGACATCGTCGCGACCCTCAATCCCCGTCCCGGGCTCGAGGTCTCGGCCGAGGATCCCAAGTACGTGGTGCCCGACCTGCTGGTTGAGCGGGTCGAGGAGGACTACGTCGTCCTGCTCAACGACCGCAACGTGCCGCGGCTCCGGATCTCGTCCGCCTACGAGAGCGTGCTGCGCGAGAAGAAGAAGTCGGAGATGAAGGGCAACGAGAGCAAGACCCGCGAGTACATCCAGGGCAAGCTCAACTCGGCGCGCTGGCTGATCCAGACCATCGAGCAGCGCCGCCGCACGATGATCAAGGTCATGAACTGCATCATCCGCGAGCAGCGCGAGTTCTTCGACAAGGGGATCGCGTTCCTGCGCCCCCTGACGCTGCAGCAGGTGGCCCGCCAGATCGACATGCACGAGTCGACGGTGAGCCGCGTGTGCAGCGGCAAATACGTGCAGACCCCGCGCGGCGTGTTCGAGCTCAAGTTCTTCTTCTCGTCCGGACTCGAGACCGAGGACGGCGAGGACGTCTCGGCACGCACCGCAAAAGACATCATCCGCACCCTCATCGACGAGGAGGACAAGAAGGAACCACTGTCCGACCAGCGGATCGCCGACCTGCTGCACGAGAAGGGTCTGCGCATCGCACGTCGCACCGTGGCCAAGTATCGCGAGCAGCTGGGGCTCCTGCCGGCGCGATTCCGCCGGCGGGTCGCCTGATCACGCACTTCGCGACCGCCGCCGGGGGGTCGCAGACCCGGCGGGGCGCGGCTCGACGAGGTAGGCCATGAAGGTCAACACCACTGCACGTCACTGCGAGCTGGATCCCGAAGACCGGTTGTTCGTCCAACAGCGGCTGGAGCGCCTGCTCCGCTACTTCCGCGATCCGCGCGACCTGATGGAAGCGCACGTGGTCGTAGGTGCCGAGAAGTACCGCCACTCCGCCGAGATCACCCTCAAGCTGCGCCGCGGCGAGGTCGTGAGCCGGGAACAGGCGGACGCCCCGCGCGCCGCCATCGAGCTGGCCGCCGAGCGGCTCGAGCACCAGATCCGGCGCATCAAGGAGAAGCGCCAGAGCCGCAAGCGCGACGGGCACATCCGCGAGATTCCGCCGTCGGTCGATGCCGTGACCGACGACGACGAGGCTCTCGAAGAGTATTTCGACGAGCCGGCCGGGCCGTCCGGCAATGGCGGCATGGTGAAGGAGGAGTAAGACCGCGTGGAGACCCTCAGCGTCGCACGCTTGTTCGAGGACCAGCGTCAGGATCTCCAGCTCGATACCCTCAGCGAATCGCTCGCCTCCCGGCGCGAGATCACCGTGAGCGACATCCATCGGCCCGGGATGGCGCTCATGGGATTCGTCGAGAACTTCCTTCCCGAGCGCATCCAGATCATCGCCCAGACCGAGCTCACCTACCTCGCCACCCTGAGCCCGGAGCGGGTGCGCGAGGCGATCGACCGGCTCTTCCAGTTCTCGATGCCGCTGATCGTGGTGTGCAAGGGGCTCGACGTGCCCCCGTACCTGATCGAGCGCGGCAACGAGTGCCAGGTGCCGGTGCTGCGCACCAGCCAGAGCACCACGCCCTTCATCCACTCGCTCACCGCCTACCTGGACCACATGTTCGCGCCCCAGGTCACGGTGCACGGCTCTTTGGTCGACGTGTACGGCTGCGGCCTGCTGTTCACCGGGAGCAGCGCGATCGGCAAGTCGGAGACCGCGCTCGATCTGGTGGAGCGCGGTCACCGGCTGGTGGCCGACGACGTGGTGACGATCACCAAGCGCCACGGCGACGTGCTGATCGGCACCGGCAACCAGCTCCTCAGGCACCACATGGAGATCCGCGGCCTGGGGATCATCGACGTGCAGGCGGTGTTCGGGGTTCGCTCGATCCGGCTCCAGAAGCGCGTCGAGGTCGAGGTCAACCTCAGGAACTGGTCCGCCGACGAGGACTACGAGCGCCTGGGGCTGGACGACCGGAAGACCAACCTCCTGGGGGTCGAGATCCCGCTGGTCCAGGTGCCGATCACCCCCGGCAAGAACATCACGGTGATCGCCGAAGTCATCGCCCTGAACTACCTGGTCAAGGTGTACGGCGGCTACTCGCCGGCCGAGCGCCTCAACCAGCACCTGATCGAGCTCATGAAGCGCAAGAGCGCCGCCCGGGCGTGGGTACGGGAGGACACCGAGTGACCCCCCTGGTGCATCCAAAGGCTCGATGAGCTCCCGAACCCAGGCCCTGCTGGTCATGCACTCCGACCTCGCCGACGCGCTCTTGCGTGCGGCGGAGAAGGTGTACGGTCCGGTCGAGGGTGTGGATGTGCTCTCGAACGAAGGGCTGTCGCGCGAGGATCTCGAGGCGGCGATCCAGCGCCGGGTCGCCGACTGGCGGGAGGGGGGGCTGGTGCTGACCGATTTCTGGGGCGGTTCCTGCCACACCTGCGGCGTGGCGGCGGCGCGCGGCCGCGGCGACGTGGTGGTGGTCACCGGCATGAACCTGCCGGTGCTGCTCGACTTCCTGCACAACCGCGACGCCTACGGTCCCACCGCCCTCGCCGAGCGGCTGATCCAGAAGGGCCGGGACAGCATCCGCCAGCACCATCAGCCGGCATGAGCTGGCTGCTGCATCGCGTGGATGACCGCCTCATCCACGGTCAGATTCTCGTGGCCTGGGGCCAGCGCATGCACCCGGCGCGCATCTGGGTCGCCGACGACGCGGTGGCCGCGAACGCCTGGGAGCGGGAGCTGCTCTCGAGCGCCGCGCCCGACGTCGAGGTGCGGATCGTCACCGTCACCGAGATGGCGGCGGCGTGGGCGGGCGAGAACGACGCCGAGGGCGGCGCGTTCCTGCTGGTGCGCAACCTCGAGACCGCGCTCGCGCTGGTCGAGGCGGGCGCCCCGATCGCGCGGTTCAACGTGGGCGGCCTCCACTACCTGCCCGGCAAGACCAAGGTGAACGAGTACGTCTACCTGGACGATGCCGACCGAGCGCGTGCCCGCACGCTGCTGGGGCGCGGCGTGTCGCTCGAGGTCCAGGACGTGCCCGCCGCGCGACCCGAGCCGCTCGCCTCGCTCGACCCCGCCAGCGCCCCGGCGTGATCCGTCACCGCGCCGCCCGGCATACCTGATCCATGCGACCCGTCACCCTCACGCTGATCGTTCACGACCATCAGCCGGTCGGGAACTTCGACGGGGTGTTCCAGGCGGCGTACGCCGACGCGTACGCGCCGTTCCTGGCGTTCCTCGAGGCGCACCCCGCGGTGCGGATCGCGCTCCACCACAGCGGGCCGCTCCTCCAGTGGCTGGCGCTCCACCAGATGGACTACCTGCGGCGGGTGCGCGCGCTCGCGGACCGCGGCCAGGTGGAGCTCTGGGGAGGCGGTTTCTTCGAGCCGATCCTGCCCGCGATCCCCGAGGTCGACCGGCGCGGCCAGATCCGCACCATGGCCGACTGGCTCGAGCTGGAGCTGGGCCGCCGCCCGCGCGGGCTGTGGCTCGCCGAGCGCGTGTGGGAGCCCGGGCTCGCATCGAGCCTGGCCGCCGCGGGTGCCAGCTACACCGCGGTCGACGACGCGCACTTCCTGGCGGCGGGCTTCGAGCGCGACGACCTGTGGGGCTACTTCCTCACCGAGGACCAGGGCCGCGCGATCGCGGTGTTCCCGATCCACCGCGACCTGCGCTACCTCATTCCGTTCGGCGAGCCCGAGCAGATCGTCGAGCGGCTCGCGCGCGTGGCCGAGGGGGGCGAGGGGCGGATCGCGGTGCTCGGTGACGACGGCGAGAAGTTCGGGGTGTGGCCGGGCACCCACGCGCGCTGCTACGACCAGGGATGGCTCGAGCGCTTCGCCGACGCCCTCGCCGCCCAGCCGTGGATCGAGCTGCGCACGCCCGCCGAGGCGCTCGCGCACCATCCGCCGCGCGGGCTCGCCTACCTGCCCAGCGCCTCGTACCACGAGATGGAGGAGTGGTCGCTGCCGCCCGCCGCCCAGGAGCGCCAGCATCGCGCGGTCGAGATCCTCACGCCGGCATTCGGAGACGCGGCGCGCGACCTGGTGCGCGGCGGTCACTGGCGGAACTTCGCGGCGCGCTACCCGGAGGCCAACCGCCTCCACAAGCGCGCGCTCTACGCGTCGCATCGCCTGTGGGAGAAGCCCCAGGAGGACGACCAGCGCTGGCGGGAGGCGCGCACCCGGCTGTGGCGCTCGCAGTGCAACTGCCCCTACTGGCACGGCGTGTTCGGCGGGCTCTACCTGCCGCACCTGCGCTCGGCGCTCTACCGGGATCTGATCGCGGTGGAGACCTACCTGGGCCCCGCCGCACCGCGCATCGTGCGTGCGGATCTCGACTTGGACGGCATCCCTGATGCGTTGCTCGAAACCCCGCGCTGGGCCGCCTGGGTGTCGCTGCGCGGCGGCCGCCTGTGGGCGTTCGACGATCGGATCGCGCTCTGGAACTACGGCGACACGCTGGCGCGCCGGCCCGAGGCCTATCACAAGAAGCTGCGCGAGGCGGAACAGGGCGCCGCCGAGGGGCGCAGCATCCACGACGCGGTGCGGGTCAAGGAGCCGGGGCTGGCGGCACTCGCCGCTAACCTCGATCTCCACGGCCGCGACTCGTTCGTGGATCGCTGGAGCGAGGGCGATCGCACCCACGTGTGGGCGGAGACGGTGTTCGAAGCGGGCGAGGCGAGCGCCGCCGCATTCACCTGCTCGGCCCGCGAGGGCGAAGCACCGGCGCTCACCAAGCGCTACGCGGTGGCGGGCGACGGCATGCTCGAAGTGGACCACACGCTCAGCTCGGACCGGTCGCGGCTGGGCCGGCTGATCGTCGAGCTCAACCTGGGGCTCCACGTGCCGCAGGCCGACGATCGCTGGGTCGAGATCGAGGGCGAGCGCGCGGACCCCCCGCACTTCGCGGCGGTCGCCAAGCACGCGGCGGTCTCGCGGGTGGCATTCATCGACGCGTGGGCGGAGCGCCGGCTCGACCTCTGGGTCGACCGCAAGGCCTCGCTCGAGCGCGCGCCGATCGAGACCGTGTCGCTCTCCGAGGCGGGAGCGGAGCGCGTGTTCCAGGGGGTCGAGGTGCGCTTCGCCATTCCGGTGGCGCTCGAGAGCGGCAAGAGCCTGCGCGTGCGCTTCCGGCTCGCCCCCGGCAAGCTGGGACAGCCGGCGTGAACCTCCAGCTGCTCTCGACCCTGCTGCTCGCGGGCGTGGCCGCGCTCGACGCCACGCCAGTGGCGCAGACCTTCCTGTCGCAGCCGCTGGTGATGGGCACGCTGCTGGGCGCCCTGTGGGGCGACTGGCGCACCGCGATGCAGGTGGCGGTGGTGCTCCAGATCCTGGCCGCGAGCACCGCCCCGGTGGGATCGCGCACCCCCGAGGACTACGCGGTGGGCGGGGTGACCGGGATCGGCACCGCGCTGGTCCTGAGCGCCGCGCATCCGTTCACGATCGCGCGCGACGCGTGCGCGATGATCGGCGTGATCGTCGGGCTGCTGGCGGCCACACTCGGGGCGTCGGTGCTGCGCTGGCAGCGCCGGCGCAACGAGGGCCTCGCCCGCTGGTGCGAGGAGCGCCTCCAGATGGGCGACGAGACCGCGCTGGGCGCGGCGCAGCGGGCCGCCGTTGTCCTGGCGTTCGCGGCCGGTGTAGCCTACTGCGCCGCGTGCATGGCGGCGGCGGTCTTCGGGCTGCAACGCCTGGTGACGACCGAGTCGCTGTGGCTCGCCCGCGCGTGGCACCTGGCCCAGCCCCTGTGGCTGGGACTGGGGCTCGCCCAGCTCCTGCATGCCTTCGTCCAGCGGCGACTCTCGCGGATCGCGGTGTTCGGCGGCGCTCTGATCGCCGCCTGGCTCGGCTACGTCGTGGGGACCCGTTGATGACCGAACGTGTGACCAGCAGGGACCTGGCGCGGATGACGGCGCGCACCTCGCTGCTGCAGGCGACCTGGAACTACGAGCGCCAGCAGGGGCTGGGCTGGGCCTATTGCTTCGCGCCGGTGCTCGAGCGGCTCTACCCGGACGCCGCGGTGCGCCGCGCCCGGCTCGCCGAGCACACCGGATACTTCAATACCCAGCCCACGCTCGCATCGGTGGCGCTCGGTGCGGTCGCGCACCTGGAGGAGCAGCGCGCCGCGGGCGTGCTCCCCGAGGACGACGGGATCCTGCGCGTCAAGAGCATGCTGGGCTCGGCGCTCGCCGCGGTGGGCGACCGGCTCTTCTGGTTCACGCTCCGCCCGTTCGCCGCACTCCTGGGGGTGTGGCTGGCGCTCGACCGCCCGTGGCTGGGCGCGCTCGCGCTGCTCGCGTGCTACAACGCCGGGCACCTCACGCTGCGCGTGCGCGGCGTGCGCTGGGGGTATGCACTCGGTCCCGAGGTGCTCGGCGCCGGTCTGCGGGGCAACCTCGAGCGCACCATGCGCACCCTGGCGGGGCTCGGCTCGGGGCTGGTCGGGATCACGGTGGCAGCACTGCTGGTGCCGCGCGGGGATCCGCAGAGCCTGCCGTTCCAGGCGACGCTCGCGGCCGGCATCGCGCTGGGGATGATCACCGCCCAGCGCGCCCGGCCTTCGTCCACGCAGTGGGCGCTGGGGGCGGGCGCGTTGTGCCTGGCCGCGGCGTGGTTTCGCTGATCGTTCGGGGACCGGGGGGACCGCTTGGTCGAAGCGCAGCTCGTCATCCGTAACCAGCTCGGCCTGCACGCGCGCGCGTGCGCGCTGTTCGTGAAGCTGGCGGCGCGCTACAAGGCGCACGTGTTCGTGTCCCGGGACGACCTGGAGGTCAACGGCAAGAGCATCATGGGCGTCATGATGCTGGCCGCCGAGGAGGGGGCCACGATCAACGTGCGCGCCGAGGGCGAGGACGAGCAGGAAGCACTCAAGGCGCTGGAGGAGCTGGTGGTGAACCGCTTCGGAGAGCCGTCGTGAAGTTCACGGGCATCGCCGCCTCGCCGGGCATCGGCGTGGGCCCGGTCCTGCTGGTGGTGGACGAGGAGTACGCGGTGCGCGAGTTCACGATCCCCGCCGAGCGGATCGAGGACGAGGTGGCGTTCCTCGAGAAGGCGCTCGAGGCGTCGCGGCGCGACCTGGCGCAGATCCGGGACGGCATCGCCGCCGAGCTGGGCGAGCACGAGGCGGCCATCTACGACGCGCAGATGCTCATGCTCGACGATCCCGACCTTCGGCGCGCGGTGCAGGAGAGCATCCGCAAGCGCCGCAACGCCGGCATCTCGTTCCGCGACTACATGGCGGCGGTCGCCGCGCGGCTCGAGCGGGTCGAGGACGAATACCTGCGCGAGCGCCGCGCCGACATCATGGACGTCGAGCGGCGCGTGTTGCGCCACCTCATGGGCAACAGCCACCGCGGGCTGACCGCGCTCGACCGCCCCTCGGTGGTGGTCGCGCACGAGATCGGTCCCAGCGACGTGGCGGTGCTCGACCGCGAGCGGGTGGTGGGCTTCGTCGCCGAGGTGGGCGGGCGCACCTCGCACAGCGCGCTGGTGGCGCGCGGGCGTGGCATCCCGGCGGTGGTGGGCGTGCGCGGCATCATGCAGGCGGCCAAGAACGGCGAGCTGGGGATCGTGGACGGGTTCCTCGGCGAGGTGGAGCTGAACCCGGCGCCCTCGATCGCCACCCGCTACCGCGCGCGGCGCGCCAAGCTCGACAAGGGCGCCACCGACCTGGTGAGCCTGTGCGAGGCGCCCGCGGTGACCCCGGACGGGCGCCGCGTCGAGCTGGGCGCCAACATCGAGCTGCCCGGCGACATCGAGGCGGTCATGGGCGTGGGCGCCGACGGGATCGGGCTCTTCCGCACCGAGTTCTTCTACCTGGACCGCGCCGAGCTGCCGAGCGAGGAGGAGCAGTACCGGGTGTACCGTGCGGTCGCCGAGCGCATGGCGCCCCGTCCCGTGATCTACCGCACCATGGACCTGGGCGGCGACAAGGTCGCCTCCTACCTGGGCACCACGCACGAGACCAACCCGTTCCTGGGCTATCGCGGGATCCGGTTCGCGCTCGCCCACCCCGAGGTGTTCCGCACCCAGATCCGCGCCATCTACCGCGCCAGCGCCCACGGCCGCGCGCGCATGATGTTCCCGATGATCGCGAGCCTCGAGGAGCTGCGCAGCGCGCTCGCGGTGTGCGCGCAGGCGCGCGCCGAGCTGGAGAAGAAGGGCGAGCCCTTCGACAGCGAGCTCGAGGTGGGCATCATGATCGAGACCCCGAGCGCGGTGTGGGTCGCGGACCTGCTCGCCGCCGAGTCCAAGTTCCTCTCGGTGGGCTCGAACGACCTGATCCAGTACACGCTCGCCATGGACCGCGACAACGCGCGGCTCGCGCACCTCTACGAGCCCCTGAGTCCGGCGGTGCTGCGCAGCCTGCGGCACACCGTGCACTGCGGGCACCTGGCGAAGCGCTGGGTGGGGGTGTGCGGCGAGATGGCGGGAGACCCGCACATCGCGGTGCTGCTGGTGGGGCTCGGCATGGACGAGCTGAGCGTGTCGTCGTACGACCTGCCGCGCGTGAAGGCGGCGATCCGCAGCGTGCCCGCCACCCGGGCGCGGGAGATCGCCGAGCAGGCGCTGGCGCACGATTCGGCCGTGGGCGTGCGCGCCCTGCTGCGCCGGGAGCTCGACCCGCTGCTGCCCGACTACCTGACCGCCGACCGGGGCGAGGAGTGAAGGCGGCCGCCGCCGCACTCGAGCCGCCCTACGGCCCGCGCGACGCCGGGGGCATGGCGGCCCGCATCCAGGGCCAGCCCGAGCAGATCCAGGAGGCGGTCGAGCGCTGCGCCGCGCATCCCTGGCATCCGCCCATCAAGACCCCCACGCTGCTCGCGCTGGGCGCGGTGGGCGGCTCGGCGATCGCCGGCGACCTGACCGCCGGGCTCTACCACGACAAGCTGCCGCACCCCATGCTCACGGTGCGCGAGTACCACTGGCCGGCGTTCGTCACCAAGGACGCGCTGGCGCTGCTCTGCTCGTACTCCGGGACGACCGAGGAGACGCTCGCGCTCTACCGCGAGGCGCGGGAGCGCGGCGTGCCGTGCCTGGCGATCGCCTCCGGCGGGCGGCTCGCCGAATGGTGCGCACGGGACGGCGTGGCGTGGGCGCGGGTCCCGGGCGGCTCCCAGCCGCGCGCGGCGCTGTTCTCGTCCTGGGTGTCGATCACCACGCTGCTCCACGCGCTCGGCTGGGTGGACGATCCCGCGCGCGCGTGGCGCGAGGCGACCTCGGCGCTGCGCGCGCGCAACGCCTCGCTCGCGCCCGACGTGCCGGCGGCGAACAACCCCGCCAAGCGCATGGCGCTCGAGCTCGCGGGCAAGATCGTGTTCATCTACGCGGGTGCCGAGCGCACCGGCCCGGTGGCCACGCGCGTGCGGCAGCAGCTCAACGAAAATGCTAAGATGCCCGGCCACTCGGCGCTGGTGCCCGAGCTCAATCACAACGAGATCGTCGGCTGGGAGCATGCAGCGGCGCTGCCGAAGAAGCTGGCGGTGCTGCTGTTGCGCGACGCCGAGGACTCGCCGGCGACGCGCACCCGCCTGACGCTCACCGGCGAGTACGCGGCGCGCCAGGGCGCCTCCGTGCACGAGGTGGAATCGGCCGGGGAGGGGCGGCTGGCCCGTCTCGCCTCGCTGATCCAGTTCGGCGATTACCTGAGCCTGTATCTGGCGTTGGCGACCGGTGTGGATCCCACGCCGATCGCGAGCATCGACGAGTTCAAGCGGCGCCTCGCCGAGTCGGCGGCGCGAGGCGCGTGAGACTGGGGCGATCGCCCCGCAACAAGGACGGAGCAGTGGCGGAACCGATCGCGATCATCCCGGTGGCGGGCGTGGGCACACGTCTGCGCCCCCACACCCACACGCTGCCCAAGGTGCTGCTGCACGTGGCGGGCAAGCCGATCATCGCCCACATCCTGGACGACCTGCCGGCGCTGGGGATCAAGAAGGCGGTGCTGATTGTCGGCTACATGGGCGACCTGGTGCGGGACTACGTCCAGCGCGCCTACCCCAACCTCGAGGCCCACTTCGTGGAGCAGCCCGAGCGGCTCGGCCTCGGCCACGCGGTGTCGCTGGCCGCGCCCCACGTGGACGACCAGCCGGTGCTCATCATCCTCGGCGACACGATCTTCGACGCCGACCTGCGCGGCGTGCTCAACGGCACCACCCACAGCATCGGGGTCAAGGCGGTCGAGGATCCGCGCCGCTTCGGGATCGTCGAGACCGATCGGAACGGCAAGGTGACGCTGCTGATCGAGAAGCCCGAGCGGCCCGCCTCCAACCTCGCGATCACCGGGATCTACTACTTCACGCATGCCGCACCGCTGCTGGCGGCGCTCGAGGAGATCCAGCGCAAGGACATCCGCACCAAGGGCGAGTTCCAGCTCACCGACGCCATGGAGCTGATGGTGCAGAAGGGCGAGACGCTCACCACCTTCCCGGTCGCCGGCTGGTACGACTGCGGCAAGACCGAGACGCTGCTCGAGACCAACCGCGTGCTGCTCGACAAGAAGAAGGACGGGCGGCCGATCGAAGGCTCGGTGATCCACGCGCCGGTGTCGATCGCGCCGACCGCGGTGGTGGAGAACTGCATCCTCGGCCCGCACGCGTCGGTGGCGGCGGGGGCGAGGCTCAAGAACGCGGTGGTGCGGGATTCGATCGTCAACGAGAACGCGGTCGTCGAGGACATCCTCATCGAAGGCTCGGTGGTGGGCGAGAACGCCGTGGTGCGCGGCGCGTTCAAGCGCCTGAACGTCGGCGATTCGAGCGAGGTCAAGATCACCTAGCTGCAGAACCCCAGAGGAGCCGCAATGGCAGCGCGTCATCTATTCACTTCCGAGTCCGTGACCGAAGGACACCCCGACAAGATCGCCGACCAGATCTCGGACGCCGTGCTCGACGCGCTGATCGCGCAGGACAAGCAGAGCCGGGTGGCGTGCGAGGTGCTGGTGACCACCGGGCTCGCGGTGGTGGCGGGCGAGATCTCGAGCAACGGCTACGTGGAGATCCCGGCCCTGGTGCGGCGCGTGATCGGCGAGATCGGCTACGACAGCGCCGAGTACGGGTTCGACAGCCACACCTGCGGCGTGGTGACCACCATCGACGACCAGTCGCCCGACATCGCCATGGGCGTGGACAAGGGCGGGGCGGGCGACCAGGGGTTGATGTTCGGGTTCGCGTGCCGCGAGACCAAGGAGCTGATGCCGCTGCCGATCATGCTCGCGCACGCGATCACGCGCCGGCTCGCGTACGTGCGCCGCAAGGGACTGATCCCGTACCTGCGCCCGGATGGCAAGTCCCAGGTGACGATCGAGTACGAGGACGGCAAGCCCCTGCGCATCGACACGGTGGTGGTGTCGAGCCAGCACGCCGCCGACATCAAGCACGAGCAGATCGAGCGCGACATCATCACCAAGGTGGCGATGCCGGTGCTGCCCAAGAAGCTCATCAAGCGCGCCAAGCCGATCAAGTTTCATATCAACCCGACCGGATCGTTCGTGAAGGGCGGCCCGATGGCGGACACCGGGCTCACCGGGCGCAAGATCATCGTCGACACCTACGGCGGCCTCGGCAGCCACGGCGGTGGGGCGTTCTCGGGCAAGGACCCGAGCAAGGTGGACCGCTCGGCGAGCTACGGCGCCCGCTACGTGGCCAAGAACCTGGTCGCGAGCCATCTGTGCGACCGGTGCGAGGTGCAGATCGCCTACGCGATCGGCGTGCCCCAGCCGGTGAGCATCATGGTCGACAGCAAGCGCACCGGAAAGGTGAGCGACAGCAAGCTGACCGACCTGGTGCGCAAGAACTTCGACCTCACGCCCGCGGGGCTGATCAAGCACCTGAACCTGCGGCGGCCGATCTTCCGCGCCACCGCCGCGTACGGGCACTTTGGGCGCACCGAGGCCAGCTTCACCTGGGAGAAGACCGACAAGGCCCGGGCGCTGGCGCGGGGGGTGTAGCGGCGCGGCGCAACTCTCCCCGGGGAGAGTGTTTCTTTCTG
>DATEMP010000206.1:0-4208 GCA_035275545.1 Candidatus Eiseniibacteriota bacterium | reverse complement strand
CGAAGCCGCGGGCTCGCAGCTTCCCGCCACGTTCGTGATCGAGCGCGAGGGCGGCTATTCCAAGGTGCGAACCAGGGATTGCATGAATGGCGAGGCCGCCAACGCGCTGCGGGCGCGGGCGCTCGCCAGCGGCTTCGACGGCGCGTTCCGGTTCGTGGGCAAGAAGAAATGAGCGTCGCGCTGGTGCTGTTCGAGGACGCGCGCTGGCCGGACCTCGCCCCGCTCACCGACGTGCTCCCGGTGCACGCGCTCGCGTTCGGCGGCTCGAACCTGGGCACGCGGTGGATGCGCGCCACCCGGCTGCCGCTGCTCGCGGTCGAGGCGCGCACCGGGCTGTGGGGCGGCTGGGCGGGCGGCGTGGGCGTGGACGGGGTTCCGAACGCCGCGGAAGGGGATGTGCTGATCGTCAACGCCGCCGCACTCCCGGGGCCCTGGCTGGACCCGGTGCTCCAGGCGCCCGCGCCCGCGTTGTTCACGTGCGCGGGGCGGCGGGTGGCCGCGCGGCTTCCGATCGCCCAGCTCCGGCCCGGGCTCGGACGGGGTGCGGCGTTCGAGGCGTTCCTCGCCTCGCTCGACCTGCCCGCCCAGCCGGTGGATGCGCGGGTGATCGCCCGGCCCTGGCAGCTCATCGACTGGAACCCGCAGGCGATCGCCGACGATCTCTCTCGCGCCCGCGTGCACGCGCGCGGCGAGATCCACCCACTCGCGGCGCTCTACCGCAAGGAGCACGTGAGCGTGGAGGCGGGGTCGCGGGTGGACGCGCTCGCGGTGCTCGACGCGCGCGAGGGCCCGATCCACCTGGGCGCGAACGTGATCGTCCAGTCGCACACGCTGGTGGTCGGACCGTGCGCGGTGGGCGAGGGGACGCATCTCCTGGGCGGGGTGATCGGCCACTCGACGATCGGCCCCGGCTGCCGGATCGCGGGCGAGGTGGACGCGTGCGTCTGGCAGGGCTGGGGGAACAAGCGCCACCACGGCTTCGTCGGCCACAGCGCGATCGGCGAGTGGGCGAACCTCGGCGCGCTCACCACCACCAGCGATCTCAAGAACAACTACGGCACGGTGCGGGTGCGCTCCGGGGGCCGCGAGCTGGACAGCGGGCTCATCAAGCTCGGGGCGATGATCGGCGCCGGGGTCAAGACCGGGATCGGCACGCTGCTCCCGACCGGCGCGGTGGTGGGCACCGGCTCCCATCTGTTCGGCGGCGGCCGTTACGCGCCCAAGCACCTGCCCGCGTTCTCCTGGTGGGACGGCGGGCGCACCATCGAGTACCAGCTCGACAAGTTCACCGCCACGGCGCGCATCGCGATGAGCCGCCGCGGCCGCGAGATGCTGCCCGAGCAGGAGGAGGCGCTGCGCGCGCTGTTCGAATCCACCGCCGGCGAGCGCCGCGAAGCGCTCGCGGCGACTTGACCGCGCTCCGAGCGTGTTCCTAGAGTAGCGGGTTCGCGAGGGACCGCGGAGCATCCCGCTCAACGCCATCGTTCACGAGGTGCGATGCCCGAGCTGCGCAAGGATCCGGTGGTGGGCCGGTGGGTCATCATTTCCACCGAGCGGAGTCGCCGCCCCACCAGCTTCACGCCCTCGCCGCGGACCAAGTCCACCGGGCTCTGCCCGTTCTGTCCCGGCCAGGAGGACAAGACCCCGCCCGCGGTGTACACGGCACGTGCGCCGCAAGCCACGCCCGCGAACCCGCCCTGGACGGTGCGCGTGGTCCCGAACAAGTTCCCGGCGCTCCAGATCGAGGGCAGCCTCGACCGCCGCGGCGAGGGTCTCTACGACCGCATGAACGGCGTGGGGGCGCACGAGGTGGTGATCGAGGGGCCGGACCACCAGACCGACCTCGCCGATCTGCCGGTCGAGCACATCCACCAGATCATGCTCGCCTACCGCGAGCGCATCATCGACCTGCACAAGGACCGGCGCCTGCGGTACGTGCTCATCTTCAAGAACCACGGCGAGCGGGCGGGCGCCACCCTCGAGCACACCCACAGCCAGCTGATCGCCACGCCGATCATCCCGCGCTTCCTGCAGGAGGAGCTGGAGGGCGCACGCCGCTACTTCGAGCTCAAGGAGCGCTGCGTGTTCTGCGACATCGTCCACCAGGAGGCGGACGAGAACAACGGCCGCCGGGTGGTGGCGATGAACGAGCGGTTCATCGCGCTCGAGCCGTTCGCGCCGCGCTTCCCGTTCGAGACCTGGATCCTGCCGCGGCGCCACGACGCGTCGTTCCACAACGCCGAGGACCTGGGCGAGTACCTGGAGCTGGCGTCGATGCTCAAGGACACGCTCCAACGCCTCAACCGCGCGCTCGACCGCCCGCCCTTCAACTTCGTGCTCCACACCGCCCCGGTGAGCGACGGCGATCTCGAGTACTACCACTGGCATCTCGAGATCATGCCCAACCTCACCCGGGTCGCCGGGTTCGAGATGGGCTCGGGCTTCCACATCAATCCCACCCCGCCCGAAGACGCCGCCCAGTACCTGCGCGAGATCGCGGTCGAGGCGCCGGGAAGCGTGGTGCGATGAGTGCCAAGTCGCTCGGCATCGTCCACGTGACGAGCGAGATGACGCCACTCGCCAAGGTCGGTGGCCTGGGCGACGTGGTCGGAGCGCTCTCGCAGGAGCAGGCGCGGCGCGGCCACCGCGTGATCGTGGCGATCCCCGCGTACCGCTCGATCGCGGTGCCCGCCGGCTGGACGCGGCGCCGCCTCGAGGGCCGCGAGGTGCCGTGGGGACTGGGTCGGGAGCCTGCGGGCTTCGAATTGCTCGAGCCCGCGGGCAACAACGGCGCCGAGTCCGGCGCCGCGGGGACCGGCACGTACCGCGTGCTGCTGGTCGAGCACCTGGGCGACCGGCGCTTCTTCGACCGCGACGGCATCTACGACGACCCGGTGCGCGGCCACAGCTTCCCGGACGGCGCCGAGCGGTTCCTGTTCTTCGCGCGCGCGGCCCTCGAGGGGCTGGCGCACCTGGGCGAGCCGATCGACATCCTGCACGCGCACGACCACCAGGCGGGCTGGGTGCCGTGCTTCGCGCGCACCCATCTGGCGGGTGAGCCCGCGTTCGCGCGCTGCGCGACCGTGTTCACGATCCACAACCTCGGCTACCAGGGGATCCACGACTCGTGGGTGCTGGGCCTCGCGGGCTTCGGGCGCGAGCTGTTCTATCCCACCGGACCGTTCGAGTTCTTCGGCCGCGTCAACGACATGAAGGTGGGGCTCACCTTCGCCGACCAGCTCTCGACCGTGAGCCCGCGCTACGCGCGCGAGATCCGCACCGGCGGCGAGTTCGGGTTCGGGCTCGAGGGCGTGCTGCAGCGGCGCGCCGCCGACCTGCGCGGGATCGTGAACGGGATCGACGTCGACACCTGGGATCCGGCGCGCGACCCCAGCCTGCCGTTCCACTACGACCGCGAGCACCCCGAGGGCAAGGCCAGGGTGCGCGCGGCGCTGCGGGACATGTGCGGGTTTCCGACCTCGCCCGACTGGCCGCTGATCGGCACCGTGTCGCGGCTGGTGGACCAGAAGGGCTTCGACCTGATCGAGCAGGCGGAGGCCGAGCTCCTGAAGCTCGAGGCGCGCTTCGTCGTGCTGGGCGCCGGGCAGGCGCGCTACCAGGAGCTGTTCACGCGGCTCATGATCCAGCACCCGAATCGCTTCTACTACCGGGCCGGTTTCGACGAGCGGTTCGCGCACCTCATTGAAGGCGGCTGCGACCTGTTCCTGATGCCGTCGCGCTACGAGCCGTGCGGGCTCAACCAGATGTACAGCCTCCGCTACGGCACGCTCCCGGTGGTGCGCGAGACCGGCGGGCTCGCCGACACCGTGATGGACTTCGATCCCGAGACCCGCGAGGGCTGGGGCTTCGTGTTCCAGCGCTACGACCCCGGGGAGATGGTGAACGCGATCCGGCGCGGGCTCACCGCCTGGCGCCAGCGCCCGCTGTGGAGCGAGCTCATGCAGCGCGGCATGGGCCTCGACTTCTCGTGGAAGGCGAGCGCCGACGGCTACGACCGCCTCTACGCCGACGCGCTCGAGCGCGTGCGCTCGGGCCGCGTGCCCACGCTCGAATCGGTGCGCGCCCGCATCTGAACCCGCCGCCGGCGCCCGGCGCGCCGCCCGCCGAGCCGCCCTTCGAGCCGCCCTTCGAGCCGCCCCTCGAACCCCCCCTCGAACCCCGGCGTCACCTGTGAACCCCGATCTCTG
>DATEMP010000205.1:0-26325 GCA_035275545.1 Candidatus Eiseniibacteriota bacterium | reverse complement strand
GTGCTGCCCTAGGCGGTATTACCGGGCGACGATCAGCTTGCGCGTCGCGCTTGCGACCGTCCCGCCGCCTGTCTCCCGAGCGTCAAGCCGGCAGAGGTAGAGGCCGGTCGCCCGCCCGCGCGCATCCCAGGTCACCGCGTGATCGCCGGCCTCATGCGGCCCGTCGACCAGTACGGCGATCGTGCGCCCCTGGAGATCGAAGACCGCGAGTCGGACGTTCGCCGCACGCTCGAGCGAGAAGCGCAGCGTCGCCGCGGGGCCGCAGGGGTTGGCTCCAGCCGCCAGCGTCACGACCGCGGCCGGTGCGGGACCGTAAGGCACGCCGGTGGTGGGCGCCTCGGCGTCATAGAGGTAGCTGAACGAGCCGTAGACCGTCTCCCACGTGTGGATCATCGACGTGAAGTCGGTGGACACCACCAGCCCGCTGTCGCGCCACGCGGCGACCGGGGCGAGCACCGTGTCGCGCACCGCGGCGAGACCGCCCGGCATGTTGAGCGTGCCGGCCCCGACGTTGCCCGAGAACGTGAGCATCGCGTTCGCAGGGACGGTGCCCGAGCGGTAGAGCCCGATCAGTTCCTGGATGAACGTAAACGAGTGCTTGTACGGGCCGATCGCGACGATGTTGCCGGCGGGATCGTGCTCGAAGTAGTGGTCGCGGTCGCGTGGCCGCCACACACCGCTCACCAGCGGATCGTTGACGTGGTTGGGCGTGCCGCTGCCGATCAGGATGTCGCCGCGCCAGAAGGCGCCCGGATAGTGAGCGCCCTGGACCGGCACGCGGAACCGGTCCCACTCCGAAAACTGCGGCAGGTCCGGGTCCCAGATGTGCCCGCCGATCACGGTGGTGGCGCCGACCCCGAGCGAGTCGAGCAGGTGGGCGACGTCGGTGTAGTTGTAGCCGCCGTTCTCGTGGGAGTGCGGGTCGATGACCACGGCGCGGTCCTCCTTCAGATAGCGGAGGACGTTCTTGTCGTTGGTGGTGGCGCGCGTCGCCGCGTCCTCGTAGAGGAGCGCCGCCTCGAGGATCTTCCAGTCCGGCTGGAGGGTCCACTGCACGCCGGCGCTCTCCGCCATGGCCGCCATCGCGATCAGGTTGGCTCGGATCGTCAGGTAGTTCTGGCGCGACTGGGACGTGCCCAGCAGGCCCCCGGGCGTGTTGTCCTCGACGTGGGTGAAGACCACGACGTAGACCGGCGGCACGTCGGCAGGGGCGGGCGCGGCAAGGAGGAGCGTGCTGAGGAGCAGAACGAGGGCGGTGGCGGCGCGCATGACGTCAGATTATCGCAAGGTGCATGCCCACCGACGCACGACACGCATGCGGGTGTCACTGCGTGGGATTTGATCCTGCTGAACCGCGGGCATGGCCATGCCGGGCCAGCCGGCGCTCGTCACTGGACGCGCCGGTACACCTAACGGGAGCGCAGATCGCGCTCGACGCGCAGCACGCCGTCCTTCCCGCGCACCACCGGGCGGGCCGTGCCGAAGCGCCCCTCATGCCGGGAGGCTTCGATCTCGGTGCGGGAGACCAGCGGGTCGTCCTCGAATCTCAGCTCGGTGCTGCCATCGAGACCGCGTGAGGCCTCGATGACGAAGTGGATGTGCTCGGGGGTGCCGCCGCCCGGGTAGGCTCCCGGGCGGATGGTGCGGATCTCGTAGCGTCCGAGCGAGTCGGTGACCAGCCAGCCGTTGAGGCGCGCCCATCGGGGTATGCGCGGATCGCGTCCATAGTTTCCGGTCGCGTCGGTCTGATAGACGCCGATCCGCCGTCTCGGCTGGGGCGTGCCGTCGAGGCTGAAGAGGGTCCCGGTCACGATCATGCGCTTCCCGGGCTCCCTCGCGGGGGCGAGCATCAGGACCGACCGGAGCTTCGAGGCAGGGGGCGGCTTGGTCTCCGGGTCCTGCGCCACGAGGGTCCTGGGCGCGAGGGCGATGACGATCGCCAGAGCGAAGGCCACAGGTCGGAAGCCCATGGGCGCATGATAGCCCGCCCACCTCGAGCGGCAATGTCAGGACAAGATCAAGAGTCGCTCAAGCGCCGCCAGAAGGGGCCGAAACCAGTTTCGTGTGCCCCACACCAGCGCTTAGGATCGCCGCGTGCGCTCCATGACCATCCATGGCGCGGTCCGCGCCGGACTCCTGTTGGTGGCCCTCACGTCGATTCCCTGGCTGGCCCAGGCGCAGATCGGCGAGACCTGAGGGCCGGTGGGCTGCGGGCCCGCGCTGCCGGTGCCGGCGGCGGAGTTCCTTCTCGAGCACATGAGCCGCTCGCTCTGGGATCCGGTCGAGCCCAAGCGGCTCGCCTCGCTCGATCCCAAGCTGCGCACCCGGGTCAACGGCGAGATCTACCGTTTCGCCAGCGCCACCACACTCGCCCGCTTCGAGCGCGATCCCAAGCGGTGGTGCGGCGTCCTGAGGGACCCGGTGAGCGAGGTGCGGTTCGTGCCCGATCGAACCTCGCGCTTCCTCGAGTACTCGGACGGCCCCTATTACTTCACGGGTGACTCGACGCGGCTCGAGTTCAGCCGCAATCCCGAGCGGTTCGCGATCCACCGCGACTACTGAGCAACGGTCGGGCTGCGACGGCTACTTCGGGCGTCGCAGGATCGCGGTTTCGCGCTTCCGTGCCCACCGGTCGAGCCAGCGGACGAACGGGAGAGGCTCCCGGACCGCGAAATCCTTGGCGGTCGCCATGCGCCCCTCGAGCAGCAGCTCCTTGGGCTGATGGTAGGTGCCGAAGCACCAGTCTGGGATCGGGAGTCCGAAGAAGCCGCCGATCGCCTCGTTGCACCCGATGTTCGCGTGGTGCATGAGATGGAAGCCATAGAGGCGCCGCCACATGGCTCCGAACCGCGGGTGCTCGGTGGCGTGCTTCCACCACTCGTAGGGCCAGTGTTCGATCGCGTGCAGGATCTCGTACAGGATCATCGACCATGCGATCGCGGCATAGCCCGCCAGGAGGACGGGCAACTCCGGCAGGAGGAATTGGAAGACCGCCAGCAGCGGCGTGAAGAACAGCCAGAATCCGGCCAGGGCGTAGAACGGGAATGCCGAGTCCGGAAACTGCTCCTCGCGGGTGATCGGATACTCGTTCAGGACGAACCGGTCGGAGCCCTGGGTCACGGGACGCAGGCGAACCGGGGTCAGGCTGTGATGGTTCCGATGGGAGGTGGCGAATCGTTGCAGCCACTGCGAGGTGACACCATGCAGTGCGTAGCGATGGAACACCCATTCGAAGAAGGCGAGGAGCATGTGGACCGCGAGGAAGGTCAGGAAGAAAGCCCCGGGTCCCGCGGCCAGCATGCCCGCCCAGAGTCCCGGAAGGAGGAAGTAGAAACCGAGGGCAAGCAGAACGAGCTGGAATGCCACCAGGAAGGAGAAGCGCGTGATGGAAAAGCGTTCGTGCTGGTGCTGATGGGACATGCAGTTACTCCCAGCTTGTGAGCGTCATTGAGAAGCCCATGCTAACACGGGAGCGAGGCCCTCGTGGCGCTCATCGTGGGCGCGGCCAGTTCGCCGCATCCGTGGAGTCCGACGCGATGCCCTCGATCAGCTTCGTGATGCGCCGGCGATACGCCGGATCCGCGGACCCGAGCTGGTCCAGAAGCGCCGGGCGCGCCATCGCGCCGAGCTTGCGCAATGCACCCTCCGCGGCGCCACGAGTCGCTTCGTCCGGCGACGCCATCAAGGCGATCAGCTCCGGGACGTACGCACGTCCCGACTCTCCGGTCGATCCCATGAGGTCCGCGCACGCGAAGGCCCCCTGGGTGTCCACGCCGCGACCCGCGTCGCGAATGCCCTCGAAGAGGACTCTGGCGCCGGCAGGGCCGAGGTTGGCCAGCGCTCTCGCCGCGGCGTAGCGAACGTTGTGGTAGTAGCGGGCGTTCTGGCTCCCGACCAGCCCGGTTGCCTCGAAGCTCGAGCAGATCGCCCGCTTGAGCGATGCCAGGACCGGCGGCGAGTCATCGCCGATCCGGCCCAGGGTCTTGGCAGCTTGCATTCGGGTGCCGTAGTACGGGTCGCGGTCGAGCGTCGCGATCAGCACCGGGAGGAATTCGCTGCCACGAGGACCCAGGGATCCGATCGCGTCGAGGGCATCGCCTGCCCGCTGAGAGTCTTCCTTCAGCTTGCGACGGAGCATGGCGCGCAGCTCCGGCGAATCGTGTCCCGACGCGGATAGCGCTTCGAGCGCCAGGCCGGCCATGAAGGGGTCCTTGGCGTCCGCGATCCGGAGCAGTTGGGGAGCGAACGGACGCGCGAGCGTGTCGAAGGCCGCCACGATCCTCAGGTCGCGCATGGCGTTGTCCTGGATCCGGTTCTCCTCCGCGCGAACGAGCAGGAGGGGAATGATCTCGGGCGCGTGATCGCGCATGCCGCCGAGCTGGGTCACCGCGTCATTGGCCCGCGCCATGTCCACCGGGTACTCATCGAGGGCGGCGATCAAGCGCTCGATGCGTGCGGTCGCCGAGTCCGCCGGAGCGGCGCCCAGGAGCACGAGCGACAGCGCCAAGGTCGCAATCGGAGGCATGGCCCTGTTATCGGCCCGCGGGCGCCCCGACATGTCCCCTATCGCTCGCGAGGCGTTGGTGCCATGGTGGGGGCCTATGACATTCGGGGAGCTTGAACTAAGTCCCGCACTCGTCGCGGCCCTGGGCAAGCAGGAGATCACCGAACCGACGCCCATTCAGGTCGCGGCGCTACCGGTGTTGGTGGCCGGCAAGGACGCCTACCTCAACGCCGAGACGGGAACCGGCAAGACGCTGGCCTACCTGCTCCCGATCTTCAGCCGGCTCGTCGCCGAGCAGCAGGTGACGCAGGCGGTGATCGTCGCGCCCACGCACGAGCTGGCGATCCAGATCCAGCGCCAGTGTGCCGACCTCGGGCAGAATGCCGGCTGGGCGATCCGCTCGTTGCTGCTGATCGGCGGCACGCCGATGGATCGCCAGATCGAGAAGCTCAAGAAGAAGCCGCATGTCGTGGTCGGCTCGCCGGGCCGCATCCTCGAGCTGATCGGGATGGGCAAGCTCAAGACACAGGGGGTCCGGAGCGTGGTGATCGACGAGGCGGACCGGTTGCTGGTCGCCGAGAGCCTGCCCACGATCCGCGCGATCGTTCAGGCCATGCCACGCGGGCGGCAGCTGATCTTCGCCTCCGCCACGCAGCAGCGGGAGAGCGCGGCGGCGATCGCGACGCTCGCGCCCGACCTGGTGATGCTGCAGACCGGCGCCGCGGCGGTGAACGAGAACATCGAGCACTTCTATCTGGTCTGCGAGGAACGCGACAAGCCGGACGTGCTGCGCAGGCTTCTGCACGCACTGCGACCGGAACGCGCGCTGGTCTTCGTGCACCGCAGCGAGCTGGCCAGGGACGTCACGTCCAAGCTGGCGCATCACAAGATCCCGGTCGCGGAGCTGCATGCCGCCGGCGACAAGCGGGACCGCAAGCAGGCGATGGACGGCTTCCGTAGCGGTCAGGTGCCGGTGCTGGTCGCCTCCGATGTCGCCGCACGTGGGCTCGACGTCGCCGGCATCACCCATGTCGTCAACCTCGACGTGCCGAGCCAGAGCAAGGCGTATCTCCATCGCGTCGGCCGCACCGCGCGGGCGGGGGCGAAGGGGCAGGCGGTCACGCTGATGACCGCGGACGAGGTGCGGCTGGTACGCCGCTACGAGAAGGAGCTGGGCATCGCCATGCTTCGCGTGCGCCTGCGCGAAGGCCGCGTGCTACCCGTGGAGGACGGCGAGCCGGATGCGCACGTCAGGCCGGCGCGGACCGATCAGCCCCGGCGCCGGGCGGCGAAGCGCGCATAGACTTCCTCGACCTTCTGCCTCGCCCGCGGCGCCTTGCGCAGATACTTGAGCGCCGAGGTCATCGTGGGATCGACCAGGAAACAGTTGATCGGGATGTCCCGCGCCAGGCCGTCCCAGCCGAATTGGTCGACCATCTCCCGGAGCATCATCTCGAGCGTGACGCCGTGGAGGGGGTTGTTGGGCTGGCGTTCGGTCATGGCTAGAACGAGGGTTCCAGCGAATACCGCTGCAACAGCTCCGGCACCGACTCCGGCCTCACGGCCAGGCGATAGCGGGTCCGGATCGCCGCCATGGTCTCGAGGTCGCGGGTGTTGAGCGGCACGGCCAGCTCGAAGAAGTACTCCTCGAATCCACCCGGCGTGATGAGCTCGAGGAACCTCACGGTCTCGCTCTCCGCGTTCCAGAACGCATGCGGGATGCCGCGTGGCTTAGCGATCACCTGGCCGGCATCGGCGTGAAGCACCGTGTCGCCGATCTGGGCGCTCAGGCGCCCGCGCAGCACGTAGGAGTACTCGTCCTCGCGCTCGTGCGTGTGCACGGGTGATCCGAGCTGATGCGCCGGCAGGTCGTGCTCCACGACGCCAAATGCGCCTCCCGTGTCACGCGACGAGATGACGCGCCGCGTGCCAAGTCCTCTGCCGAAGCGCACGTGCTCGAGCTGGGTGGGATTGTCCATCACTCGGAGCTCGCAGCATGGAAGGTCACGGTTTGTCCGACCGCCAGTCGGCCGATGCGTGTGACCGCACCGTAGACGCCCGCGGTGTTCTGGTGTTCGCGAACGACGGTCTTGAGCACTTCCGGGGCAGGGGCCGCCGAGTCGGGATCGTAGTTCACCATCGCGCAGCGAATGTCGCGCATCGTGACGGCGACGGCGGGGGCGTCATCACCCTCGCCGAACGTGAGCGCGCCGCCCACCCACTCATCCTCCTGGAACGGACCCGGTCGCAGCAGGCGCACCAGGACATTCGGACGAAACCGTCGAACGTCATCGGTCAGCCCTGCGAGTCGGGTGATCTCGGCCACGGTATCGGTGGCGATCACGGAGATGGCGGCTTCGTCGAAGATGCCATGCCTCAGCTGCATCATCTGCACGGCACCCCCGTAGCGGCGCCCGACCTCCGCAGCCAGATCCTCCCCGAAGACAGGCATTGCTTCGCCATCCGGCGTCCGAACATGGGTGGGAAGCTCTCCCAATGCACCGTTGTCACTGCGTGGGGCAAACAGGAGCAGATCGGGAACCTTGGTCGCCGTGAGCCACGGGAACCCGGTGCGGTCATCCAGTTTCCGGAACGCCAGGCGCCGATCGCCATCGAGGCCGTGCCAGCCCATCTCGGCGGCCTCGAGTCGCTCGCCGCCCATGGACTTCACGGGATACCGGAAGAGCGCCTCCACACGTCCGATGGGGACAGGCATGCAGAGACGTTGGACGCCACACCTCTCTGGTGTCAACTTGCAGCATGCCAATGGTCAATGCATGCCTTGTGCGAACGCTCTCCGCCGCCCTGCTGGTCGCCGTCACTTTCACCAGCGGATGTCAGCGTTCCGGGCCACCAGCTCCGCCGCCCGGAGCCGGAGCGACGCAGGCGCCGGCCGATACCGCAACGCGGGCCCCGGATACAGACGAGGCGGCGAGTGTTGTTCGCGCCTACTACCAGGCCATCAACGAGCGACGCTACGGGGATGCGTACCGGCTGTGGGCTTCGGATGGTGCCGCGAGCGGCAAGAGCCTGGAAGCGTTTCAGGACGGGTTCGGCAGCACGGCGTCGGTCGATGTGGTGCTCGGGACGCCCGGGCCGATCGGAGCCGCCGCGGGGTCACGCTACATCGAGATACCGGTGCGGATCACCGCCATCGCGACCGATGGCGGGCGAGAGGCGTTCGTCGGCGCCTACACGCTCCGGCGGAGCGTGGTCGATGGCGCCACCCTGGAGCAACGCGCGTGGAGGATCTACTCGGCGCAGATCCGACGGGAGAGGTGACGCTTGCCGTTGCCTGCGCCCCTCTGGAATACTCCCGGGTCGTGATGATCTCTTCCGCCGTCCGCTCGCCGCGTCCGTGTGACGCTCCCGCTCGCGCGAGCCACTTCTCCTCGGGTTTTGGCTGAACGGCCGAGCCCAGGATGGCGGGTCCCATCCTCTTCTGAAGTCGCGACGTCCCCGGGCCTCCGTGCCCGGCTCACCGACGACGTCGCAGCCCCCACATCTCGCCACGCCCGGGCGCTCCCGCGCGTGGCTACGGTCCATCGCCTTGCAGTGTCCCAACCGAGAGGAACCACCGTGACGCACCCGTATCGGTTCTCCGATTCCGCCTCGCACCACCTGGCGACCGCCGCCGCCATCGCTCGCGACGTGCTCGCCAAGCATGCTGCCGACGTCGACACGAACGCCCGCTTTCCGCGAGAGAGCATCAACGCACTCGCGGGCGCGGGCCTGCTCGGGCTTTCGCTGCCCATCACGCACGGTGGGCGGGGCGAGAACATGCGCGCCTTCGCCGCGGTCACCGAGGAGCTCGCGATCGCGTGCGGTTCGACGGCCATGATCTACGTGATGCACGTCGCCGCGTCGCAGGCGATCGCGTCTGCGCAGAACCTCGAAGGTCGGGACGCCTTGTTGCGCCAGCTGGCCTCCGGCGAGCACCTCACGACGCTCGCGTTCTCGGAGCGCGGGTCGCGTTCCCAGTTCTGGGCTCCGGTGTCGAAGCTCGAGCCGGCCACCGCCGGCTTCCGCACGCGGGCCGAGAAGTCGTGGGTGACCTCGGCGGCGCACGCACAGTCGTACGTTTCGAGCGCGCAGAAGCCGGGTGCCGCCTCGCCGCTGGAGTCGACGGTCTACCTGGTGAAGAGCGGCGCGCCGGGGGTGAAGGTCGCCGGCAAGTTCAACGGGCTCGGGCTGCGTGGCAACGACTCCTCGCCGGTCACGCTGGAGGGTGTCGCGGTGGCCGAGCGCGACCTCATCAGCGCCCTCGGGGACGGCGCCACCACCATGCTCACGGTGGTCCTGCCGTGGTTCAGCATCGGGACCGCCGCGATGAGCAACGGTCTCGCGCGCGCCGCGGTTGCGATCACCACGTCGCACCTCTCGGAGGCCAAGCTGGAGCACACCGGCAGCGCTCTGCGCGACCTGCCCAATCTGAGGGCACGCCTCGCCCAGATGTTCTCGCGCACCGAGCAGTCCCGGGCACTGCTCGGGCACACGCTCGACCACATCGAGTCGGGCTCGGCGGCGGCGCCGCTCTACGTGCTCATGGGGCGGCTCGCAGCGCTGGAGGCGGCGAGCGACGTCTCCGACCTGGCGATGAAGGCATGCGGTGGTGCGGCGTTCTCGAAGCATCTCGGCCTCGAGCGGGTGTTCCGGGACGCGCGTGCGGGCTGGGTGATGGCGCCGACCGTGGACCACCTGCTCGAGTTCTCGGGGCGAGCCCTCACCGGGCTGCCTCTGTTCGGTTGAGCGCGATGGGCGAGGTTCCGGTCATCGAGCCCTCGTGCGAGATGCGTGCGCTCGCCAGTGGCGACGGTCACGTTCGGCTGGTCACGCGAAACCTCACGTTCGACGCCGAGCGGCAACTGGGGTTGGACCCGGGCGCGGCCCACCCCGCGGCGCTCGACCTGCTCGTGGGGGCGCTGGCGACCGACCTGCTCGCCGGACTCGGCCGCGAGGCCGCACGCGCGGGGACGCCTCTGTACGACGTGGAGCTCCGGCTCGAAGCGCGCCTCGGGAATCCCCTGGTCGCTCTGGGCGTCGTGGGCGAAGTCGGCAGCCCGGCGCTCGCGTCGGTGCAGGGCACGCTGTACGTCGGAGGCGATGCCGACGAAGCCCAGATCCACGCGCTGTGGGAGACGGCCTGCGCGCGCGCGCCGGTGTTCGCCACGCTTCGCAATACCGCATCCATCAACATCACCATTCGACTCGTTCCCTGAAAGGAGGCATTCGCGTGCGACCCATCCTGGTGGGAGCCGTCATCTACGATCCAAAGGTCGCGGTCATCTGGGACATCATCGCGGGCTTCTTCGGCGCCCAGAAGTGCCCGATGGACTGCGTCTTCTACACGAACTACGAACTTCAGGTAAGCGCACTGCTCGCAGGGCACATCGACATCGCGTGGAACTCGCCGCTCGCGTGGGTCGACGCTCAGCGCCGCAGCGGTGACACGTGCCGGGCGATCGCGATGCGCGATACCGATCGTGATCGCCGCACCCACCTGCTGGTCCGGACCGACGGCCCGGTGCGGGCCGCGCGGGACTTGCGCGGCCGGACGGTGGCGCTGGGGGCCCTGGACTCGCCGCAGGCCACGCTGCTCCCGCTCCATCACCTCGAGGGCCTGGGACTGAAGTCCGGGCGCGACTTCGAGGTGCGGCGTCACGACGTGCTGGTGGGCAAGCACGGCGATCACGTGGGCGGCGAGCGTGAGGCGCTGAACGACCTGCTCGCGGGAACCGCCGATGCCGCGGCGGTGCTGGACCTCAACTGGGAGCTGTGGCGGTCCGACGGAACGGTCGACCCGTCGCGGGTGCGCGTGCTCGACACCACCGCGCCGTTCGACCACTGCAACTTCACGGTCGCCTCCGCGTTTCCGGCCGCGCGCGCCGAGCACTGGACGAGGGTGCTCCTGTCGATGGACTACGGAAATCCGGCCCACCGCGACATGATGGACATGGAGGGTCTCAAGGCCTGGCTGCACGGCCGCACGCTGGGCTATGCCGCGCTCGAGGCGGCCGTGCGCGAGCAGAGCTTCTTCGAGACCACCGTCGGGTGAGCAGCCTCCCGACCTTTCCGGTCACCACGGTGGGCAGCTGGCCGCGCTCGCCCGGGCTGCTGCGGGCGCTGCGGGAGCGGCGCCGCGGCACGATCTCGGCGGACCAGTTCCGCGAGGTCGCGCGCGCCGGGGTGCGGGAGTCATTGAGGGCGCAGGTGGAGGCCGGCGTCGACCTCGTCACCGACGGCGAGCAGCAGCGCGACAACTTCTATTCGTTCGTGGCGGAAAAGCTCGATGGCGTGCGGCTCATGACGCTCGCCGAGATGCTCGACCTGGTGGAGGACAAGGAGGGCTTCCGGCAGCTGCTCGACACCCTGGACGTGCCGGCATTCTCGATCAGCAATCCCACCTGCGTCGGCGAGATCCGGCTGCGCGAGCCGCTGGCGGTGAACGACCTCCACTATCTCCGCACGCTCACCGATCGCCCGATCAAGGTGACGCTGCCGGGCCCCTATCTCCTGACGCGCGCGATGTGGGTGCCCGAAGCGACGCGCGAGGCCTACCCGGACAAGGAGGCGCTCGGCGCCCGCGTGGTCGAGATCCTGCGCGGTGAGATCGAGCAGCTGGCGCGTGCCGGCGCGGACTTCATCCAGCTCGACGAGCCGGTGCTGACCGAGCTGGTGTTCTCGCAGGGCCAGACGCGCACGTTCATGTGCGCGGCGCTCGCCGCCCGCAAGGATCCGCAGGAGGAGCTGGAGTTCGCCGTCTCGATGATCGGCCGGGTGCTGGAGGGAGCCGGCGAGGTGCGCACGGGGCTCCATGTGTGCCGCGGCAACTGGAGCCGAGACGAGTCCACGCTGCTGAGCGGGACCTATGCGCCGCTCGCCCCGTGGTTCGAGCGCATGCCGGTGCGCCAGCTCGTGCTCGAATACGCGACAAGTCGCGCCGGGGAGGTCGTGTCGCCGGGAGGGAAGGAGCTCGGGCTCGGCGTGGTCAACCCACGCTCCGACGAGATCGAGGCGCCGGCGCAGATCTGCGAGCGTGTGCGCGCGGCGATGAGGCATGTGCCGGCGGAGCGCCTGTTCCTGAACCCCGACTGCGGCTTCGGCACCTTTGCTGCGCGGCCGATGAACACGCCGGACGTGGCCGCGCGCAAGCTCGCCTCGATGGTCGCGGCCGCACGCATCCTCCGCGAGGGAAGCGCGAGCACCTGATTCGCGCTACTCTCCGCGCTTTCCGGCGGGCAGCGAGAAACCGGGCAACACCCAGCAGGAGGATCGACCGCACATGGGTACCTTCATGTTTGCCGTGCTGGTGGTCATTGGACCGGCCGCCTATGCCGCGCTCTGTGTCGACCTGGGTCGCAATCTGCTCCGCGGCCGGGTGCGGCACGGCCACAACGAGGTGCTCATTCCCATCTTCCTGAATGCGGGCGTGCTCTTCGCCGTGGTGCTGGGCTTCATGGTGATCGCGGTCTGGGAGTCGTACGACGCCGCCAAGACCACGGTCGCGGTCGAGGCAGCGACGCTCGTGCCGCTGTATCGCGCGACCTACGTCATGCCGTCGGAGACCGGCGAGAAGCTGCGCGCGATGGCCCGGGACTACGCGAAGGCGGTCGTCGAGGACGAGTGGCGCACGCAGGCCGCGACCGGCGAAGGCAGCCTGGCAGCACGCAGGGCCATGGGGGGCATGTTCCGCGCGTTCGGTGACGGCACGATCAGCAACGAGATGAAGCGGGACTATCCCTTCGTCTGCGAGACGTTCATGAACGCCGTCAATGAAGTGACCGCCGCCCGCAACAAGCGACACACCCAGGCCAACGAGTCGTTGCCGTGGGCGATGTGGCTGGCCGCGATCGGGGGCGCCTTCATCGTCATCACTATGAGCTGCCTCATCTACATGGAGACCCGGTGGCCGCACGTGGTGATGGCGGGGGCGATGGCGTCGCTGATCGGCGTGCTGCTCTTCACCTGCGAGATCATGAGCCACCCCTTCAGCGGACCGCTTGCGATCAGCGCGGAGCCATTCGAGAGCGCCCTGCAGGTGTTCCAGGACGTGGACCGGGGCGACTGAGGAGCGACAGGTCGTGCCTCGCAAGACCATCAATCCCGAAGGCCTGTTCGACAGCCGGAAGTACGGCTTCTCTCAGATCGCGATCGGCGAAGGCCGGCGCGTGGTCACCATTTCGGGGCAGGTCGGGTGGGACAAGGACGAGCGCATCGTCAGCGCAGACCTGAAGCAGCAGACCATGCAGGCGCTGCAGAATCTGAAATACGCCATGGAGGCGGCGGGCGGCTCCCTGGACGATGTCCTGCTGCTGCACATCTACATCGTGGAATCGGTGATGACCAAGGATCTGGCCGTTCGCGAGAGTCTGCAGGCCTTCTTCCCGGTCGGGCCGCCGGCCACGAGTTGGATCGGTGTGCCGCGCCTCTCGGTTCCGGACTTTCTGGTGGAGATCGAAGCGATCGGCGTCCTGCCGTAACACCCCGTGACAGATTCCCGCTTCGCCCGTATGTGTGGAGTGTTCACCGGGCAACCGGAACGTTCATGACGGGGGAGGTCGTGCCATGAAGCTCGCGGCTGCGGTCGCCGGATGGATCCTCGCCCTGGCGGCCCCGGTACAGGCGAGTGGCCTGCGCGACTTCTCGGTCGAAACCAGCCACTCGCTGGTCGAATTCAACATCGGTTTCCTCCACACGAGCGTGCGTGGCCGATTCGACGGCTATCGCGGCACGATCCTCTACGATCAGGACCGACCCGAGAGCTCGTCGATCACGGTCGTGATCGAGACCAAGAGCCTCGACACGGGCTCCGACCATCGAGACGAGCACCTTCGCAGCGATGACTTCTTCGACGTGGAGAAGTACCCCGCGATCAGGTTTCAGAGTCGCGAGGTGCGACGGCAAGGGGGCGATCTCCTGCTGGTCGGCCCCCTCAGCATGCACGGCGTGACGCGCGAGGTGCAGATTCCGTTCCGGGTCGTTCAGCAACCGACGTCCGACGGGCATGGCCTGACCACGTTGAACTTCGAGGGCGGGCTGCGCCTGGCCCGGAAGGATCAGGGTGATCTCGACCGTGTCCGCCATGGTGGCGCTGCGGACCGCATCGAACCAGTCGTTGTGCTTGCTGCCTCCCAGCCGAGTTGTTTCCGAGCTCGGCCAAGGCGCACACCAGCCTGGCGCGGGCGCTGGAGAGCACACGCGTGCGCAGGAGTTCAGGCGGAGGCTGTCGCCGGGAGTGAAGTAGTCCCCCAGCCGACGGCCGAGAGGCGGATCATCCGCCGAACCACGGCTGTGTAAGGTCCTGCAGGAAGGCCACATCCGCCACTCGATCCTCGGCTGGACCGCTCCCCTAGTTATCGATTAACAATATATCGCTTGACGATAAGCGATATGCCGCTTATTGCTAATCGATACCTAGAAAGGGGGCGCAAGCCATGTCCAAACCAACCTCGTCATCCGCCGCGCTGCCGATCGCGTACGTCGCGCTGCGAATCCTCATCGTCATCAACTGGATGATCGTCCCGGTGATCCTGGCTCTGCTGTTTGTCCTGCCGAACGAGCAATGGATCATGAGCGCTTTCAAACTCTCTCCTTCGGCCGACGCAGAGCGGGTGGTCATGGGCATGCGTGCGATCGCCGCGCTCGGGCTCGCCACGGTCCCGCTGAACTTCATCGTCTTCAAGCGGCTCATTGCGATCATTGAGACCGTTCGAGCGGGCGACCCCTTCGTCGCCGCGAACGCTTCACGCCTGCAGGCGATCGCCTGGGCCCTGTTCTCGCTCCAGCTTCTGAGCCTCTTCATTGGCGCGGTCGCCAAAGCCATTTCCACGCCGGAGCATCCCGTCAAGATGGCCGGCTTCTCGGTCGACGGCTGGCTCGCCGTACTCCTCACGTTCCTGCTGGCCGGCGTGTTCGCGGAAGGGACACGCATGCGCCAGGACCTCGACGGGACGGTGTGACATGGCGATCGTCGTCAAGCTCGACGACCTGCTCCACGATCGGCGAATGACGCTGACCGAGCTCGCGGATCGGATCGGCATGGCGCTGGCCAACCTCTCGATCCTCAAGACCGGCAAGGCGCGCGCGATCCGCTTCTCGACGCTCGATGCGATCTGCGAGGCGCTCTCGTGTCAGCCCGGCGACATCCTCCGATTCGAGCCGGAGCAGGCAGAACGCGGGACCCCCAAGGAGGCCGTGCAATGAAGTACGACAAGGCACTGATCATCGCGTCCCTGCTCTCGATCCTGCTCTTTTCGTTTCACCTGGCAGACGACATCGTCCGGGGGTACGAGCCGGGAACGCTCACAAACCTCCCGGCGGTACCCATCTTTGTCTTCTGGCTGTACGGAACGGTGGTGCTCGCGGGACGGCGATGGGGGTACATCATCACCCTGCTGGGAGGGCTCTTTGCGTTGCTCCCCACCCTCGCCCACATGAGGGGGAAGGGGGTCGGCGTCACCAGCATCAGGCTGGCCAATACCGACGGGCACTTCTTCTTCGTCTGGACGCTGATCGCGATCGGAGTGACCGGGCTCTTCTCCGTCATCGTTTCGGTGCACGGCCTGTGGAGCCAGCGGCGGGGGGCAGTGAAGTAACATGCACGTGTGACCGATCCGCCATCCCGGCCGACGCCCGAATCCACGGTCGAAGGCCGACGTTCCGTCTGGTCCGAGCTGCGTGACGCCATCCGCGGCACCGACGCCGACTACACGAAGATCCCACTGCCCCGCGCGGTGTTCCTGCTCGCGGTGCCGATGGTGCTGGAGCTCGTGCTCGAGTCGACCTTCGCGGTCGTGGACATCTTCTTCGTCGGCAAGCTCGGTTCGTCCGCAGTCGCGACGGTCGGGTTGACCGAGACGATCCTGTTCCTGGTCTACTCGGTCGGCATGGGTCTCGCGATGGCGGTGACCGCCGTGGTGGCCCGCCGCATTGGCGAAGGCAACCGTGACGCCGCAGCGGTGACGGCGGTACAGGCGATCTGGATCGCGCTGCTCGCGTCGGTGCCGTTCTCGATCGCCGGCATCGTATTCGCGCAGGACCTGCTGCGGATGATGGGCGGCGACGCCTGGACGCTCGAGCACGGCTATCACTACATGCAATGGGCGCTCGGCGGCAACGCCGTGATCATGCTTCTCTTCACGATCAATGCGATCTTCCGCGGCGCCGGCGATGCGGCTACGGCGATGCGCGTCCTCTGGTTCGCGAACGGTCTCAACATCGTGCTCGACCCGATCTTGATCTTCGGCCTCGGTCCGTTCCCGACACTCGGCGTCCAGGGCGCTGCGATCGCGACCACGACCGGCCGCGGCGCCGGCGTGTTACTGCAGCTGTGGGTCCTGTTCCGCGGCGGGCGCCACCTGCGGGTGCTGCGTTCGCAGATCCTCTGGCAAGGAGCGATCGTCTGGAACATCGTGCGGACTGCGTTTGGCGGCATCGGGCAGATGATCGTCGGGATGACGTCCTGGATCTTCCTGATGCGGATCCTCGCCGCGCTCGGCAGCGAGGCCGTGGCCGGCGCCACGATCGCGATCCGCATCATGATGTTCACGATGATGCCGGCGTGGGGCATGTCGAACGCGGCCGCGACGCTCGTGGGCCAGAACCTCGGCGCGCGGCAGCCGGATCGCTCCGAGGCCTCGGTGTGGCGCATCGGCGCGTACAACATGATCTACCTGCTCGCGGTGTCGGTCGTGTTCTTCGCGCTGCCGCGCGAGCTGATGGACATCTTCACCGCCGATCCCGCGGTGATCGCGATCGGCGCCGAGTGGCTCAGGATTCTGTCGTACTCGCTGTTCGTCTACGGCTGGTGGATGGTGGCCGTCCAGGCGTTCAACGGCGCGGGCGATACCGCCACGCCCACCTGGATCAACCTCGTGTTCTTCTGGCTGATCCAGATTCCGCTGTCGTGGCTGCTCGCCGTCGGGCTCGGCTGGCACCACTCGGGCGTGTTCTGGGGCGTGTTCATCTCGGAGACGTCGGTCGGGCTGTTCACGCTGTGGCTGTTCTCGCGCGGGAGGTGGAAGTCCGCGCAGGTGTGACCGGATCGCGAGGGCGCAGGCTCAGGTCAATCGCACCTGTCGATTGACGTTCTTGTACAGCAGGTAGCGGAACCTGCCCGGGCCACCCGCATAGCACGCCTGTGGGCAGAAGGCACGCAGCCACAGGAAGTCGCCGGCCTCGACTTCGACCCAATCGTCGTTCAGCCGGTAGGCGGCCTTGCCCTCGAGGACATAGATCCCGTGCTCCATGACGTGCGTTTCGGCAAAGGGAATGGTCCCGCCCGGCTCGAACGTCACGATGTTGACGTGCATGTCGTGCGCCAGGTCGTCGGGATCGACGAACCGGGTCGTCGCCCACGCACCATTCGTGTCCGGCATCGGCGTGGGAGGGATGTCCTGCTCGCGCACCACCAGCGGCTTCGGCGGGTGACCGGGCAGCGGCTCGTATGCCTTACGCACCCACTGAAAGCAGGCTCGGGTCGCCGAGCGGTTGTGGATCCGCCACTCGGCTCCAGCAGGCACGAACGCGTAGCTCCCCGGCTTCAGGCGGTGGTCGGTTCCGGCCAGCTTCAAGTCGAGATTCCCCTCGGTGACGAATACCACTGACTCCACCCCAGCCTCGGGTTCGGGATCGTCGCTGCCACCACCTGGCGAGATCTCCATGGCGAGCTGCGCGAACGTCGTCGTGAAGCCGGCTATCGGGCGGGCCAGGATCCATGCGCGGGTCTTGGTCCAGCCCGGGATCTGGCTGGTGACGATGTCCCGCAAGACGCCCTTGGGGATCACGGTGTAGGCGGTCGTCACGATCGACCGGCCGGTGAGCAGCTCGTGCTGTCCGGGCAAGCCTCCAATAGGCGAAGCGTACTTCGTTTCGCTCATCGCGTAGAGCGTCCTTTCCGAAGTGCCATGTGCGACCGGGTGTCCGCGTTGGGCGGATTGTAGCTTTGCGGTCGGAGCCGAGGCCAATGCCCCTGTGACTCGAGTGGCCAAAGGCCGTTGTTCCGCATCGGTGCTGGGCCTAGGCTCCACGGGTCCCGAACGACGAGGAGGCCGACCAGAATGAGATCCCGCGCGAACGGCCGGCTGCTGCTGGCAGTGGTGATGGTGGGCGTGGTGGCTGCCGCGTCGCGTGTCCGGGCCGATGACAGGGCCGGCTTCCCTGCTCACTGGTGGACACCGGTGGCGCGCGAAGGAGCCCCACAGTGGGAGATCCTGCCGCAGGAGGCCGGTCCGGGAGAAGTGATCCTCTCCAAGCGCCACGAGCTGGGCCTGCTCTCGAACTTCGCGCCGACTCCGTTCACCTTTCGTGGCCACCGCTACGCGAGCCTCGAGGGGTTCTGGCAGATGATGCTCTACCCCGAGAGTGAGAGCGATCCCCGGGCGAAATACCCGGGACTCGTCTGGAAGTACTCGAGAGAGCAGGTCGCAGGGATGACGAGCTTCGAGGCCAAGAAGGCCGGTGATCTTGCGGAAGAGAACATGAAGAGGATGAACATCGACTGGGTGAGCTTCGGGGGTCGCCGCTTCGTCTATCGGTCACCCACGCCGGGAGAGCACTACCGACTCATCGTCGCCGCGACGCGCGAGAAGGTGCGGCAGAACGCTGAAGTGCGGAGGGTATTGCTGGCGACGGGGGATCTGGTCTTGAGGCCCGACCACCACCAGGAAGCGGACGCGCCACCCGAGTGGCGCTACTTCGAGATCCTGACGCAGATCCGCGCCGACCTGAGGAAGCGAAGATAGGCGGGAGCGTCAGTTCAAGCGCTGCGCCTGTCCTCTCCGGACGGCTTCCCGGGCCAGCGCTTCGATCTCGCCCGACACCTGAAGCATGAGCTCGCGGCGCTTCTCTTTGATCGGCCGTAGCCGAGCCTTCCACTCGCGGCGACCGAGCTTGTCGCCACGGTGTGCGCCGCGCGACGCGACGATCTCGCGAGCCTTCTCGCCGAGCCTTCGAATGGGCTCCACCAACTCGTCGGCGCGATCGAGAGTGACCCGGTCACGGATCAGGTAGTCGTCTTCACCGAAGCGGGCGAGCAGGACGCGATCTCCGTCTGAGGTCCATTCGTCCAGAAGGTTCAGCTCGTCGGCGGTGGTTGCGACGGTCGAGCCTTCGGAGAGCACGGCCCAGCGAAACGGTGTGTTCCTGAAAGCATCGTCTCGCGCGAGCGCGGAGGTTGCGCTCAGCATGGCTGCGAGAGTCATCACGACAGCGACGCGATTGGGCATGGCGCCACCCCCCGGGTGTGGTCGGGCGACCTTCACTCTGGTTGGATGGAAGGACTGGTGCCAGGGTTGGAAGGGGGGAGTGACCCGGGTCTCGTATTCAGCGGTAAAGGATCTTGACGCTTCCCCAGGTCGTGTTCTCGGTGGGGGTCGTCGACCCGGCGCAGAGCCACTCGAACACCCGCACCCAGTAGAAGTCGCTCCCCGGGTGAATCGAGTTCGGGCCCGCGTTTCCTGTCTCGAAAACGACCCTTCCGCTCCCGAACTCGCCGGCAGCCAGGGCCGGATAGGGTTGGCAGGCCGCGTTACTCGTCGCGAGCACGGTGTACCCGGCACCCAAGTGCGTCGTTACATCGAAGTGTCCGGACAAATCGGAGTCCGTGAGCCCCGAAGTGATGCTATGGGTGCCGTTCACTATCGTTGCGCTTTCCAACTCGCAATAGGCAAGATCTGCAGTGGTTACGCCGAAGCCCGCAGGAGCGTAGTCGATCGCGCCCGGCCTGTCTGGCTGATGGATGAGCAGGCCGTTGTCGGCTGAGGTGAACGCCGAGATCGCGGGCTGCTGGGCCTCGATCACCCCGGGACCTGTGAAGGCGATCACCAGAACGTCGTAGTTGGCGAGATTGGTTGCGCTCAGGTCCGCGGGATCTTCCGTGTGCGTGAACGTGAAGCCGAGCGCGGTCAGCCGGGGGATCTCCTCTCCGCGGCTATCGATCCCGTACCAGAGCACATTGCACGAGATACCCTGAACCATGGGAGTCGGGAGCTGGTGGTGGAGGGTCTTGTCGTAACCGGTCGCGTCGGGCTCAGCGAAAGCAGGACACTGCGATAGGCAGATCAGTCCCATCGAGAGGAGCAGGGCGCCCTTGGCGAACATGATGGCCTCGACTGTGGTGCCCGAATCGGACAACGTGCCCGCTGATTGTCTCGCCTCTCGCGGCGGCGCGCCATAGCGGCCGATGGCCAGTTCGACGCTCTCGCCGGCACGGCAACAGTCGGCGAAGTGGTGCTCCAGTGTCTCTCTGTCTGTGCCGAAAACGGTTTCGACCGGGCCCGCGTCGGGGCGGGCCCGTATCACGGAACCGAGAGGCGTCGCCGACCATGCCACTTGGTGCTCGCGAGCCACGGGAGAGCCCTTTCGCGGCAGCGAACGGCTTCGAATCGCGCGACGGAGCTGGCCCTCCGCTGGCTTCAGGGCCGCCCAGCGCGTCCGGCCCAGATGCGTTCGAAAGTGCGTTCCCCTTCATTTGGCTGACCTTCCAGCTCCTGATTTGGGCTTGGGCAGCCGTGTGGTGGGATCCGAGACTCCTGGAGTTCGTGGGCGGCAGAGACGCGGCCCACTGGCTGGAACAGCGCCTGTGGTTTCGCCTGCTGTTCTTGCCCATACTCGCACCGCTGCTGCTGCTCTCCGTGTTTCAGCCGCGCAAGGGCTCGGGCCGGCGCCTGAGCCCAGCCGAGTCCGAAGAGGACCCAGCCCATCTCATCGATTCGCCAGAAATCGACCTCGCCTACGGATTCCCCGAGGATGATGCGCAGCGGGTGCCACTCGGTTCATGGGTCATGACGATTGGCACCTGGACTCGCGAGCACAAGCGACGGACTGTTGCCCGCGTCGAGGTGGACACCACATCGTCCTTCAGTTTCGTCGCCCGTTCATCGCGGCGCGAGCCGGCGGTGCTCCGGAGCGTTCAACAAGGCGCGATGGGCCTCGCGATGCGGCGCTTGGCCGAAACGAATCAGGACGCGCGTGCCGCAGGAGTCGCGCAGACCATGGCCTATCTCGGCGAGGCGCCCCTGACCATTGGGGACGCTGCGCTGGATCGCGCCGTGATTCTGCGCACCAATCACCCCGACACGGCCCGCGCCCTGTTCAGGGCGGATCCGGTAGCGCGCACTCTCGCCGGGCTCGAGGAGCAAGGTTGGGGCTGGGAATGGACCTTCTATCCGACGAAGGAGCCGGGCCGTGCGGAGCTGACTCTGGAGTGTCCGGGCACCATGCGGCTGGACCGTCTGGGCCTCGCGCGAGACCTCATGAGCGGCGCCCTCGAACATCTCGCAAGCACCGGAGCTATCACACGTCTGTCACATGGATAGGTTCGGCGCGCCCTCGAGCACCTGCTGCTCCAGTTTCGGCAACTCCCCATGCTTCCAGAGCCGGGCGCGGTGCAGCACGCGATACTCGAGCGGGCCCCCGTCAGGCGAGGTGCTGCGTTCGATCGGCCGCTGGACGCACACGAACTCGGTTTCGAGGATGTCCGGCGTCACCCGGACGGTGGAGTAGCCTTGGGCGCCGAGATCGACGAACGATAGATGCGGCGACAGGTCGCGATTGGAGAGCGCTCTGGCCTTCTCGATGTCGCCGGAGCTCGCGTACTCGAGCGCCGATCGAACGCCGTGCCGCACCAGCATGTTGATCGTCGGTTCGGGCTTCGATGCGCCCGGCCGTTCGACGAGGTACATGCCGCGCAGTGGTACATCCTTCTTCAGTCGGTGCTCGGCGGACTCAATTGTGCCAGGTGACGAAATCGAACCGGTGACGAATTCGACTCCCACGGGTTCGAACGGCTTCGGCGGCAGCGATCTTGATGGCAGTCCTGCCCAGAACGCATGTCGATCGCCCGCGAGGATGGCAAGTCCGGTGATGCCCGCGTCGCGAACCGCGTCGTAGATCTCGCCGCGCTCGGCGATCCACGTGCTCCAGTCGCTGCCACCGAGTGACGCAAATCCGCCGCCTCCCCAGGGTGGGGATCCCGCCGGCAGGTTCTGCGGATCGGCGCGCCCCGAGAGCGTCGCGAGCGAGTTGCCCCAGATCTTCCACGGCGCGCGCGAGGCCTTGAGCTGGGAGAGAAACCACGCCTTCTGCTCCACGCCGAGCAGCGAGGGGGCCGGCCCGTCGCGGCGCGAGTTGTTGATCTCCTTGCCGGCGAACCGGATCGTCGCAGGCGCGTGGCCGCCGTCGTACGTCGCGCCCGCGTCGAGGATCTCGAGGACCTCCTCGGGCACGAAATAGGGGAACTGCTTGTCAAAGAATTGGTCTCCCTCGGGGACGTCCGGTTCGGGTGACCGGTAGCTGTGCAGATCGGTTATGAAGAGATCGATGTTGGCGCCCCATTTCGTCGCCCGGTACGCCTGCAGACTGGCGATCGCCGCCAGGTTGTTCTTCTCCTGGCCGAGCCCCTGAGCGTCGAATGCCGTGATCGGGGTGTCCGTGACCTGAGGCGGATCGAAGGTCTCGAGCGAAGGTCCACTCGGCTTCTTCACGCGGGCCGGCTGGAATTCCCACCATGCCTGGTTCGCCGCCACTTTCTTGGTCTGCGCCGGACGGGCCTTGCCACCGAACACCTGGAGCCCCTGATAGCCCAGCCACGAGTACTCGTGGTTGTCCCAGATGCAGATGAACGGCCATCGCGCCCGCGCGTCCTGGATCTCCGGATCGTGCAGGTAGGCGCAATACACCGCGCGGTAGTCCTCCACCGTCGTCGGAATGTGGAAATCACTGATCTTCTCGCCGTTGGGATATCGCACGATGTCGAATATCTTGCGATCGTAGTAACCCTGCGGCCGGTCTTCCGGGTACCAGACCATCTCGTAGATGAAGTCGCCGAGGTGCAGAACGAAGCCGAGCCGATCGTTTGCCGGCGCACGCTCATCTTCGTAGATCATCCGCCGGTAGGCGTTCTGGGCGCCCGTGTTGGTGTCCTGGCAGCTGACGAACGCGAAACGCACGGGGCGCTTGTCGGTGTGGGAGGGGGCCGTGAGGGTCCGACCGACCCGGCTGCCGTTGCCCTGCTCGTCCGTGAACCGATACCAGTAGACGCGGGCTGGCTTGAGTCCCGCGGCCAGCACACGGCACGTCCAGTCGGACGCCTCGGTGAGGCTCGCCTGCGCCGTTGCGACCACGCGAGTGAACTGCTCGTCCTCGGCGACTTCGACCGTCAGACGCGTCGCCGTGTCACCGTCCACCGGCGGCCGCCGCGTCCACAAGAGGACGCTATCCGGATGCGGGTCGCCGGAGGCGACGCCTTCCGGATACAGGTCGCGACGCTCGCGCCACTCACGCGTGGAGGAACTCGCCTCGCCAATCCCGAACGCGAGCGCGGCTCCGAGGAGGGAGGCGCTCTTGAGGAAGTCTCTGCGTTTCATGATTCACCTCGTGGCGTAGGGATCAGCGGGGCCTCAGGGGCGCGGCGCATGCCTCACGCGCAGGTTCGCGAAATAGCCGTCGGTGAACGTGTGGGACCACAGCGCGATCGCGCCGTGAGTGTCGCCGAGCTTGAGGTCGTTTACGATCAGCGTGGGTTGAGTCGCTCCATTCACGTACAGGCGGGCCTTCGTTCCCGCGACCTCGACCTTGAGGTGGATCCACACGCCGGCTTCCATGTCGGCATAGGTCTCGTAGCCGCCCGGCGACTCCTGACGGAGTCGCTGCCAGGGGAATCCCGGGCTCGATGTGTACTGGACCGAGTGATTCCGCCGCAGTTGATCGTCCGCGCGCGCGTTGGTGGGGCGGATGTAGAAGCACTCGAAGGAATCAGGCCGAGTCTGCACCCGGAACGCCACGCCAATGAACCCACGCGCGTTGGGCACCTGCGGGATGGGCGACCCGGCGACGTCGAGTTCGATAGTGCCATCCTTGAAGTCGCTGTTTGGGACGATTGCCAGCATCGAGTCGTCATCGGCTTCGTGGCCGATCCGTGACTGCAAGTGGATCGATCGTTGACCCCGATAGGCTGCGGTCTCGGCCCGGCATCCCACGAGCGTGAGATGGTCGAGTTCAAGGGCCCGCCCGTCTCCTAGGGCAATCGCCGAGCTGCCAGTCGCAACGAGCAAAACGGCAAGGAGAAGCGCTCTCATGGTCCGATCGTGGACCACGGGTCGGGTGGGAGACATTCGTTCGGGACGAGCGCATACGCTGGCACGCTCAGCGCGAGGTTCGGGCACCCGGACGCGGTGGGGCCGCAGGACTTCCTCTGACGCGAGCATTGTTTGGAATGAGCTGGGCTAGTGCATCCCGGTTTGTCCGCGGCGAGGGCAGCGGAGAACGGTTTGGCGTCCCCAACGGGATTCGAACGCAAAGACCGGCCCAAACAATCGTCGGAGCTTGTCGGTCAAACGCAGAAAAACAACGACTTGCGCGAAGGCTCACGCCGCGGTAACCGACGGGAGTAGACGTTGGGCGGGACCAGTTCGGGGACAATTGAGGGACAGTCAGACGGAGCGGCAACCGAAGTTCGATCCGCTGAGATCTGGGGCGGCAGAGGCCAGGATGATTTCACATTGTTGCGCTGAAGGCGGACGGCCGATAACCCTTCGGGCCACCAACCCGAGCGGGATTCGAACCGGGAGTGTGGGATGCGAAGAGGCGCTCCTTACGTGAGACGGGCATCATCGTCGCCGTCTGGGAGGACGTGATGACGACAAAGGCGAAATGGCTGGTCGGCGTGGCCGCGGTCGTAGCGGCCGGCGTGGCCGTGATCGGCTGGTTCGCGTTGGAGGGGGTGCCGGCGGTGCACCTGCACCTCCCGAAATACTCGCTGGAGCAGGCCGACTCCGCACACCGGTGGTACCGGCGCACGACCGTTCACTTCGGCTCGGCGGTATATCTCAACGACTTCGAGGACTACCCCATCTGGCTCGCGAACCCGGTGCCGACCCACGCGATTGGTCGCGCGCCCTTCGGCAATTCGCTCGTGTGTTCGATCCCCGGGCAAGAGCCGACGGATTACATCGCGGTGGACTGTGGCTCTGAGATGGAGGCGTACGCGGTCTTCCGCAATGCGAACCATTCTTCCTTCGACTGGCGGCACGCGAGGTTCCAGGCGATGGATTACGCCGGCACGATGATGCAGGCGGACCACAAACGCACCGTGGATTCGACCTTGATCGCCGACGTTGTGCGCACGTTGCGCGAGGACGCGCCCGTGTCCTTGTCATTGCCGGCCTCGGTCAATTCGACGAACCTGGCGAGACTCAACCTGTACAGCGACGCGCTGCCCGGATTGATGTTCTGTCCGGCCATATATCGCGATTCCGCGGGGCCCGTATACCTGGCCGAGAGCTTCGCGGTCGAGTACAGCAACCGCACCGAGAAGATCCACGCCCAATGGATCCCCGCCAGCGAATCGTTCACGCAATGGCTGAGGACGCAGTGACCGGTCGCTGAGTCACGCCGTCGGCCCGGCAAGTGGAGCCCGCGCGAACGGGGGACCTGGGGACACTGGAAGACGCGCAGCGCCCACGCGCGCAGCGAAGAGCTGGCGTCCCCAACGGGATTCGAACCCGTGTCGCCGCCGTGAAAGGGCGGTGTCCTAGGCCTCTAGACGATGGGGACGCAGCGCGAAGCGACGCGGAACCGTAGCGGCAGTGCCTCGCGGCATCAAGGCGGGCGGCCGGTGACCCTAGTGGGCGGGCCCGGTCGGGGCAAGTGAAAAGCCGTCGCGCCGCGGCATCACACTGTCAGCGCCGCGCTCATCAGCCACTGCGTCAGCTCCGACCGCGGCAGCCCGAGCTTCTCGAACAGGCCGCCGTAGTGCTCGGGCCAGATCGCGGGCACACGCCAGGTGCGATCGGGATGCTGCGCCATGACGGCGCGCAGCAGGGACGACGCGGCGCCGCGACGCCGTGCCTCGGGCACGGTCACCAGCGCGCGCACGCCCACCTTGGGAGCGGCGGGGTCGGAGATCGCGATCCACGCGTGCTCGCTGCGATAGCCCCTCGCCGGCGGGACGGCCTGGCCGAGCGTCTCGCCCGAGAGCTGCCACGGCAGGTCGGTCGGGCCATGCGCGATCAGCGCGCGCGCGACCTCGTGCACGTCGACTGGAACGGGAGCTTCCGCAGCGCCGCCGCCGCCCGCCACCGCGCCCTCGTACCCTACGAGCCGGCCGACGGTGCGGAACCCGCATCGCTCGTAGAGCCGCTTCGCGCGGTCGTTCTGCTCGATCACCTCGAGGACCATGGTCCGCTCGCCGCGGGCGCGCGCCTCGTCCATCACCAGGCGGACGCAATGCTCACCGACACCTTGGGTGCGCGCTTCGGGAATCAGCGCCATGGCGGCCAGGCGGGTCGTCCATCCGCGGCGCGCGATGAATGCGACGCCCACGGGGACGTCGTCGAGGAAGGCGATCCGGCTGGACTCCAGATCGACGCTATCCTGCCGCACCATCGTGAGCAGGCTCGCCCCGGTGAGCGTGATGGGGACGTAATAGTCGGAGAAGCCGCGGGTCACGAGCGCGGCGGAGGGCTCGATGCCGTGGTCGAGGACCGAGCGGTAGCGGATCGCCATGGCTCCCGACAATAGCAGGGAGCCGCGCGTCTAGTGGCGGCTGGAGATGCTCTGCGCCACGGCGACCACGCGCGCCTCGTTCACGAGGCCGCGCTGCACCAGGTCGCTGGCGGCGCGCTCGGCGGCGGTCCGGTCGCCGAATGGGCCGACCACGACGCGATAGACGGAGTTCGTGTCCTCGGCCACCGTCACGACGCGCGAGGGAAAGGTGGTGTTCTCGCTGAGCCGGGTGCGTTCAGCGAGCGCGCGCGCCTCGTTCAGGTACGTGCCGACCGCGACGTCGTACGAGGACGACGCGCGCCGTGCTGGCTCGGCGG
>DATEMP010000204.1:0-21718 GCA_035275545.1 Candidatus Eiseniibacteriota bacterium | reverse complement strand
CGGAGGCCGCTCCGCCCGATGCGCCGCCGATGCGCACCATCCGGCGCGCCCTGGTTGCCGAGGACTCGATCGCCGCCCGCATCTTCCTGGTCCGGTTGCTCGAGGAGCAGGGCTTCGAGGTGCACGCGGTCGCCACCGCGGGCGAGCTGCGCGAGATGCTCGCGCACGGCATGTGGACCCTGGTGTGCGCCGATCGCGAGCTGCCCGATGCCCGCGATGGCGAGTTCCTGCCCGAGCTGGCCCGCTACGCCTCCGAGGTCGCGGTGGTCGCGCTGGTGCGCGATGCCGACGACGAGAGCGCGGCGCGGACCGCGGGCGTCACCGCTTGCCTGCGCAAGCCCTACGAGCGCGAGGCGCTCGAACAGCTGCTCGAACGCCTGGTGCCCGAGACTTCGGGCGGAGCGGGCGGAGATCCCGACCCGCGAGAATGGGGTGCCCGATGAAGAGCCTGACCAACACCGTGCCTCACACCGCCACCGCCCCGTGCATCCTGGTGGTGGACGACGACCGCCGTGTCGTCGACCTGCTCAACATCGCGCTCGCCGCGCACGGCTACCGGGTCATGAGTGCCGTGGACGGTGAGGAGGCGGTGCGGCTGGCGCTCGGCAAGCGCCCCGACCTGGTGGTGCTCGACGTGCGCCTGCCCAAGAAGAGCGGCTTCGAAGTGTGCGAGATCCTGCGTCAGGATCCCGATGATCCCTACCTGCCCATCATCATGGTGTCGGCGGCCAGCGAGATGGAGGCACGCCTGCAGGGGTTTGCACGCGGCGCCGACGACTACCTGGCGAAGCCGTTCTCACCCAAGGAGCTCGTGGCCCGCATCAAGCGCCTGCTGGCGCGCGCCGCGGACGCCCGCGAATCACGCCGTCGTGGCCGCGAGGCCGAGATGGAGCTGGCCCGCACCCGTGACAGCGTCAAGCGCGCGCACGCCGAGCTGCAGCGCGAGCGCCGGCTGCGCGAGTTCACCGCCGGCATGGCGCGCGAGCTGCACGGAGCGCTCGACGGCGAGGAGCTCGCCGGACGATTCCTGCTCGCGGTCCAGACTCAGGTGGACGTGAGCGTCGCCGCCGTGCTCGCCCCGGAGCGGGCGGGCGGACCGTACGTGCCGCTGGCGATCCGCGGCGACGGGCTCGAACGCGTGTCGGGCTTCTCGCTCGATCCCGATGGTGAGCTCATGACGCTGCTCGCCGGGCTGGGACGGCCGGTGCGCCGCGCCGAGCTGGAGCGGTTCCCCGAGCTGGCCGCCGAGCTGCCGGAGCTCGTGACCCAGGGCATCTCCCTGATCGCGCCGCTGCGCGGCCTCAACGGCATGGAGGGCGTGCTGCTCGCCGACGATCGGATCGACGGCGAGGACGTCTCGTGCCTGGACCTGGACGTGATCAACCTGCTGTGCGACGCGGCCGCGGTCGGGCTCGCCAACGCGCGGCGCTGCCGGGCCCTCGCGGACGGCCTGATCGAGACCATGATCGCCCGGGCCGGCGAGGTGGCGGCGATCGACGACTCCGAGATGCGTGTCGAGGCGGCGGCACTCGCCGATCGCGCCGCGAGGAGCCTGTTCATCACCCCGCGCGTGCGCGGCCTGATCGGCCACGGCGCGGCGCTCGGCGAATGGGCACTCACCGCCTCCGGGCGTCACGCGCTGGCGCTCGCCGCCGCCGCGGATCCCACCGGGCGGCTGCTCGAGCTCGGGCGCCTGCTGGACGTGAGCACGGGTGCCGACGGCGAGGATTGCGACATGGCGCACGCGCCCGAAGCGGCCGCGCTGCTCAAGGTGGCGCGGGGCTTCACCGCGGTCCGCCGGCAGGGCGAGCCGGCACCCGAGGCCCTGGCGAAGGCGATGGAAGCCCACGCGGACCTCGACGCCTGCACGCGGCAGGCGCTCTCCGAAGCGCTGCGCGCCGCGGGCTGATCGATCCCGCGACCCGCCACGAGCTCAAACGAAGCGGCCCGCGCCTGACGGTGCGGGCCGTCGTCGTTCCCGAGGAAGCTATCGGCCGAAGATGACCGGGCCGCCGCCGGGCGCGCCGCCCGGGGTGGTGGACGGCGAGCGGAACGTGTAGGTGAACACCGCCTGCACGTAGCGGCCCAGCGTCCGGTCGCGCGAATCCTGCACGTACGACTCGGTGATGCTGCGGTTGACGCTGCGATTCTCGCGCAGCACGTCGATGGCGGTGATCCGGAACTCGCCCTGGTCGTTCTTGAGGAACTTCTTGCCGATGGTCGTGTTGAGCAGCATGGCCTTCTGCCCGTAGGCGGAGGGCACGCCGCTGGTCAGGTTGTGGTTCGCCTCCTGCCGGAACACGATCTTCGGGCCCACCACCGCGTTGAACCTCAGCCCCGCCGAGTGCGTGAAGTAGTCGCCGGTGGTGCCCGCGCTCAGCGTGTTGCGGGAGATGTTGTAGGTGCTCCAGTACGACGCAGTGAAGTCCAGGTTCTGGCTGATGTTGCTGGAGAGCACGACGCCGGAGCGGATCGCGTAGTTGCGCGCCACGTTGATCGCGTCGTTGATGCGCGTCGGGCTCCGCGTCAGGGTGCCGCCACCATTGAGGCTCAGGATGCTCTTGAGCTTCGCGAGCGGGCGGCTGTAGACCGCGAACGCGTTCGCGTTCCACGACACGTCCAGGTTGGCGGGTGCCGAGAGCTGGGTGCCGCGCGCCATCGCGACTCCGTTCACGGTGGTGTCGGTGGCCGCGGTGAAGGTGGTGTTGGCGATCGGGTGCGAGGTGCGGGTCACGTTGAGGAACAGGAACCGGCTGGTCGACTTGAGCGGGTTGGCCTCCGAGAGCCGCAGCGAAAGGGTGTTGTTGTAGGCGGGACGCAGGTTGGGATTCCCGGTGGAGAGCGAGAGCGGGTTCGAGTTGTTCACCACGTTCTGGAGCTGGCCGATGCTGGGGGCGCTGGTCGAGGTGTTCCACGAGAGCCGGAGATTGCGCCGGTTGGCGAACGTCCCGCTCAGGGTCACCGAGGGCACCACGTCGTCAAAGGTGCGCTCGATGGTCTGGACGGCGGGGAAGGACTGCTCCGAGCGCAGGCGCTGGTTCTGGTACGAGACGTTGGTGAGCAGCCGCCACACGCCGCGCGTGTAGAGCATCGCCAGCCCGCCGTTCTGGATGAGATTCCGGTTCTCGAACCGGTTCGAGAGCGCGCTGTCGGGAAGGTCGTAGACGCCGGTGAGCGGGTTGAAGCGCAGGCCGAGCGCGTTTGCGTCGCTGCGCGTGAGCGAGGGGTTGTAGATCGCCTGGAGCTGGACCCGGGGGCTCAGCCGCTCGGTGAAGGCGACCCGGGTCGAGAACGCGTCGGTGATCGTGTGCGACGTGATCTGCTGGTCGAGCGTGTCGCTCGTCGTCCCCGACGTCGAGTAGAAGTCGGTGAGCGAGCGCTGGGCGGAAGCGAGGTCCCGCAGCGTGTGCCCGGCGTTGAGCTCGGCCGAGACGTTGCGTCCGCGCTTCCCGAACCGGTGCCGGAGCGTGAGCCGCGAGGAGAGGTTGTTGCCGTCGGTGGCGTCGCTCGAGACGCTCTGGGCGGTGCTCACCGGCGAGCCGTCGAGCGTGGTGTTGGCCGCGCCCCCGAGACTGCTCGCGTCGTTGTTCTGGAAATAGAGCCGCGGCTGGAGGATCACCGAGTTGGTCGAGTCCGGAGTCCACTCGAGCCGTGCGTCGAAGCGCTGGTTGCGGTTGCGGCTGTCGCTCACCGTGTTCTGGTCGTAGAAGGCGAGCGAGTCCTGGGGCGGCAGGTACTGCCGCGTGAGCGTCTGCGAGTTGTCGGTGTCGCTGTCGTTGATGAACAGGCTCGAGGTGGCCGAGAAGTGCTTGCTCCATTGCCCGGTGTAGTTCAGGCCGCCGGAGTGGGTGGTGCTGATGCCGTTCTGCTGGCCCACCAGGAAGCTGCTGGGGTCGAACTGGCCGCCGCCCCCGAATCCTCCCCCGCCGCCGAAGCGGAACACCTGGTTGCCGCCGCCGCCGCCCGGGCCGCGGAATCCGCCGCCGCCGCCCATCATCATGATCCGCTGGCCCGCCCCGCCGCCACCGCCCATGGCGCCGAACAGATCCTGGGGGGAGAAGTTCTTCTGGTTGATGTTGTTCGACATGCCGATCGCGGTCACGCGCGTCGGCCCGCGCACCAGCGTGGCGTTGCCGCCCGCCTGGTAGCGGTCCTGGTCCCCGTAGCCGCCGTAGAGCTTGCCGAACTTCGCCTTCTGGTCGCGCAGGATGAAGTTCATCGTGCGCTGCTGCGAGTTGTCGTCGAAGCCGCTGAACTCCGCCTGGTCGCTCATGCGGTCGTAGACCTGGATGCGGTCGACGACGTCGGCGGGCAGGTTGCGCAACGCCGCGGTGGGATCGCTGCCGAAGAACGGCCGGCCGTTGACCAGCACGTTCTGGACGTTCTCGCCCTGGGCCTTGATCTGGCCGCCCTCCATCGTGACGCCCGGGAGCTTCTGCACCAGGTCCTCGGCGGTCGCGTCCTTGTGGGTCTTGACTGCGCCGGCCCGGTACTCGGTGGTGTCGCCCTTCTGCGTCGCGGGCGCGGGGGACTCGGTCACGGTGATGCCACCCACCGGCACGGATTCGGGGGTCATGGCGAGCACGCCCGCGTCCTGCCCGGCCTTGGTGACACGGATCACCTGCTTGAGCGGCGCGTAGCCGAGGCGGGTCGCTTCGAGCGTGTAGCTGTGCGCACCGAGCCCGGTGACCTCGAAGCTGCCGTCGTCCTTGCCCACCGCCCGGTGGACGTCGCTGGTGTCGATCGCGCTGGTGAGCTTGACCTGCACCCCGGAAACGGCGCTCCGGGTGCCGACGTCCTGGAATCGGCCCTTGAGGCTCAAGGCGACGGCCGGCGCCCCGGTCTGGGCGTGGGCCAGGGAGGGCAGCAGGGAAAGAACCCATAGGAATAGAAGGGAGCGCACGAGCTTCACAGGATCCTCACACGGATGAGGGGAACGGGCGCGGGGCTCGCCGGGCGGACGCAACGACGCAGATTGGACCGGAGGAAGCCGCAAACGGTTCGAATCCGCAAGAAAAACCCGGCCCAGCGCGGAAGATCGGGCGCCGGACCGGGTTTCGGGGACTGCGTATTGAGCGTGTCTAGGCGGCCTGCCGGACCTCCTCGTCCTCGCTGTCGCCGTCGTCGTCGCGCACGATCGCCACCGCCGAGCGGATGCGGGTCACCATCTTGCGCTCCTCGCGGAGGCCCTCGATGGTGGCCTCCGCCTGCTTGAGCAGGAACTGGAGCGACCCTGCCCGCTCCATCGCCTGGTCGACGATCGCCCGCTGCTGCTCGAGTGTGTCGAGGCTCGACCGCACGTCGACCACCAGTGCCTCGGCGCGGGCGAGCCGCTCCTCGGCCTTCGACATCTGGCGCTTGCGCTCGTCCAGCGCGCTGCTGGTGTCCTGGATCTCGCGCAGCCGGCTCCGCACCTCGTCGAGCAGCCGCCGGCCCTCCTCGACCTCGCGGTGGGAGGTCGTGATCTCGCGCACGTTCTTCGCGGTCTCCTCGGCCATGGTGAACATGCGTTCCAGGTCGCCCTGGAGCGTCTCGACCGTGCCCTGGCGGGAGCTGATGTGCTCCAGCGACCGGGCGATCTCCTGCTCGACCAGCTCCCACTTGGCGAGCCGCTCCTCGAACTGGCCGAGGCGCCGCTCGACGCCCACCAGCTTGGCGCCGCGGTCCTCGAGCTGCAGCGAGAGCGAGTCGACCTCACTCACCCGCCGCTCGGCATCCTCCAGTCCGCCGACCAGCTGCTGCGTGAGCTCCTCGAGCTTCTGGGCCGAGGCCGCCGCTTCCTGCCGCAGCTTCGACGCCTTCTGGAGGTCGCGGGACGCGGCCTCGAGCGCCTTCTGCCGCTGCTCGAGCTCGTCCCGCAGCGACTCGGTGCGCTCGCCGAGCGCCTCGACCGACTGGCAGCGCGACTCGGTCGCCGCCACCACCTTGCGGATCTCGTCGGCCCCGCGCCGCGCCTCCTCGACCCGGGTGGTGACCTCTTCCAGGGACTCGGTCATCCGGCGCGCCTCCTCGGCCTCGGACGCGAGCTCGACGAAGCGCTGCTCCGCCGCGTCCATGCGCTCCTGGAGCTTGCGGCTGCGATCGTCAATCTGGTTGTTCTGCGTCCCGAGCTCGGTGATGCGGCCCTGCAGCTGGTCGACGAATCCGCGGCGATCCTCGAGGGTCGCCATCGTCTCGTCGATGCGCTGCGCCTGCCGCTGCACCACCTCGACCGTGGGGGCGAGCTGGCGCAGCTCGGTGACCTGTCCGCTCAGCTCGGCCACGAACTGCTCGACGCTCGTCAGCCACGAGCGGGTCTCCGACTGGCTCTCGCGAATCCGCGCGATCTCCGAGTGGGCGAGCTGGGTCTGCTCGAGCGCGTCGCTCACCGACGCGTGGGCGCTCGAGAGCTGCCCGAGGTCGCGCACCGCCGCTTCGACCGCGGGCCGGGCCTCCTCGATGCGCGCCACCTGGCTGCTGGCGGCACGCGCGGTCTGGCTCATCTCGTCCAGGTCGCGGCGCAGCGCGTGGAGCTTGGCAGCCTCGGCGTCGATCCGCACCGTCTCGTCGGCGAGCACGCCGAGCTGGGCCGACAGCGACTCGGTCTTGGTGTTGAGCTCGTGCACCGTGCGGGCCGACTCGCTCAGGCCGTTGTAGCGGCTCTCGAACTCGGTGAGCGAGCCGCGCAGGTCGGTAACCCGCTGGGTGACCGACTCGAGGCCGCGGCTCTCGAAGTCGAACCGCTCGACCGTCTTGCGCATCTCGTCCTGCACCGCGGAGAGGTCCTCGCGGGTCGCCTGGGCGCGGTCGTCGGCTTCGCGCTGGAGGTGGCTGATCTCGCGCGAGCGCTCGATGACCTGCTCGTGGAGGAGCCGCAGCGAGGTGACCTGGTCCTCGAGCTGGGCGAGGCTCTGCTCGTTCTCGTGCTGCTGCCGCACGCCGGTGTCGAGCTGGCGCATCGCGCGCTCGAGCTGGTCGGCGCGGGCGAGCGCTCCTTCCACGGCTTCACGCTGGGCTTCGAGCGCGGCGTTCTTCTGCACCACGAAATCGGAGAGCGCCTTGAGCGTCCCCATGTCCTGCTTGATCTCGCTCACGGTGTGCTGGACGCCGTCCATGCCGCGCACCGACTGCTCCACGTTCGCGACCCGGCGCTCCTTGTCCGTGAGGTCGCGGCTCAGCTCCTCGCGCCGGCGGTCCATCGCCTCCATCTTGGAGAGCGAGAGCTTGTGGGCATCGAGCAGCCGCTCGTGCTGCTCGCGGAGCTTCGCCATGTGCTCGGTGGTGCCTTCGAGCTGACCCTTGAGGAGCTGGGTGTCGCCCCACACGAGCTGGAACGGCTTCTCGACCTCGAGGAACGCGTGGATGCGGTCCTTGAGGTCGGTCGCGATGTCGACCTTCTGGCTCAGCTCCTCGAACACCGATCGGATCCGCTCGGCGTTCTCGATCGCCCCGGACACCTCGGCCTCGGCCTGCTGGTGGCTCTCGGCGAGCTGCTGGGCCCGCTCGTCGAGGGACTGGAGCTGCGACTCGAGCTTGGTGAAGCCCGTGAGCCGCTCCTCGAGCTCCTCGACCCGCTCGGTCATCGCGTCGACGTCACTGCTCGCCTGGGTGAGCGGCTCGCCGATCGTCTGCAGGCGCTCGATCGACTCGCGCACGCGTTCCACGACCGCCTCGTGCCGGACGCGCTCCTCCTGCATCTCGACCAGGATCGCCCGCATTTCGTCGGTGAGATCCCGCTCCTTCGCGCTGTTCCCGAGCAGACTCTTGAACATCACGAGCTCCTTGGTAATCGGCCGGGTCCGCCCGGGACCGCTGGCTCATCTTGCTGCATTCGGGGCGACCCTGGCCCGGGGGCGGGCACGCAAGGGGTCACCGGATGGACACGGCAATGGCGCGACCGCGGGGGTTCTGCAAGATGCAGGCCGGGCGGATGCGGAAGGCCCCGTGCGCCCGGCGGGGCCCGGCAGTGGTGCGCGGGGCGCGCGCACCGGCCTGTCGGGCGCGCGGATGCGGGCACGAAACGGGCGCGGGAGGAGGGCGCCGGAGTCCCTCCCCCCGCGGGGGCGCCGTCCCGGGCCGAAGCCCGGTCGGGCGTATCGCAAAGATATCCACCACCCGGAGGGAGCGATTTGGCCGCCCCCCCGGGGCCCGTGGGGCTACCGCTTGAGGCTTCCGAAATCCACCTTGGGCACCTGGCGGGCGCCTTCGGGGACCTGGTAGTAGGTCGCCTCCTTGAAGTTGAACATGGTCGCGTAGAGGTTGGTCGGGAAACGCTTCACCTGCACGTTGAACGCCTGCACCTGCTCGTTGTAGCGCATGCGCTCGGTCGCGAGCCGGTTCTCGGTGCCCGCCAGCTCGTCCATGAGCTGCATGAACGCCTCGTTGCTGCGCAGCTGCGGGTAGTTCTCCACCACCACCAGCAGCCGGCCGAGCGCGGAGTCCATCGCGCGTCCCGCCTCGATGCCCTGCTCCGGCGTGCGCGCCCCGGCCATCTGGGCGCGGGCGTTGGCGATCTGGCCGAACACCTCCTGCTCCTGGGTCGCGGTGCCCTTCACGGTCTCCGCCAGGTTCCCGATCAGGTCGTTCCGGCGCTGGAGCTGGTTGTTGACCTGCGCCCACCGCTGGTCGACCGCCTCCTTGCTGGTCACCAGGCGGTTGTAGTTCCCGACCAGACAACCGCCCACCATCATGAGCAGCACCGCGATGACGCCCACCACGATGAGACCACGTTTCATCGTCCCGCTCCTTTCATGGCCGGCACGGAGCCGGCCGCCGACATCGCATTACGTGCGGCACCGCCGCCGCGTTGCACCTTCCGATCACCAGCTCCCGCCACCACCACCACCGCCACTGCTGCCTCCACCGAACCCGCCGAAGCCGCCGCCACCGCCACCTCCGCCTCCGCCGAAGCCCCCACCGCCGAACGAGCCCCCGCCCCAGCCGCCCCCGAAGCCGCCGCCGAAGAACCCGCCGCCCGGGCCGACGTACCAGCCGCCCCCCCGCCTCCGGCGCGCCGGTGGGCCGGGGCCGCTGATCTTCGAGTTCAGGATCACCATGAGGAGGACGAACGCCAGGATGAACCCGAGCGCGATCATGCGGGTCGTGATGAAACCCTGGGGCCGGCGCGACGTGTAGCGCAGCTCGCGCCCGTCCCACTCGAGCGTCACGCCCTTCTCGGCGGCGATGCGCGTGGCGCACGCGAGCACCCCGGCGGTCACGCCTCCCGCCCAGTCGCCGTCGCGGAAACGGGGCGCCATCTCGTTGCGGAAGATGCGCGACTGGAGTCCGTCCGGAAGCACGCCCTCCAGGCCGTAGCCGGTCTCGAAGCGCACCTGGCGCTCCTCGATCGCGACCAGCATCAGGATGCCGTTGTCTTCCCCCTTCTTTCCCAGGCCCCAGCGATTGAATACCTGCACCTTGTACTCGCTGGGCGTGATCGGCGCGGTGGTGGGCACGATCAGCACCGCGAACTCGGCGCCGGTCTTCTGCTTGAGCTGGTCGAGGAACGCCTCGAGCTTGGCCCGGTCGGTGTCGCTCAGCTTGTCCGCGCGATCGTTGACGAAGCCGACCGGCGGCGGAATCCCCGGCGTGCCCGTGGAATCCTGGGCGCGCGCGCTCACCGCGATCGCGCCGGTCAGCAGCATCGCCAAACCGAATGCCCATGCGAACCGCGCGCGACGACGGCCGGCCGTGATGCGGCGCAGCAGGTTCAGGTCGTCGCGGCGCGCCGGGGCGCGCCGCGCGCTCATGGAACGCGCATCTCGTCGATGGCGTTCACCAGGCGCTCGACCTCGACCAGATAGCGGCGGTAGTGCGCCATGATCTCCGTGGTCTTGAAGTGCCGCTCGCCCTGGCGCACCAGGTGCGCGGCGAGCAGGCCCTCGGCCTGGAGTCCGAACAGGTCGGCGACCCGCTCGATGACCTGCGGCGCGTGGGCGGGCGGCGGCTCACCGCGCAGCCGGAGCAGCGCGCGGCACAGCGTCGCGAAGCTGCTCGACGCCGCCCGGAGCACGTCTTCGAGTGCCTCCGGCCGCTTCGCGTTCGCGAGGTAGGCCTGCCGCAGGCCGATGAGCTTCTCGCGCAGCTCCTGCTCGAGCTGGAGCCGGAGGTTGCTGCGCGGCACGTCGTAGGCGCCCAGCACGTCCTGGCCCTCGATGAGCAGGTGGCGCTCCTTGATGTCGAGCCACTCGATCGGAAACACGTCGAGCGAGTTCTCGATCTGGCGCTGGGTGAGGAAGAGCGGCGAGACGTGGGGCGGCTTGCGGTCCTCGGGGATCGCGTTGCGCACCGCGTCGAGCACGTCGAGGTTGAGCGAGCGCGAGACCACCAGCACGTTCACGCGCGAGCGGCGCTCGTCGAAGCCCTGGGTGAGGGCACTGCCGTGCAGGTAGGCGGCGAGGAACTCGGCGCCCAGCGCGGTGCGCACCGGCGCGAGCCACTCCCGCGTCGCCGCGAGGGCGGTGGGCGTGGGCTCGGTGCTCATCACCACCCGGTCGTTCATGGGGCAGGGACGCTAGCACAGCGCCGGGGGCGGTCAAGGCGAACACGACATGCCCGCAACTCTCGATGGCGCCTCGCGTCACGGGCGCGAGCGGCGATCAGACGCGGTGCAGGAGCTGACGGATGGCGCCCAGGTGGTAGGCGAGGTGGGCGATGGCGCCGAGGCCGGCGCCCTCTTCGGCGAGCTTGGGGCCCAGCGACTCCATCGCCGCGAGGAATTCGGCGCGCGCCGACTCGAGGTCGGTTTGGATCGCCTTCCACTCGCGCTCGTCCACGGTCTGAGGCTCGAAGCTCCCGAGCCAGTCGCGCTTCTCGCGCACGCCCTGCACCCACTCGGCGGTGACGCGCAGGTGGAACGCCATGTGCCGGGCGTGGGCGGCGATGCTCGGATGGCCGTCGAATCGCTGCGACGCCTGCCTGGCGCTGAGCGGCGCGAGCGTGGCGCGGATCCCGGAGGCGTGATCGAGGTATTCGGTGCCTTCGCCGGGAAGGGCGCCCTCGAAGGTCTCGCGCAGGATCTCCTTCAGCCGCGCGAAGAGGAGGTCGCTCACGCCGGGACTTCGGTCTGCACCACCGCCGGCGCCGGCGCTCCCGGGCCCATGCGGATGCGGAACTCGCGGCGCAGCAGGAGCAGGCTGAGCATCACCTGGAGCGTGACCGCGGCGACCGAGAGGTACCAGATCCAGCGCAGCTCGAATCCCGGCAGCCGCGACATGACGATCGCGAGCGGCACCAGCACCAGGATGCGCGCGAAGGAGCTCAGCAGCGAGGGCACGGTGTTCCCGATCGCCTGGAACGTGCTCGAGGCGACGAATACGATTCCCGAGGCGACGAAGTTCCACGAGACGATCTTGAGGTAGGTCTCGCCCACTCCGACCACCTCCGGGTCGCGCGAGAACACGTGGAACATCGGTCCCGGCACGATGTGGCATACGATCGCGAACAGGACCATCGCCACGCCGGAGATCAAGGCGGCGGTGCGGAACGTCTCGCGCACCCGGTCGTACTTGCGGGCGCCGAAGTTCTGGCCCGCGACCGGCGAGACCGCGAAGCCGAGTGCCACCACCGGCATGAATCCGGCCTGGAGGATGCGCATGCCGATCCCGAACCCCGCCTGCGCGGCGGCACCGAACGGACGGATGACCGCGTAGACCACGAACAGGTAGACCGCCACCAGCGCGAACTCGGCGCCCGCGGGCAGGCCGATCTTGAGCATCGCACCCCACAGCTTGAACTGCGGCTTCCAGTCGGCGGGCACCATGTGCAGATACGCATCCTTGGTGCGGAAGTAGGTCGCCAGCCACACCGTGCCCACCACCACCGCGACCAGCGTGGCCACCGCCGCCCCCGCGACGCCCATCGGCCGCCCGGTGCCCCAGCCGAAGATGAGGATCGGCGCGAGGATCATGTTGAGGATCACGGTGGCGGTCTGCACCACCATCCCGGGCTTGAAGTTCCCGGTGCCGCGCAGCGCCGCCGCCATCGCCACCATCGCGAACTGGAACGCCGAGGCGGGGATGAACCACAGCAGATAGGCGGCCGCGAGCTCGGCGGTCTTCGCGTCGGCGCTCAGCGCGTTCGCGTAGGGGAGACGGATCGCCATGGTGATGATCAGGAACAGCACGCCCACGCCGACCGAGACCACCTGGGACTGGTTGAACACCAGCAGCGCGCGCTCGTGGTCCTTGCGGCCCACCGCGTGCGCGACCAGCGTCGTGGTGCCCACGCCGAGCATCATCGTCACCGCGAGCACCACGAACATGAGGTTGCCGCTGATCCCGACCGCCGCGACCGCCTCGCGCCCCAGCCGTCCCACCCAGTAGAGATCGACCAGGAAGTAGAGGGTCTGGGTCGCCATCGTCACCAGCATGAACGTGGTGGTCTTGAGCAGATGGCGGACGAGCGAGCCGCTGGTGAGATCCTGCATCGCGCCAAGATACCATCGCCGCTCCGGCGCGCGCATTGACGACGGCGCGCGCGCCTCCCTATCCTGCACGCTCCCATGAGCGCGCCCGGCACGTCCGATCCGCCCCTTCGCATCGCCATCATCGGCTCCGGGCCCGCCGCGTTCTACGCGGCGGAAGCCCTGCTCAAGGCGCCCGGCCGCGCGGTCTCGGTCGACATGTTCGACCGCCTGCCGACGCCCTACGGCCTGGTGCGCGGCGGGGTCGCGCCCGACCACCAGAAGATCAAGTCGGTGATCGCAATCTACGAGAAGATCGCCGCCCACCCGGGCTTCCGCTTCTTCGGCAATGTCGAGTTCGGCCGGCACGTGACCCGCGCCGACCTCGAGCGTCACGTGCACGCGATCGTCTATGCGTGCGGTGCGCAGACCGACAAGCGCCTCGGCATCCCGGGCGAGGATCTCGAGGGCAGCCACTCGGCCACCGAGTTCGTGGCCTGGTACAACGGGCATCCCGACTTCCGCGACCGGGTCTTCGACCTGAGCGCCGAGCACGTCGCGGTGGTGGGCGTCGGCAACGTGGCGGTGGACGTGGCCCGCATCCTGTGCCTGACGCCCGAGGAGCTGCGCACCACCGACATGGCCGACTACGCGATCGAGGCGCTGAGCGTGAGCGGGGTGCGCGAGGTCTCGATCCTCGGCCGGCGCGGTCCGGTGCAGGCCGCGTTCACCACCGTCGAGGTCAAGGAGCTGGGCGAGCTGCCGGGCGCCGACATCGTCGTGCGCCCCGACGAGGCGGCGGTCGACCCGCTAAGCGCCGAGGAGCTGGCGGCGGCGCGTGCCGCCACCAAGGCCAAGGTCGACATCGTGCAGGAGTTCTCGCGCCGCACGCGCGAGGGGAAGCCGCGGGCGCTCGCGATCCGCTTCCTGGTCTCGCCGCTCGAGCTGATCGACGGCGGTGACGGGCGCGTCAGCGGCGTGAAGCTGGCGCGCACCCGGCTGGTGAAGGACGCCGCGGGCGCGATCGTCACCGAGGCGACCGGCGAGACCGAGGTGCTGCCCGCGGAGCTGGTGTTCCGCTCGGTGGGCTACCGCGGCGTGGCGCTCCCCGACGTGCCGTTCGAGCCGCGCACCGGGTTGATACCCAATCTCAAGGGCCGGGTGCTCGACGGCGCGACCAAAGTGCCGCTCGCCGGTCACTACGCCACCGGCTGGATCAAGCGCGGGCCCACCGGCGTGATCGGGAACAACAAGGCCGACTCGGTCGAGACCGTGAACGTGCTGCTCGAGGACGCCGCCGCGGGCACCCTGCCCGTGCCGCCCGCGCCCGATCCCGCGGCGCTCGAAGCCCTGGTGCGCGAGCGCCAGCCGTTGGTGGTGACGTTCCCCGACTGGAAGCGCCTGGACCAGATCGAGATCGAGCGTGGCACGCCGCTCGGCCGCCCGCGCTCCAAGCTCACTTCGATCGGGGAGATGCTGGCGGCGCTTCAGCCGACCCGGGGCTGAGCTCTCGCGGCGAGTTCAGCGCCGCGCAACGAAACGGACCGGCGCGCCCCGCGCCATGTCGCATTCCTGTGGACTTGAAGCCGCGCCGGGATTCTCATGCCGTCCGGGCATGCACGCGGTCCGCGCCATTTCCGCGCCCAGCCCCGTTTCCCGCATCTTCCCCCTAGGCCGTCGCGGAAGCGCGGTCCCCGCTGGGGCACCGCGTCATCGCGACCGATGCGCACGGAGGTCCCTTCATGAGGAGACACGTACCCCGTCACGCGTTCTGGTTCGCGCTGCTCGTGCTCGCGCCGCTGCTGGTCGCAGCCAGCGCGCACGCCCAGGTGAACCCGCTCTGGGATCACTACAAGGTGTACCTCACGCCGCCGTTCCCGGTCCCGCCGCTCGGCGTCCCGGTGGTGCTGAGCGATCAGTTCGGCGTCTTCACGCATAACGTGCAGCAGCTCGAGCGGGTCATGAACCCCACCGAGAAGCGCGTCGGCCCGGCGGTCTTTCCGATCAACAATCCGGACCTGCACTACACCTGGTGGAGCATCACGCCGCAGCCGTTCAACGCATCGGTGACGGCGACCAATCAGTTCGGCGATTTCACGATCAACATCCACGACGCGGTCTACCTGCTCAATCCCGCGCGGAAGAACCAGCCGGGAGGGCCGCCGCCCGGGAACCACTACAAGTGCTATTTGTGCGACGGACCGCCGGTCAACATCCCGATCGTCATGGTCGACCAGTTCGGGCCGTGGAACGCGAACGTCACGTTCCCGAGGTACTGGTGCAATCCGGTGGACAAGCAGGTCCAGGGACAGCCCCCGCACCCGATCGTCGATCCCAACCAGCATTACATCTGCTACGAGTTCCAGCCCCCGGATCAGTCCACGCACACCGCGACGGTCACCGATCAGTTCATCCAGAACTACAACGCCGCGATGACCCCCGCGCAGTACATCTGCGTGCCCACCTACAAGTCCGGCGTGACCGGCTCCGGCCTGGGGACCTGGGGTAAGTTGAAAGTCCTGTACCGCTAGCCGAGGTGTTCGCCGTACCGCGACCACCCCCGTCCGCGGGGGTGGTCGCTTCGTCCTGGGCCGTTCCGGCGCGGCAGGTGGCGGTCAGGACTCAACTTGACCCTCCGGCGGTCACGTCCTACCGTCACGTCGACCCAGTGCCGCGAAGGCGTTCGGCGCATCCCAAGGAGCGCCGCGCAACCCCGTGAGGATGGATTTGGAACCGATCGTCAACGATTTCAGCATCCAGGTGGCCACGGTCAACGGCTCGGGGAGCCAGACCGCCAACACCGTGCTGCTGCGCGCGCTGTTCCAGATGGGCATCCCGGTGAGCGGGAAGAACCTGTTCCCCTCGAACATCGCCGGGCTTCCCACCTGGTTCACGATCCGCGCGAACCAGGACGGCTACATCGCCCGCCGCAAGGAGAACGACATCCTGGTGGTCATGAACCCCGAGACCGCCGCCGACGACGTGGCGGCGATGGGGCCGGGCGCGGTGATCGTCCTGAACGACAGCATCAAGGTGCCCGCGATCGCCGAGGATCGGATCGTCTACCCGGTGCCGATGGCGAAGCTCATGGAGCCGATCACCACCGACGTGAAGCTGCGGCGGCTGGTGGTCAACATGATCTACGTCGGCGTGCTGGGCGAGCTGCTCGGGCTCGCCGAGGACGAGGTGGAGCGCGTGCTCGACGCCCAGCTCGGCCACAAGCCCAAGGCGCTGGCCTTGAATCACGCCGCGGTGCGCGCCGGCTGGGAGTACGCGCATGCGCACTTCGAGAAGCGCCATCCGTTCCGCGCCGCGCGCATGAACGCCACCCAGGGCAAGATCCTGATCGACGGCAACGCCGCGGGCGCGCTGGGCTCCCTGTTCGGCGGCGTCACCGTGGTCACCTGGTACCCGATCACGCCCTCCTCGAGCCTGGTCGAGTCACTGATCGGCTACCTCGATCGCTTCCGCAAGGATCCCGCGACCGGCAAGGCCACCTACGCCGTGGTGCAGGCGGAGGACGAGATCGCCGCGATCGGCATGGTGCTGGGCGCGGGCTGGGCGGGGGCGCGCGCGATGACGTCCACCTCGGGCCCGGGGATCTCGCTCATGTCGGAGTTCACCGGCTACGGCTACTACGCCGAGATCCCGGCGGTCATCTGGGACATCCAGCGCGTCGGTCCCAGCACCGGGCTTCCCACCCGCACCGCGCAGGGTGACGTGCTGTTCGCCCACCTGAGCTCGCACGGCGACACCAAGCACCCGATCCTGTTCCCGAGCTCGGTGCGCGACTGCTACGACTTCGGGGTCCAGGCGTTCGACCTGGCCGAGCGGCTCCAGACGCCGGTGTTCGTGCTCTCCGACCTCGATCTCGGCATGAACAATTGGATGAGCGATCCGTTCCCGTACCCCGACAAGCCGTGGGACCGCGGCAAGGTGCTCGGGGACAGCGAGCTCAAGTCGATGGCCAAATTCGAGCGCTACCGCGACGTGGACGGCGACGGCATCCCGTTCCGGACCCTGCCCGGCACCCACGACCCCAAGGGCGCCTACTTCACGCGTGGCTCCGGGCACGACGAGGGGGCGCGGTACACCGAGAAGCCCGACGACTACCGCCGCGTCATGGACCGCCTCTCCGCGAAGTTCGAGACCGCGCGCACGCTGGTGCCGCCGCCGGTGGTCGACGACCAGGGATGCGCCGCGGGGATCATCGCCTACGGCTCGAGCCACTGGGCGGTGGTGGAGGCGCGCGATCAGCTCCGGAACGAGGCGGACGTGAAGACCGACTACCTGCTGCTCAAGGCGCTGCCCTTCAGCGACGCGGTCGCCGCGTTCGTCCGGCGCCACGAGCGCATCTACGTGGTGGAGCAGAACCGCGACGCCCAGATGACCTCGCTGCTCAAGATCGAGTACCCGGAGCACGCCGCGCGCTTCCGCCCGGTGCTCCACTACGACGGGCTGCCGATCGACGCGCGCTCGGTGAGCACCGGCATCAAGTCCGACGCGGCGGTGGGAGCACTCGCGGCCGCCGGCGAGGTGGTGATCCGATGAGCGACGGAACCCCGAAGACTCCGGCCGGGCCGGGGGTCAAGGCGGACGTGATCCCGGAGGCGACGCCCGCCGCCAAGGTGGGCGCGGCGGCCGCGCGCAACCGCGTGGGTCTCACGCGCGCCGACTACGACGGCTCGAAGAGCACGCTGTGCCCGGGCTGCGGGCACAACGCGATCACCGCGGCGATCATCCAGGCGGCGTTCGAGTCCGGGGTCCAGCCGCACGAGGTGGCGAAGCTCTCGGGCATCGGCTGCTCGAGCAAGACGCCCGCCTACTTCCTGGGCCACTCGCATGGATTCAACGCCGTGCACGGGCGCATGCCCAGCATCGCCACCGGCGTGCGGGTCGCGAACCAGAAGCTGCTGCTGATCGGCATCTCGGGCGACGGCGACACCGCGAGCATCGGCCTGGGCCAGTTCTGCCATCTGGTGCGCCGCAACGTGCCGGTGGTCTACATCATCGAGAACAACGGCGTCTACGGGCTCACCAAGGGTCAGTTCTCGGCGACCGCCGACGTCGGCAGCACCACCAAGGGCGGCTCGGTCAACGAGTTCATGCCCATCGACTGCTGCGCGCTGGCGATCGAGCTGGGCTGCGGGTTCGTCGCGCGCTCGTTCTCGGGCGACCTCAAGCAGCTCCGCCCGCTGCTCAAGGCGGCGTTCGCGCACCGGGGCACCGCGGTGCTCGACGTGATCAGCCCGTGCGTGACGTTCGCCGACCATGAGGGCTCGAGCAAGTCGTACGCGTACGTCAAGGAGCACGACGCGCCGCTCCACGACATCGAGTACGTGCCCTACTTCGAGGACATCACCGTGGACTACGAGCCCGGCACGACCCGCGACGTCCAGATGCCGGACGGCTCCCACATCTATCTCAAGAAGCTGGCCGCCGACTACGACCCCACGAGCCGCGAGCGGGCGTTGGCGTCCATCCACGAGGCGCGGGGCGAGCAGAAGCTGATCACCGGTCTGCTCTACGCCGAGCCGACGCTGCAGGCGTTCGAGGACGAGCTCGAGCTGGTGGGCACGCCGCTCGCGGCTCTCACGCAGGAGCAGGTGCGCCCGCCGAAGAGCGTGCTCGACACGGTCATGGAGCAGCTCAAGACCGGGAAGGGCGCCTAGCCGCTCCGTCGCTCGAGCACCGCGAGCACCGGCGCGCTCGCCTGCACGTCGGCGATCCGCTCCGGCGGCTTCGCCCCGGCGTCGAGCAAGGCCTCCACCGCCTCCGCGTAGTCGCCGGCACTCGCGTGCCAGCCGTGCAGCGACCCGAACAGGGCCCATCCCAGCGCCGGCTGCTGGTACTCGTGGTCCAGGGTTTCGAGCGCGGGACCATGGCCCAGGATCTCCCGGACCATCGAGGCGTTGCCGTGAAACGCCGCCCAGTGGAGCGCCGTGCCGCCGTGCTGGCCGCGCGCGTCGGTCGGCCATCCGGCGGCCAGCATCAGGCTCACACCCTCATCGTTGTTGTCCTGTGCCGCGTCCGCGATCCGCCGCAGGTCCTGCTCGTCGAGCGTCTCCGCCAGGTCGGGCAGGCCCGGGAGCAGCGACTCGACCGTCACGCGGTCCCCGATCTCGCAGGCGAGCGCGAGCTGGAGCTCGATCGGGCTGCGCTCCATGAGCAGGCTGAAGACATCGACGTGCCCGGACTCCCGCGCCACGACATGGGCGCCGCGGTTCGCGCCGATCGTCCAGATGTAGATGGTGCCGCCCGCCCGCGAGTCCTGCATCGGGAACCAGTGCGGGTTGACGCTCATGCGGATGCACGACGGATCCGCGTCGAGGTGGCTGCGCGCCATCTCGGCGTCGCCCAGGGCGGCGGCCATGAGGAGATCGGTGGCGCATCCCTGGTCGACCAGGAACCGCGCCACCTCCTGGCGGTCCCGCACCATGTACTGCGCCGGCGTCGACTCGTGGTCGATGTCGCGCGCGTCGATGTCGGCGCCGTGCTCGAGCAGGAACCGGGCGATGTCGACGCTCGCGGCGTTGTGGAGCGGCGTCTGGCCGTCCCCGCCGCGCGTGAGCGTCACCGTGGGCGAGGTCGCGACCAGCTCGCGGAGCCGGTCGAGCATGCCGAGCCGGGCGGCCGCATGCACGTCGACCACCGCTCCCCGCTCGATCAGGAACGGGGCGAAGGCGGGATCGCAGCCGTCCAGCACTCCGAATCCGCCCGCCCACCAGTGGCTGCGCTTGTTGATGTCGGCGCCCGCGCGGATCAGCAGGTCGACCATCGCGCCGTGGCGCGCCCGTGCCGCGGCCATGATGAGCGTCGATCCGAAAGGCAGCTCGGGCATCGGTCCGTCGAGGAGCTCCGGGAGGTGCGCGTACCGCTCGAGCAGGGCGCGGGCCCTCTCGACATCGCCCGCCCGGACCGCGGCGACCAGCTCCACGCGCGGATCCGATTCCGGCACGACCGGCGCGGGCGCGGGCTCCGGTGCAGGCTCCGCCTCGGGAGCCGCCGGCTCCTCGGCGACCGCCACGTTCAGCTCCGGGTTGCGGGCCAGGAGCTCGAGGTGGTCCTTGAGCTTGGGCCAGCCGGCGAAGCCGTACTCGCGCGCGATCACGTGCTGGGCATCCGAGAGCTTGGGGCGCGCCCCGATCGGAATCGTGATCGCCAGGCGCGCCCGCCGGATCGCGGCGGGAATCTGCTTCTCGAGCTCGCGCAGGAAGTCCTTCGCCTCCAGGCGGAGACGCTCGAGCGTGGCGGGACGCGGGAGGGGGCGCGGTGGCATCGTCTCTGATCCTACAGGAGCGGCGCGGCTCCGTCCCGGCCGCTCCGCGTTGCGCCATGAAGCGGATTGAGCTTTGATTCCCTCCATGCACTTCAAGCAGTTCTACGTCGGATGCCTGGCCCATGCCTCGTACCTGATCGGCGACCAGGGCGAGGCGGTGGTGGTCGATCCCTCGCGTGACGTCCAGATGTACCTGGACGAGGCGGACGCACACGGCCTGAAGATCACCTGGATCCTCGAGACCCACCTGCACGCCGACTTCGTTTCCGGGCACCGCGAGCTGGCGGCGCGCACCGGCGCCACCATCGGGATCGGCGCCCGCGCCGAGGCCGGCTATCCGCATCGCCCACTGCGCGAGGACGACACGATCCTCGTGGGCGGCGTGCGACTCCGGGCGATCGAGACGCCCGGCCACACGCCCGAGAGCCTCTCGTTCCTGATCTACGCCGGCGCCGCGGACGCGCAGCCCTGGGGCGTGCTCACCGGCGACACGCTGTTCGTCGGCGACGTGGGGCGCGTCGACATCCTGTCCTCGCGCCTGCCGGTCGCCGAGCTCGCCGGGCTCATGTACGACAGCCTGCACGGCAAGCTGCTGGCGCTCCCCGACGAGACCCGCGTCTACCCGGCGCACGGGGCGGGCTCGCTGTGCGGACGCAACATCAGCCAGGACCGCTGGAGCACGATCGGCCGCGAGCGGATGATGAACCCCGCGCTCAAGCCGATGAGCCGCGAGGCGTTCGTCGCCGACATCACCCGCGATGTGCCCGAGACCCCCATCTATTACCTGCACTCGCGCGACATCAACAAGGCGGGCCCGCCGCTCGACGCCGAGCGGCCGCTGCCGCCCATGATCTCGCCGCGCGCCGCGGCCGCGCGGGTGGAGCAGGGCGCGGTGATCCTGGACACGCGCCCCGGCGACGCGTATGCGGCCGCGCACGTGCCCCGGTCGCTCCACGTGTCGCTCGATGGCCAGTACGCCTCGTGGGTGGGAACGCTACTCGAGCCGGACCAGGAGCTGGTGGTGATCGCCGAGCCCGACCGCGTCGAGGAGGCGGTCATGCGCCTGGCACGGGTCGGCTACGAGTACGTGGTCGGCGTGATCGACGGCGGGATCGACGCGTGGCGCGCCGCGGGGCTCCCGGTCACGTCGCTGGCCGAGATGCCCGCCGCGGCGGTCGCGAAGGGCGCCCGCCGGGTGCTGGACGTGCGGCGCTCGGGCGAATGGACCGAGGGTCACATCGCGGGCGCCACGCACATCCCGCTCTCCGAGCTGGCGGGGCGCGCCGGCGAGCTGGACCGGGGCGCCGAGTGGGCGGTGGTGTGCGCGAGCGGCTACCGCAGCAGCATCGCGGCGAGCGTGCTCCAGCGAGCGGGGATTTCGCGCGTCGTCAACGCGGTCGGTGGGATGGACGCGTACCGCTCCGCGGGACGTCCGGTCGAGGTCGGCGCCTAGCGCTCGATCGCGAACTCCGCCGCGAGCGCCGCGACCGCTCGTTCGAGACTCTCCTCACGCACCAGCAGGTAGTCCGTGTCGAACGTCGAGATCGCGAACAGCGCCACGCTCGCGCTCGCGAGCGGCGCGGCGAGGCTCGCGAGCACGCCGGTCTCGGCGAGGTCGATCGGACCCGCCAGGCGCAACGCCCGCCACCCGCTCTCCACGCGCGAGCACGATGGGGGCACCGCGTCCTCGTCGCACACCACCGACAGCTCGTCCGGCGTGCGGGTCACCGACCAGAAGCGTGCGTCCTCGTGCATCGCCCAGGCGGGGAACGGAGCGCCGGCGTCGTAGCGACAGATCGCGAGTCGTTGGGGTTCGACGAAGAGCGTGCGACGCCCGATCACGGGAAGACGAGATTGCCTTCGTCGTCGAGCACCTCGATCGCCTGGCACGGGCATGCCTCGGCCGCCTCGATCAGCTGCTCCGGGGTCGCGGCCTCGGGATCGAGCACGATCGCTTTGTTCCGGCTGTCGAGTGCGAACACGTCCGGCGTCGTCTCGACGCACACCGCGTGGCCGCAGCATTCGCTGCGAAGGATTCTGAGTTGCATGGGTCTCCC
>DATEMP010000203.1:0-2783 GCA_035275545.1 Candidatus Eiseniibacteriota bacterium | reverse complement strand
GGTGGCGCTGCTGGTGGCGATCCCCTACTTCGGGCGGAACGCGATGCTGTTCGGGAGTCCGTTCTATCCGCCGGTCCCGACCCAGGCCCAGCAGGTGCTCGACGTCATGAACACGCGGCTCTTCAGCCTCCCCGCCCCCTGGTTCTACCGGAACGCCCTGATCGTCATCGGGCCGCTGGTGCCGTGGCTCGCGATCGCCGCCCTCACCTGGAACGTGCTCCGGGGGCGCTTCGACCTGGTGACCGGCCTGCTCGCGTCGTGCGTCGCGTTCGTGCTCATGGGCCCGTTCGTGCCGCGCTTCCAGCCCCGGCACCTGAACCCGGTCACCGCGATGATGGCCCTGCTGGGCTCGATCGCTCTGCTCCGGGCGCTGCCGCAGCCCCGCTGGGTGCCGGTCGCGCTCCAGGTGGCGCTGATCGCCTGGGCTGGCTTCGCCCTCACCCGGCTCTCCGGCCTGCGATCGGGCCTCGACGCCTCCCCCGGCGACCGCGCCGCCTACCAGGCGATCGCCGAGCACGTGCCGGCCGGTGAGACGGTGCTGAGCCGCTCCACCTACGACACGTTCTACTACGGGCGGCGAAACGCCACCTGGCCGATCCCGTGGGGGAACACCGCTGGCCAGCTCCCGCTGTTCGGCGAGCGGGATCCGGGCCGGTTCCTCTCCACCCTGGACCGGCTGGGCATCCGCTACCTGCTGGTCCCCCGCCGCGCGACCGGGCCCCGCTTCACCGGCGCCAACTACCCCGAGAGCCTGATCGACTGCGTCGCCGCCCTGGTCGCGAGCGGACGCATGACGGTGCTGTGGGGATCGTCGGACCTCGTCCTCGTCGCGCGCACCCGCTGACGCCGCCGCGCTCCAATTCCGTTGGGCATCGCGACGCGCACGAACTTACACACCAGGTAAGGCGTTCCGACACCGGAGCGCGCCGATTGCGGCGCTAAGTCATTGTCAAAGCCCGCCCGCGATTCCGGCACGAACCTTGATTGATACGCGCCGGCGTATGGAACAGCACGCACAGACATCCGGCGAGAGGAGGTCCGAAATGGACTCCACCAATCGAAAGACCATGCGGCTCCTGGACCGTGTCCTGATCGGGATCCTGGTACTGCTCGCGATGCTCCTGGCCGGCCTGCAGGCCGCCCGAGCCGGAGAGATCGTGCCTTCGGTCGGCTTCGCCCGCTCGACTTCGGACGCCGGCTCGGTGCGCCCCTTCGGCGCCCTGGCCCTGCGCGGGTCCATCCTGCCGATGGTCAAGTCCGAGATCGCGGTCGCCTACCGGAACGAGCGCTACAACGGCGGCGACCTCAACGTGAAGATGTGGCCGGTGACCGCCTCGCTGTGGCTCGCGCCCCCCATGTTCTACGTGGGCGGCGGCGCGGGCTACTACCACACCACCTTCGACTACCGCGAGGGCCTGGGGATCGCCGACGAGACCCATCGGCAGTTCGGGACCCACCTGGGCGGCGGCGTCGGCATGCCGCTGGTGCCCGGGATCGCGTCGCTGGACCTCCACGCGCGCTACGTGCACCTGAGGGAGCGGGACAGCCTGCTTTCGCCGGGCCGGGTCACCCAGAGCTTCTTCACCACCCAGCTCGGGGTGGCGATCAAGTTCTAGAGTCTGGGCACGCGGCCCCATCTACCTCCAGGGGACGTGCGGCGGCGGGGAGCGACGGCCCTGCCGCCGATGCCTTTTCTAGCGCCAGCCCTCGCGCACCGCGCGGTCGTACGCCGCCCAGTAGGGATCGGGCTCCGGCGCCTCGAGCTTGCGCACCATCCCGTCCGGATCGGTGAGCCACAGGCGGCCGCCGCCGCTCATGATCTCCCCCACCTCGGCGGCGGCGATCCCGGCTTCGGCGAGCGACGCGAGTGCGGCCGCGGCATGCGTCGGGCGCACCGCGGCGACCAGCGCCCCCTCGGAGAGCGTCCAGTACGGATCGAGGCCGCCCCAGGCCTCGCAGGCGGCGCGCGTCTCGGCCGAGATCGGGATGCGCGCCCGCTCGACGCGCAGGTCGTTGCCCGAGGCGCGGGCCAGCTCGAGCAGGCCCCCGAGCACGCCGCCCTCGGTGGCATCGTGAAGCGCCGAGACGCCGCGATCGCGCACGCCCACGCGCAGCAGGGCGCGGCAGTCGGCGACCACGCTCACCTGGGAGAGCGAGGCGCGGGCGCGATCGAGGGCGGCGGTCGCGTCGGGGCTGGTCATGCCGGCGGTCTCGAGGGCGGCGGCGAAGCGCACCGGGATCAGGTGCGCGGCGATCGCGGTCGCCTCGATCGCGCATCCCTTGGTGACGATCACCCGATCGCCCGGGGCGGCCATCGCCGGGGTGATGTAGCGCCCCTCGTCGCCGATCCCTATCAATGTGGCGGCGCCGACGATCGAGCCGTCGCCGCCCGGATAGCGTCCGGTGTGCCCGCCCACCACCGCCACCTCAAGCCGCGCCCACTCGTCGCTCATCGCCGCCCAGAACGCGCCGAGCTCCGCATCGCTGGTGCGCGGCGGGAGGTTCAGGTCCACCGTCGCGTAGGCGGGCGGCAGGCCGCTGGTCCAGAGGTCGGAGGCGAGCAGGTGGCATGCGAGCCGCGCCGAAGCGGCGTGGCCCAAGCACGGGATGATCGAGAGCGGGTCGGTGGTGATCGCCATCACCCGCCCCGCGGACAGCTTGACCACGGCACAATCGGCGCCCACCCGCGGGCCCACCAGCACCTCGGCCCGCGCGGCGCCGAGGTGGGGCGCGATCAGGCGCTCGAAGACCCCCGGCGGCAGCTTGCCGAGCGGCGGCGGTCC
>DATEMP010000202.1:0-2589 GCA_035275545.1 Candidatus Eiseniibacteriota bacterium | reverse complement strand
GCCGCCCAGCCGCCCGCGCGGCTCGAGCCCCAGCACCACGTTCTCGGCGACCGTGAGCGTGTCGACCAGCATGAAGTGCTGATGCACCATGCCGAATCCAAGACGCATCGCGTCGGCCGGACTGTGGATGCGGACCGGGCGGCCGTCGACCGCGATCATGCCGGCATCGGGCTGAAGCAGCCCGTAGAGCACCCGCATGAGCGTGCTCTTGCCCGCGCCGTTCTCGCCTACCAGCGCGTGGATCTCGCCCGGGAGCAGGTCGAGCGAGACGTTGTCGTTGGCGACCAGCGACCCGAAGCGCCGCGTGATGCCGCCCATGGAGACCGTGGGGGCGTGCTTCGCGGCGGCCGGTCCGCTCATGCGGGGCGGTGAACGTAGACGACCGTGAGGTCGTCCTCCATCGGCCCCCGGCCGAAGGCCTGCACGCGCTGCACCAGATCCTGGGTCGCGTCGTGCGCGGGCCCCGCGGGCCACGCCTCGAGCCACTCGCGGATGCGCGCGTCGCCGAACATCTCGCCCTGCTCGACACCGCGCTCCACCACGCCGTCGGTGTAGAGCGCCAGCGTCGCACCGCGGTCGAGATGTGCGAAGCCCAGCTTGTACGAGGCGTCGGGGAGCGGGCCCAGCAGCGTGCCGCCCACCGACAGCTCGCTCACGCCGCGCTTGTCGCGCAGCAGCGCCGGCGGATGGCCGGCGTTGATGTAGGTAAAGTTGCCGTTCTTCTCCAGCTCGCCGAACACCAGCGAGATGAAGCGCGACACCAGCCCGCTGCGGTGGACGATGCGGTTGAGTTTCTCGACCACGCGCTGGAGCTTGTAGTCGCGCTCGACCCCCATGCGCAACCCGGTCGCCACGTCGCGTGCCTGGAGCGCCGCCGGGAGCCCGTGACCCGAGGAGTCGGCGACCGCGATCCCGAGCGTCTCGTGATCGACGTGAATGAAGTCGTAGAGATCGCCGCCCACCGACTGGGCGGGCAGGCTGATCGCGGCGATGTCGAAGTCGCCGAAGCGCGGCCGCCCATGCGGCAGCATGCTCAGCTGGATCGCGCGCGCCTGCGCGAACAGGTCCTCCAGCTCGCGCCGCCGCCGGTGCTGGCCGAACGCGTACTGAAGCGAGGTGAGCGCGGAGTTGAGCTGCGCGGGCGACGGCGCTCCGTGCAGCGATCCCGGATCGGCGAGGAACAGCGCCATCAGCAGCGAGTCGTCCTCGCTCGCGGGCATCAGCCCCACGCGCCCGCCCGCGGTCTCGCCCGCCCACGGCAGATCGCCGATGTCACGCGCCTCGCCGGGCAGCATGCGCCGCTCCAGCTCCTTGCAGAGATCGGGACGCCCGGGGCCCCAGCGCTCCAGCAGCTTCAGGGCCGCGTCCTCGCGGCGGTAGAGATGCGCGGTGGTGAGCCCGAGCGGACGGCCCAGCTTGTCGAGCACACGCGGAACCAGCTGGCCGGCGAAGTGCTCGGCCGAGCCCCGGGGCTCGAGCCCGTCGAACACCGCCTCGATGCGCTTGTAGAGCTGCTTGGGTTCGAGCATGGAATGGGTTCCTGGGACGTGGACGCGCGAGCCTAACGAGGCCGGCCGCCAGCGTCCAGCGCCGCTGGTAATATGCCGCGCATGGCAGCCGACCCCCGGCCCGGCGGGCCCCCTGCGATCCTGCTCGCGGTGGCGGCGATCGTAGTCGTGCTGCTCGCCAGTTACCGCATCAACGACTACGACGTCTGGCAACACCTGCTGGTGGGCAAGGTGGTCTGGGAGACCCACGCCGCGCCGGTCACCCACGTCTGGACCTGGCCGAGCTACGGCAGGCCCGACGTCAACACGTCGTGGGGCTTCGAGACCCTGCTCTACGGGTTCTACAAGGTGGGCGGCGTCCCCGGCCTGTTCGTATGGCGCTGGCTGACCTCGCTCGCGGCGTTCGCGCTTGCGCTGCTCGCCGCCCGGGCGCTGGGGGCACGCGGCAAGGCCGCTGTGGTGGTGTGCGTCCTGGCGCTGATCGTCGCGCGCGACCGGATCGAGCCGCGCCCGGAGACGCTCTCGGCGCCGCTGCTCGCCGCCACCGTCTGGATCCTCGAGCGCCGGCGCCAGGGCAAGGGCGACGCGACGCTGTGGCTGCCGCTGCTGTCGCTTTTCTGGGCCAACGTCCACCTGAGTTGGTTCCTGGGACCGGCGATGATCGGTCTCCACGCGCTGGTCGAGAGCGGTCGGGCACTGCGCGGCGCGCGCGGGGCGCGGCCGCTCCGTTTGTGGCTGATATGTGCGGCGTGCGTGGCGGTCTCGTTCGTCAACCCGTTCGGCGGCCGCGGACTCTGGGAGGCGTTCGACTTTTTCCTCCACCGGCGGCACGAGCTGCTCTACCGCACCATCCTCGAGCTCCTGCCCGTGGACTGGCGCGAGTGGCGCGAGCTGGCTCCGCTCGCACTGACGGCATGGCCGATCGTGGCACTGCGGCGGGTCGTGCGCGGCAGACGGGACCCGGTCGAGATCGTGCTGGTGGTGATCTTCTCGATGCTCGCCTGGCGCTCGCGCCGATTCCTCGGCTACTACGCGGTGGTCATGGCGCCCTATCTCGCCCGCGGCATCGAGGAGTGGCTGG
>DATEMP010000201.1:0-14101 GCA_035275545.1 Candidatus Eiseniibacteriota bacterium | reverse complement strand
TCCCCACTGCACCCACCGAGACGCCGTCGACCAGGACGTCCGCGATCGTGTGGCACGCGGCCGCGGTGATCGTGTACGTCTGGCTCCCGTCGCACGGCACCGAGCTGTTCCCGGCCGGGCTGATGCCACCCCCGGTTCCCGCCGCGGCCGCGATGTTGAATGGCCCCAGCGGCGCGAAGCTGGCGGCGATCGTGTGGTTCGCGGTCACGTCGTTGAACGTGTAGCTGGAGACTGCCCCGACCGAGACGCCGTCCACCAGCACGTCCGCGATCGCATAGCAGGCGTCCGCGGTGATCGTGTACGCCTGGCTGCCGTCACAGGCGGCCGAGGTGTTGCCGCTGGGGCTGATCGCCCCGCCGGCCCCTGCCGACGCGGCGATCGTGTACGGCCCCAGCGGCGCGAAGCTGGCGGCGATCGTGTGGTTCGCCGTCACGTCGTTGAACGTGTAGCTGGAGACCGCGCCGACCGAGACACCGTCGACCAGCACGTCGGCGATCGCGTGGCAGGCATCCGCGGTGATTGTGTACGCCTGGCTGCCGTCACAGGCGACCGAGGTGTTGCCGCTGGGGCTGATCGCCCCGCCGGTTCCCGCTGACGCGGCGATCGTGTACGGCCCGAGCGCCACGAAGCTGGCTGAGATCGTGTGCGGGGCGGTCACGTTGCTGAACGTGTAGCTGCTCACCGCTCCCACCGAACCGCCGTCGACCAGCACATCGGCGATCGCGTAGCACGGCGCGGGTGTGATCGTGTACGCCTGGCTGCCGTCATAGGCGACATTGGTCGTGCCATTGGGACTGATGCTCCCGTTCGCACCCGCGCTCGACGCGATCGTGAGCTGGTTCACGGTGTGGCTCACGGCGGACGACGTGCTCGCGAGATGGCTGCCATCGCCACCGTAGCTCGCGGTCAGGCTGTGCGTCCCCACCGCGAGCGCACTGGTGTTGAGCGTTGCCGTCCCGCTGCTCACCGCCCCGGTGCCGATCGGGGAGGCGCCGTCGTAGAACGTGACCGTGCCGGTCGCCGCGACCGGCCCCACGGTGGCGGTCAGCGCCACCTCCTGGCCGAACCACGACGGGTTGGGAGCGGACGCAAGCGACGTCGTGCTTGCGTACTTCACTTCATGGGTGATCGCCGGCGCGCTGCACGGCGCGTAGGCGACGTCCCCGCTGTATCCCGCGCTCAGCGCGTGGGTGCCGATCGCCAGGGTGCTGGTGGAGAACATCGCCATGCCCCCGACCGCCGATGCCGTTCCCAATACCGCCGCGCCGTCGAAGAACGTCACCGTCCCGGTCGCGCCCGCAGGCGTGATCGTGGCGGTGATCGTCACCGACTGGCCGGGCGTCGAGGGATTGGGGGCCGACGCCAGCGTTGCCGAGGTGGCGATGGTGACGACTCCGGCGATCCGATGGCGCGGTTGCAAGTCGACCCTCGGGAACGTTCCACTCGCATAGACCGTTGGGCCGTTCGGCGCGATCGTGTTGACGTTGGAGAACGGGGCGGGATTCAAGCCGGTCGCCAGGCCCGTGGTCGCGTCGACGGTGCCCATGAAACTGCGGGTCTGGCCGCCGACCGCGGTGAAGCTGCCGCCGACGTAGATGGCGGTCGCGCTGCGCGCGAGCGCCGCAACGGCCCCGTTGGCATTCGGATTCCACGATGTCGCGCTTCCCGTCGCCGCATCGAGGGCCGCGACGCGATTGCGCGACTGGCCGCCGATCGTGGTGAAGAAGCCGCCCGCGTAGACCGTGGATCCATCGACCATCAACGCGTTGACCTGGTTGTTCGCACCGGGATTCCAGGCGGTCGCGAGGCCGCTCGTGGCATCGAGCGCGGCGATGAAGCTGCGCGGCTGCCCACCGATGTTCGTGAAGCCGCCGCCGGCGTAAACCGTGGATCCGCTCGTCGCCAGCGCCAGCGTCTGGCCTCCGCTCGGGCTCGGGTTCCAGGCGGTGACCGCTCCGCTCACCGCATCGATCGCCGCCAATCCGCTGCGCGACTGCCCGCCGACCGTGCCAAAGCTGCCGCCCGCGTACACGGTGGGGCCCGCCACCGCGAGGGCGCTGACGGTGGCGCTGGTCGCATTGGGATTCCAGGTGGCAAGGTTCCCGGTGGTGAGGTCGAATGCGGCCAGCCGTCCACGTGACGCCCCCCCGGCGTTGGTGAAGGTGCCGCCCACGTACAGGGTGGTGGCGCTGGCCGCGAATGCCGCGACGTTGTTGTTGGCGCCCGGGTTCCAGGCGGTGGCGGCGCCGCTGGTGAGATCGAGCGCGGCGAGGTTGGTGCGCAGTGCGCCACCCACGGAGGAGAACGTGCCACCGAGGTAGACGGTGCCTGCATCGGTCGCCAGGGTGAGCACCGAGAAGGAGGCGGTATAGGCCACGTCGCTGCTGGTGTGCGCGGTCCAGCTCGCGGGGGCTCCCGACACGTTGTCGACCGCCGCGAAGCGCAGCCGCGGCTGTCCGCCGACGGTGCTGAAATCGCCTCCCAGGTACACGGTCGAGCCGCTCACCGCGAGCGCGCGCGCGAGAGCGTTGGGGTTCGGGTTCCACGCGCTGGGGACGCCGTTCGACGTGTCCACCGCGGCGACGCTGTTGCGTGACTGCCCGCCGATCGTGCTGAAGCTGCCCGCCACGTACACCGTGGCACCGTTCACGACGATCGACGAGATCCCGCTCCCCACTCCCGTGACGGGGTTGGGATTCCACGCCAGCGCGTTTCCGGTCACGGGCTCGAGCGCCGCCAGCCACGCCCGGGCCGCTCCGCCGATGTTCGAGAACCCGCCGCCGGCGTAGATCTTCGAGCCGTCCGTGGCGAAGGCCTGAACGGCGCCGTTCGCGTTCGGATTCCAGCCGCTGATGACTCCGGTCGCGGCATTGAACGACGCGATCCGGTTGCGCAGCTGCCCGTCGATCGAGGTGAAGGCCCCGCCCACGTACAGGGCGCCGCCGGTCACCATCATGGCGTTCACCGCGCCGTTGGGAGCGGGGTTCCAGCCGAGCAGCGCTCCGGTCGCAGCGTTCACGGCCGCGGCGCGCAGGCGCGACGAGCCGTTCATGGTCGTGAATCCGCCGCCCACGTACAGCGTCGAGCCCGACAGCGACAGCGCGGTCACCACCTGCCCGGGGTTGGGCGTGAAGCTCGCGTCCAGCGTGTTGGACGCCGTGATGTGCGCGAGGTGGTTCCTCGCCACGCCGCCCACCGTGTGGAAGTAGCCGCCCACGTACCAACCGCCCGCGCCGTCCGGGATGATCGCGTTGATCGTGGGCTGGTCGGGATAGTTGGCGTCGAACCTGGGGAAGTTGCCCACCAGCGCCCCGGTCGCACCGTCGATCGGGACCGCCGGGCCGGTCAGCGGGCCCACGTAGGCGAACGTGCCACCGAGGTAGAGGTTGTTCCCGTGGACCAGCGAGGCGTTGACCGTGCCGTCAGCGATCCACAGATCGGGACGAATGTCGTAGGCGCGCGCGAGGTCCGGAGCGAACCCTCCGAGCAGCGCGCACAGGAACGAGCAGATGCGAACACAACGACGACTGAACATGCCTTGCATGGGCGGCCTCCAGGACAGGCATCGGACGTGACTGCGGACTGCGGCTACATTCCCGATAACGAACGCGGGTGCGGTAACGGACACTCGAAGTGCCGGCCCGCCTCGGGTGTTTAGCGCACATGAACGCGCGGTCCAGGTAAGCCGTACACGTTCTTCCGAACTGCAGGGCCGACCGGATCGCTAAGTCGCGTCGTGCCCTACGCGACCGGATGGCATGGAAGGTGCGACCGGGGGCAGGGATGCGCTGGACGGGTGACCGCGTTCGGGTGGTCCTGGGTCTGTGGCTGGGCGCATTCCTCGTGGTGGCGATCGCAGCGCTCTCGGTGCTCGCCGAGCGCCTCGAAGCGCTGCGCGCGCAGCAGGCGGTCGGCCCCAATTGGAGCTTCCCCTCGCGCGTCTACTCCGCCGGCATCCCGCTGGCGCGGGGCCGCGTCCTCCCCGAGCCCTACCTGATCGCGGAGCTGCAGGCCCGCGGTTATCGCGAGGTCGCGACCGAACCGCCGCCCGGCGCCTACACGAGAAACGCAGGCGGTTTCGAGGTCGGGCTGCGCGGCCTGCCGGACCAACCCGCCACCATCGGCGGTGGCGGGCCCGAACGGGTTCGGCTGCGCATCGAGAACGGTCACCTGGTCGGCGTCGAGCGCCTGGGAGGCTTCACCGGAGCGACCCCGCCCGATACGCGGACCCCATCGATCGAGCCGGCGCTCGTATCATTGGTATTCGACGAGCAGCGCGTGTGGCGCACCTGGGTCTCGCTCGAGCGGGTGCCGAAGCACGTGCAGGAGGCGATCGTGGCCTCCGAGGACCGGCGCTTCTACAGCCACCTCGGCATCGACCCTCGCGGCGCGATGCGCGCGCTGTTCACCAACGTGCGCACCGGCGAGATCCGCGAAGGCGGCAGCACCATCACCCAGCAGCTGGTGCGCAGCCTGTTCGTCGGGCGCGAGCGCACGCTGCTGCGCAAGCTGTCCGAGATCCCGCTCGCGGTGGGGACCGAGCTGCTGCTCTCGAAGCACGACATCCTCGAGATGTATCTGAACTCGGTCTACTGGGGTCAGGCGCAGGGCTTCTCGGTCGGCGGCGTGACCGAGGCGGCGCGCTGGTACTTCAGCGCCCCCGTCGAATCGCTCAGCGTTCTCGAGGGCGCGACGCTGGCGGCGATCATCCCTGCCCCCAACCTGGTGAATCCGTTCGAGAATCCCGGGCTCGTCCTTCAGCGCCGGAACCGGGTGCTGAACGACATGGTCGAAACCGGCCGGCTGGAGCGGCCGGTCGCCGAGCGGCTTGCGGCGCTCCCGATCACGCTGCGGCGCGGACCCACCCCGATCGAGCGGTTCCCCTCCTACACGGAGTACGTGGCCTCGGCTCTGGATCAGCGCTTCCGCAAGCACGCCATCACGCACTTTGGCCTCGTGGTCATGACCTCGATGGACCTGGCGTGGCAGATCGAGGCGGAACGCGGCTTGAGCGATGGGCTCGCATTGCTCGACGCGGGAAGGACCGGGCGGCTCCAGGGCGCGTTCGTCGCCATCGAGCCCGCGACCTCGTCCATCGTCGCCATGGTGGGCGGGCGTGCGCCGCGCCGCGGCGACTTCAACCGCGCCCACCAGGCGTTGCGGCAAACCGGCTCGGCCATCAAGCCGATCATCTACGCGGCGGCGTTCTCGGGACCCCTGGGGCTCACGCCCGCCACCACGGTCTCCGACACGGTCCGAACCTATGGTGAGGGCCGCTGGGCGTGGACCCCTCACAACTACGACGGCAGCACGCACCTCGACGTGACGCTCGCCAAGGCACTCGAGAAATCGCTGAACATCGCGACCGCCAATCTCGTCGAGCTGATCGGCGCCCGCGCGTGCGCGCAGATGGCGGAGCGGTTCGGGCTCGGCCGACTCAAGGCGGTCCCGAGCATCGGGCTCGGCACCAACGAGACGTCGCTGCTCCAGCTCACCAACGCCTACGCGGTGTTCCGCGCCGAGGGCCTGCTCCGCACCCCGTCCGCGGTCCAGCGGGTGCTCGACCGCAGCGGTCGCGAGGTGTTGAAGGCCGACGAGCGGGCGGTCGAGGCGATCCCGCCCGGCGTTGCCGCGCTGATGACCGGCCTGCTCCAGAACGTGGTGCGTCGCGGGGTCGCCTATCCGCTCGGCACGACCTACGGATTCGACCGGCCCGCGGCCGGGAAGACCGGGACCACCGACGACTACAAGGATGCGTGGTTCGTGGGGTTCACGCCCGACGTGGTGGCCGGCGCGTGGGTCGGCTACGACCGCCCGCGCAGCATCGGCCGGCCGTCGGCCCACACCGCGCTGCCGGTGTGGGCGCGCGTGGTCAAGCGCATGCTCGAGGGTTTCCCGCCCGCGCCGTTCGAGACCGACTCGCAGCTCGAGTGGCTCGACATCGATCCCTGGATCGGGGTGCTCGCCGACTCCCTCTGCCCGTCGGAGAGGGTGCCGTTCATTCTCGGCACCGGGCCGTACGCCACCTGCACCGATGCGAGGCTCTACGGTGGGTACGGCTACGAGAACCCGGACTCGCTGTACGCGAGGGATTCGCTGTGGACCGATGGGACCCTCGGAGAGAGCGCCGCTCCCACGGAGGAGGCACCGCCCGACACGGTTGAAGTTGCCCCACAGCCGCCACGGTAACGGCGGCCGGCCGGGCGTTCATCATTCCCTTGTTCATTGGAAACGAGATCCCTACGATTCGCCGCATGCGAGGCGTACGTCGCGGCGCTCGAGCGGGGCTCGTCCTTCTCGGCCTGGCGACGGTCATGGCCTGGCTCGCACGCCCGGTCGCCGGACAGTCGCCGCCCGTGGCGACGGGCGGTCCGCGGCCGACCGCCGATTCAATCCGCCACATCATGGCGATTCCCTCCCGCGGCGACGCGCGCGGTCGGATCGACACCACCGCCAACACCGGCCGGCCGGACCAGATGGCGGCGGTGTGGGAGCGCGCCACGCAACCGCCCGCGCCGGACTCGCTCGCACCCGCTCCACCGCCCGGCGTCGCGGCGATCATCTGCCCCCACGACGAGTTCGACTACGCCGGGCGCGTCTATCGCCGGGTCATCCCGCTGGTCACCGCGCACACGGTGATCGTCATCGGCGTGTTCCACCGCTACTACCGATTCGACGAGCGTGACCGCTGGGTGTTCGACACCTACCGGACGTGGAGCGCCTCCGACGGCCCGGTGCCGGTGTCGACGCTGCGCGAGTCATTGATGCGCCGGCTCCCCCGCGCCGACTGGACGCGGGACAGCGTCGCACACGATGCCGAGCACTCGCTCGAGCCGCTGGTGGTGTGGCTCCGCCACGCGCATCCCGACGTGGAGATCGTGCCGATCCTGGTCCCGGGGGCACCGTTCGACCGCCAGCGCGAGCTGGCGGACCATCTCGGCGCGGCGCTCGCCGCCGAGATGGCGGCCCGCGGGTGGCGCATGGGCCGTGATGTGGCGATCGCGATCTCCGCCGACGCCATCCACTACGGCCCCGACTTCAAGCAGGTGGCGTTCGGCACCGGCGGGGCCGAGGCGTACCGCGCCGCGGTGGAGAAGGAGCGCGCGCTCATGACCGGACCGCTGAGCGGCCCGCTCACCATCGACGGCCTCCGCACGCTCCACGAGACCTTCGTCGATCCCGGGCACCCCGACACCTACCGCTGGACCTGGTGCGGTCGATTCTCGGTGCCGCTCGGTCTCTTGCTGCTCGAGCGGGTCACGCGCGCCGGCGGGGGCGCGATCGGGCACCCGGTCGCCTACGGCACGTCGGTGGGATGGCCGGAGCTGAGCCTGCGCGACCTCGGCATCTCGCCCGGCGCTCGGTGCAACCTCTATCACTGGGTCGGCTACCCGGGCGTCGCGTTCACGCTCGCGGGCGCGGGCGCCGGGAATGGTGTCGGGAAGCGCCCGGTGAAGCATGCGCCTCAGCGCGACTGAGAAGAGCGCGTTGGTGCTCGCCGCGATCTTCGTCGTGGTCGGCCTCTATGGGATCGTCCATCCGACCGATTGGCTGATGATTCATCCAGGCTCTCCGACCTCGAAGGGCCTGCCTGCCATGCCGGCGCGGGCGGAGCATGTGTCGAAGCAAGGATCGCAGGTTCATGGCCTGCTCTCGCTGGCGATGGGGATAGGCATCGGCTGGGTGACGCTCCGCTATGGACGCCGGTGACCGTCGGCGTCCCGCCGCGCACGCGCCTACGCCTTCGCCGGCTCCCCCGCCACGCTGTCGGCGAGCACGGTCGCGCGGTTGTTGCTCACCTCGAAGAACCCGCCGTCCACCTTCCAGCGCTCGGTGCTCCCGCCCGCGTGGCGCACGGACAGCGTGCCCTGGGTGAGCCCGGTGACCAGCGCCGCGTGGTGGGCGAGCACGCCGAGGTAGCCGGCGAGACCGGGCACCTCGACGTACTCGACCTCGCCCTCGAACACGCTCTTCTCGGGCGTGAGGATGCTGAGGTGGAACGTGGCGGCCACGCCTACACCACCGCGGCCATCTTCTCGGCCGCCTCGACCGCTTCCTGGATGCCGCCGCGCATGTAGAACGCCTGCTCGGGCAGCGCGTCCAGCTCGCCGTCCACGATCATCTTGAAGCCCTTGATCGTGTCCTCGAGCTTCACGTACTTGCCGGGCGTGCCGGTGAACGCCTCGGCGACGAAGAACGGCTGCGACAGGAAGCGCTGGATCTTGCGCGCGCGCGCCACGGTCACCTTGTCGTCCTCGCTCAGCTCGTCCATGCCGAGGATCGCGATGATGTCCTGGAGGTCCTTGTAGCGCTGGAGCACCCGCTGCACGGTGCGGGCCACCTGGTAGTGCTCCTCGCCCACGATCTGCGGGTCGAGGATGCGCGAGGTCGAGGCGAGCGGATCGACTGCGGGGTAGATGCCGAGCTCGGCGATCGAGCGCTCGAGCACCGTGGTCGCGTCGAGATGCGAGAACGCGGTCGCCGGCGCCGGGTCGGTGAGGTCGTCGGCGGGCACGTAGATCGCCTGCACCGAGGTGATCGATCCCTTGCGGGTGGTGGTGATGCGCTCCTGGAGCGCGCCCATCTCGGTCGAGAGCGTGGGCTGGTAGCCGACCGCGCTCGGCATGCGGCCGAGCAGCGCCGACACCTCGGAGCCCGCCTGGGTGAAGCGGAAGATGTTGTCGACGAAGAACAGCACGTCCTTGCCCTGCTCGTCGCGGAAGTACTCGGCCATGGTCACACCGGTGAGGCCGACGCGCAGCCGCGCGCCGGGCGGCTCGTTCATCTGGCCGAACACCATCACCGTCTTCGCGATGACGCCCGACTCGGTCATCTCGCGGTAGAGGTCGTTCCCCTCGCGCGTGCGCTCGCCCACGCCGGCGAACACCGAGAAGCCGCCATGCTGGGTGGCGATGTTGCGGATCAGCTCCTGGATCAGCACGGTCTTGCCGACGCCGGCGCCGCCGAACAGGCCGACCTTGCCGCCGCGCTGGTAGGGCGCGAGCAGGTCCACGACCTTGATGCCGGTCTCGAACAGCTGCTTCTCGACTTCCTGGTCCGCGAAGGTCGGCGAGGGGCGGTGGATCGGGTACTTCTTCGCGGTCTTGACCGGGCCCTTGCCGTCGATGGTCTCGCCGACCAGGTTGAAGATGCGCCCGAGGCACTCCTCGCCCACCGGCACCGAGATCGGCTCGCCGGTGTCGGTGGCCGGCATGCCGCGCACCAGGCCGTCGGTCGAGTCCATGGCGATGCAGCGGACGACGTTGTCGCCCACGTGGAGCGCCGCCTCGACCGTGAGCCGGATGCCCTTCTCCTTGTCCTCGATCAGGATCGCGTTGTAGATCTTCGGCAGCTTCTCCGCGTCGAACGCCACGTCCACCGTGGGTCCGATCACCTGCACCACCTTGCCGACGTTCATCGTTCGCTCCTCGGTATGAGCCAGCCGGGCCGTGCGCGGCCCGATCGGTAATCCGTTACTTCAACGCCTCGGCGCCGCCCACCAGCTCGGCGATCTCGCGTGTGATCGCCGCCTGGCGGAGCCGGTTGCGGGTCAGGGTGAGGCTGTCCACCAGCTCGCCCGCGTTCTTGCGCGCCGAGCCCATCGCCACCATGCGTGCGGCGTGCTCCGAGGCGATCGCGTCGGCCATCGCCGCGTAGAGCTTGGCGGTCGCGTAGCGCGGCACCAGCTCGGAGAAAATGGTCTCGGGATCGGGCTCGAAGATGATGCCGCGGTCGGCGGCGCCCGCGGGCGCGTCACCGCCGGCGGGAAGGAACAGCTCGGTCTCGACCCGCTTGATGAGCGCGTTCACGAAGTGCGTGTAGATGACCTCGACGCGGTCCACCTTGCCGCTCGCGAACAGCTCCGACACTTCGGCGGTGAGCCGGCGCGCGAAATCGATGCTCGCCTCGCCGGGAAGGTCGGTGTGCACGAACGTGAGCGGGATCGCACGGCGCTTGAAGTAGTCGCGCCCCTTGCGCCCCACCACGCCGAGCTGGATCGAGCCGGCGGGGGCCGAGCGCAGCCGCCCCTCGGCGACGCGCAGCACGTTGGTGTTGTAGGTGCCCGCGAAGCCGCGGTCGGCGGTGACCACCACCAGCAGCGTGGTCTTGACCGGGCGCGCCTTGAAGAGCGGATGCTCCATCTCCGCCGCCGCACCGGCGATGTTGGCGAGCATCTCGGTGATCTTCCTGGCGTAGGGGCTCGCCGCCTGGGCGCGCACCTGCGCGCGGCGCAGCTTCGCGGCCGCGACCATCTCCATGGCCTTGAAGATCTGCTGCATGCTCTTGGTCGAGCGGATGCGCCGGCGGAGATCCTTGAGCGACGCCATCGTGCTACGCCTTGAACCGGCTCTTGAACGCCTTGCAGGCTTCGTTCAGGCGCTTCTGATCCTCGTCGGACATCGCCTTGGTGGTGCGCACGTTGTGCGCCACCTCGGCGTATTCCTTGGCGACGAACGCCAGCCATTCGGTCTCGAAGCGCCGCACCGCGTGCACCGGGACGTCGTCGAGGTAGCCGTTGGCGCCCGCCCAGATCGAGATCACCTGGTCCTCGACCGCCATCGGCATGAACTGGCCCTGCTTGAGGAGCTCGACCATGCGCTCGCCGCGCGTGATCTGCGCCTGGGTCGCCTTGTCGAGATCCGAGCCGAACTGGGCGAACGCCGCGAGCGCGCGGTACTGCGCGAGGTCGAGCCGCAGGCGGCCGGCGACCTGGCGCATCGCCTTGATCTGGGCGTTGCCGCCCACGCGCGACACCGAGATGCCGACGTTGATCGCCGGGCGCACGCCCGCGTAGAAGAGGTCGCCCTCGAGGAAGATCTGACCGTCGGTGATCGAGATGACGTTGGTCGGGATGTACGCCGACACGTCGCCCGCCTGGGTCTCGATGAACGGCAGCGCGGTGAGCGAGCCGCCGCCCTTCTCGTCCGAGAGCTTGCAGGCGCGCTCGAGCAACCGCGAGTGGAGGTAGAAGACGTCGCCCGGGTACGCCTCGCGGCCCGGCGGGCGGCGTAGCAGCAGCGCCAGCTGGCGGTACGCGGTCGCGTGCTTCGAGAGGTCGTCGTAGATGCACAGCACGTGGCCGCCGTTGTACGTGAATTCCTCGCCCATCGCCACGCCGGCGTAGGGGGCAATGTACTGGAGCGGCGCGGATTCCGACGCGGACGCCGCCACCACGATCGTGTAGTCCATCGCGCCGTACTTCTCGAGCGTGCCGACCACGTTGGCGACGGTCGAGTCCTTCTGCCCGATCGCGACGTAGACGCAGATGACCCCGGTGCCCTTCTGGTTGATGATCGTGTCGATGGCGATCGTGGTCTTGCCGGTCTGGCGGTCGCCGATGATGAGCTCGCGCTGTCCGCGGCCGATCGGGATCATCGAGTCGATCGCCTTGATCCCGGTCTGGAGCGGCTCCTTCACCGGCTGGCGGTCGATCACGCCCGGCGCCTTGAACTCGACGTTGCGGAACTTGTCCGCGCCGATCGGGCCCTTGCCGTCGACCGGCTGGCCGAGCGCGTTCACCACCCGCCCGATCATGGTCTTGCCGACCGGCACCGACGCGATGCGCCCGGTGCGCTCGACGCGATCGCCTTCCTTGATGTTCTTGTCGGATCCGAACAGCACGACGCCGACGTTGTCCTCTTCCAGGTTGAGGACCATGCCCATGATGTCGTTCGGGAACTTGATGAGTTCGCCGGCCATGGCGTCCTCGAGCCCCCAGACGCGGGAGATGCCGTCTCCCACGGAGAGCACGGTGCCGACGCTCCGCGTCTCGAGCTTGGCCTCGTAGCGTTCGAGTTCCTGCGCCAGGACGGCGCTGACTTCCTCAGGCTTGAAAGACATGGCTATTGAGCCCCGATCGGATTGGGTTCGGAACGGCGCGTGATCATCAGACGCTCGCCTCGTAGAGCTGGGCGGCGATGGAGTCGAGCAGCGTGCGCACCGACCGGTCGATGACCCGGTCGCCGATGCGCACCAGCGCGCCGCCCAGCAGCGCGGCGTCGACTTCGGTGGTGAGACGGATCTTCGAGGCGGTGGTGCGCTCGAGCGTGGCGAGCAGGCGCTCGCGCTCGGGGGCGGGAAGCGGCACGGCGCTCACCAGGTGGGCGCGGCGAATGCCCTGCGCGTTCTCGACCAGCGCCTCGAACTGGTCCGTGATGTCCGGCAGCAGATCGAGCCGCTTCTTGCGGAGCAGCAGGTCGGCGAACGCGAGCACCGAGCGCGCGGCCCGCCCCTCGAGGCCGGTGGAGAGCAGCTTGCGCTTGTCCGGCATGCGCACCTGGGGCGATCCCAGGAACGAGGCCACCCGGCCCCCGTGCGCGAGCAGGTCGCGCACGCCCTTGAGATCGGCGAGCGCCGCCACCGTTTCCCCGCGCCGCTCGGTGACCAGGAACAGCGCCTTCGCGTAGCGGCTGCCGACCGAGACGTCTTTCACCGCAGCGCCCCCACCTCGTCGATGAAGTCGCCCGCGAGCTTGCGCTGCGCGGGATCGTCCAGCTTCTGGCGCAGGATCTTCTCGGCGGTGCGCAGGGAGAGCCCGATCACCTGCTGCTTGAGGATCTCCTTGGCCTTCTCGCGCTCGCGGGCGATCTCGTCGCCCGCCCGCTCGAGCCGCAACTGCGCGTCCTTCTGCGCCTGGGCCCGGATCTCCTCGGCGACGCGCTGCCCCTCGGCGACCGCCTCGGTCATGCGATGGCGCGCGTGCGCCTCGATGGTCTTGAGGTCCGCCTCGTACTTGGTCTTGAGCCCGACCGCCTCGGCCTTGAGGCGGTCCGCCTCCTTGAACTCGCCCGCGATCTTCTCGCGGCGCGCTTCCAGCATGCCGATCAGCGGCCCCCACGCGTAGCGCCGCAGGATCCAGACCATGAGCAGGAAGCCCAGGATCTGTGTGGCGACCTGTGGGATGTCGATCAGGTTCATCGCTGCTCCTTGCGTTTCAGGCGGTCAGGCCTCAGCCCGCGATGCTGCCCTTGAGAAGGAACATCGTGACGAACGCGTAGATGGTGAGCGCTTCGGCGAGCGCCGCGATGATGATCATGGCGAGCTGGATCTTGGCGGTCGCCTCGGGCTGACGTCCGATCGCCTGCATGGCGCCGTTGCCGATGCCGCCCAGTCCGATGCCGGAACCGATCGCCGCGAGGCCGATGCCGACCGGGAGACCCCAACCGAGTGCTGAGTGGAAATCCATCGTCATCCTCCTTGTGGGTTAGTGAGCGTGTTGCGCCTCCCCCTCGTGCCCGTGATCGTCGTGCGGGAGCATGAGGAGGAAGTAGATGGTGCTGAGCACGGTGAACACCAGCGCCTGGAGGGTGCTGGTGAGCAGCGCCAGGAACAGGAACGGCAGCTGGAGCGGCACGCCGACCGGCAGGTTCGCGAACGAGAGCACCGTGATGCCGAGCGACGCGAACGCCACCAGCAGCATGTCCTCGCCGAAGATGTTGCCGAACAACCGGCAGGCGAGCGAGATCGGCTTGGCGAGCTCGCCCATCAGGTGGATCGGGAGCATGAGCGGCACCAGCCCCCAGCCGATCGCCGAGCGCGGGCTGCCCGCCATGTGGTCGATCCAGCCCAGCACGCCCAGCTCGCGGAAGCCGATGTACTGGGCGTACACGAACACGATGATCGCGAGCGCCACCGTCACGTTGAGGCTCGAGGTGGGTGAGTCCATGAAGGGGATCAGGCCGAACAGGTTCATCACCAGGATGTAGATGAAGAGCGTGCCGAGGAACGGCACGTACTTGGGACCGCGCTTGGCGCCCAGGATGTCGATGATGAAGTTGTAGAGGGCCTCGACCACCATCTCGGCGCCGTTCTGGAGCGGGCCGGGGATCATCTTCGGATTGCGGGTGGCGAGGACCGCGACCACGCACAGGAGCACGGCGATGAAGAGCGAGAAGATGATCGTCTCGTAGTGGTGGAGGAAGTGCGCCCAACCGGCGTCCGGGAACGCGCGCGCGAGCACGGTGATGATGTTGGCGAACTTCTCGGGGCCCTCCTCCTCCGCCGCATGTCCGGAGGCTGCGCCCGCATGCTCGCCGGCCGCCGGCGCGCCGTGATCGCCGCCCGCGGGCGTCGCGGGGGCCGCGTGCGCCGTGGTGTCGGG
>DATEMP010000200.1:0-5392 GCA_035275545.1 Candidatus Eiseniibacteriota bacterium | reverse complement strand
CCGCTCCGCCATCCTGGCTGCGCGGGGATCCTCGAGCCTCCCCGGTGAAGTCCCCCCTGACCACCCCTCGGCCGTCGTGCACGACCCCCTCGCCCTGACCCTACGGCACGTGCAACTCCCACGCCCGATCTGGTAGCTTCCGTGACTCTCGTACATTAGGGGTGTGCCTGACTTCACATAAGGAGGTGCCGGTTTGGATCGAATGGTCGTGGCGTTGGTGGTGGGCGTGCTGGCCGGGCTTCATACGGCCACCTGGGGCATGTACAAGGATGCGATCCACGAGGGCTTCACGGTGCCGCGCTACCTGCGCAGCGTGATGGTGAGCACCCTCGCCGCTCCCATCATCGTGCTGGTCTCGGGGCTCAATCCCCTCACCGCCTCGGGCCTGGTGGTCCTGTTCGGCGTCACCTACTGCACCGAGCGCGGACTCACCGAGTTCTGGAAGACGTTCGTGCGCTTCGTCGACCAGTCCAAGTTCACGATCCCGATGCAGTTCCACGTGTTCGGCAAGGTCATCCCCCAGGGACCGGTGCGCTGGGTGATCGCGGCCGGCCACCTGGTGGCCGCGGGCCTGCTCCTCTACTGGATCAACGCGCTCCAGAACCACGTCTTCTCGTGGCCGCGTCCGGTGGTGATCGCGCTGATCGGCAGCATCGGCGGCTGGTTCTCGGCGTTCGGCGGCGCGTTCAAGGACGCACCCATCGAAGGGTTCTCGCCGTTCAAGTTCGTGCGCAGCCCGTTCCTCTCGGCGAGCTACGCGCTGCTGCTCTCGAACTTCACCGACAACTACGTGCTCATGGCGCTGGGCGGGCTCGGCTACACGGTCGCCAGCATCGAGACCTACAAGACCTTCTTCTTCCCCTCGCGGCCGCGCGGCAAGTTCGCGGGCAAGCCGATCCTCTACCCGCAGTTCCTGGCGATGCGCCAGCGCTTCGTGCCCCTCTACGCCGGCATCTGGGTGCTGGTCGTGGCCACGCTCGGCCTTGCGATCATGGAGCCGCGCGTGGCCCCCACCTCGGGCATGGACGTCCCGGCCGCGGCCGGCACGGCGCGGAACAGCCCGTAGTCTCCGCAGCGGATTTCATGGACTTCACCGGCGTCAACCCGTTCCGGACGCCGGGCGGCACGCATGTCACGACGCTGGTGGTCTCGCTGCTCTCGGGTCTCATCCCGTTCATCAACATCGAGACCTACCTGATCGCGGTCGCGGCCCTCACGCCGGCGGCCGCCTGGCCGGTGATCCTCATCACCACGTTCGGCCAGATGGTGGCCAAGGTGATCCTCTACGAGACCGGCCGGCGCGGGTTGCGGCCGCTCACCGGCAGGTTCCGCGACAAGCTCGAGCGCGCCGAGGCGGCGTTCCGCCGCCACCCGGCGGGGCCCGACATGGTGGTGCTGGTGAGCGCGATCACCGGGATCCCGCCCTTCTACGGCGTGAGCGTCCTCGCCGGCGTCATGCGGCTCTCGCTGGTCCGCTTCCTCGCGGTCGCGACCCCGGGCCGCCTGCTGCGCTTCGCGCTCGTGTTCTACGCGCCCCGCCTGGTCCAGGGCTGGGGCCACTAGCGGACCGCCCGATGCGCGAACTGGACGCGATCGTCATCGGCAGCGGATTCGGCGGCACCATGGCCGCGCACGAGCTGGTGCAGGCCGGCATGCGCGTGCTCATGCTCGAGCGCGGCACGTGGGTGCGGCGCGGGCTCCACAACTGGGGGCCGCGCGGCTCGGTGGATCTCACGCCGCACTACTCGTTCGACACGCCCTACCGGGTCGAGGACGGCCGGCGCACCCGCGTGCTGGGAGGCTACGCCTGCGTCGGAGGACCGTCAGTGTTCTTCGGCGGCGTGACGTTCCGCCTGCGCGAGGACGACTTCGTTCCCGCGCCCGAGATCGTCGGCGACTCGGGGGCGGAGTGGCCGCTGCGCTACGACGACCTCGAGCCCTGGTACGCACGCGCCGAGCGGCTCATGGGTGTCGCCGGCGAGCTGGGCCCCGATCCCACCGAGCCACCCCACAGCACCCCCTATCCGCAGCGCCCGGCGCCGCTCACGCCCACGCCGCGACGGCTCGAGCGCGCCGCGCGCGAGCTGGGCTGGCATCCGTCGCGCCTGCCGCTCGCGATCAACTACGACAGCACCGAGCGCGCCGCCTGCATCGGCTGCACCGCGTGCGACACCTTCGCGTGCGCGATCTCGGCCAAGAACGACCTCGCCACCGGCATGCTGCCGAGGCTCATGGCGCGGGGGCTGACCCTGATGCCCGACACGGTCGCGGTGCGGCTGGTCGAGCGCGGCGGGCGCATCGCCGCCGTGGAGTGCGTGGACAAGGCGAGCGGGCGGCGCACGACGTTCAGCGCGCGCCTGTTCCTGCTCTCCGCGGGTGCGCTCGCCTCTCCGCACCTGCTGCTCGCCTCCGGGCTCGACCGGCTCAATCCCGCCGCGGACGCGATCGGCCGCTACCTCACCCGGCACGTGAACGGGATGACCTTCGCGTACGTCCCCGATCTCCCGGATCGCGGCCGCCAGTTCCACAAGCAGCTCGGCTTCAACGATTTCTATTTCGGCGATCCGCAGGCGCGCGGGGTGCGCGGCAAGCTCGGCTCGATCCAGCAGCTCCAGGCGCCGCCGCGCGAGCTGGTGGGCGCCAACGTTCCGCTCGCCCTCAAGCCGCTCGCGGGCCTGGTGGCGAGCGGGTTCGACCGCGTCACCGGGCTGCTGGCGATGGCCGAGGATCAGCCGCGCGCCGAGAACCGCATGACCATCGACCGCACCGGCGGCAGCGACGCGTTCGGCCTCCCGCGGGTGGTCATCCACCACCGTCACACGCCGCGCGATCACGCGGCGCGCCGGGCGCTGCTCGCGCGCACGCGCACGCTGCTCAAGGCGGCCGGGGCGCGCGTGTTCTACACGCACATCAGCTGGACCTTCTCGCACGCCGCCGGCACGGTGCGCTTCGGGAACGACCCGCGCACCGCCCCGCTCGACCCGTGGTGCCGGTTCCGCGGCCTCGAGAACCTGTTCGTGGTCGACGCCTCCGTGCTGCCGACCGGCGGCGGCGTCAACCCCAGCCTCACCATCGCCGCCAACGCGCTACGCGTGGGCGAGGCGATCGCGCACCACCGCCTGCCCGCCCCGGAGGAAGCCTCGTGCCGGAAACCGTCGCGCGCGCACTCCATGTCGCGATCCTCGGCTGTGGCGTCGCCGCCGAGCTGAACGGGCCGGTCCTCGCGGGGCTGGGCGTCGCGTGCTCGTACGCGAGCCGCGACCTCGCGCGTGCCCGCCGGTTCGCGGAGCGGCTGCGCGGGCGCGGCACCTACGGCTCGTACGAGGCGGCGCTCTCGGCCCCCGACGTGGACGCGGTGCTGATCGCCACCCCGCCGTCGCTCCACGCGGAGCTGGCGCTCGCCGCCCTGCTCGCGGGCAAGCACGTGATCGTCGAGAAGCCGCCGTTCATGCGCTCGACGGATTTCGCCCCGGTCGAGTCCGCCGCGCGCAGCGCCCGCCGCCGCGTGCTGGTGGCCGAGAACTATCACTACAAGCCGCTCGCCGTCGCACTGAGGCGCCTGCTCGCGGAGCACGCGGTCGGCGAGCTGCTGTTCGTGCACGTGAACGCGCTCAAGCGCCAGGCGGTGTCGGGCTGGCGCGACGATCCGGCGGTCGCGGGCGGCGGCGCCCTGTTCGAGGGGGGCATCCACTGGGTGAGCTTCATGTCCCACCTGGGCCCGGTGGTGCGCGACGCGCGCGGCTTCGTCTCCGGCTCCCGCGCCGACGAGCGCGGCATCACGGCGGTATTTCAGTACGAGGGCGGCGCGGTCGGCACGCTGCTCTACTCCTGGAACGTGCCCTCGGCGCTCGGGGGCATGCGAAACTCGCGGATCTACGGGCGCGAGGGCGTGATCGGGTTCGAGTCCAACGGGCTCGCGGTATGGATGTGGGGGCGTCGCAAGGGCGTGATCTTCCCGGGCGTGCGGGATCTCGTGGGGCGCCGGGCGATGTGGCGCGACTACGTGCGCGTGCTGCAGGGCGAGGGCGAGCCCGCGTACGACCTGACCCACGCCCGGCGCGACCTGGAGCTGGTCGAGCGCATCTACGCTACGATCCCGTGATGCGGAGATCCACGCCGACGCCCACCTCCACGCCGCCTCCCACGCCGCGCATCGGCATCTGGCTCGCGCTGTTCGCGGCCAGCGGCTGCTCGGCCCTGATCTACGAGATCGTGTGGTTCCAGCTCCTCGGGCTGGTGGTGGGCTCGTCGGCGATCTCGCTCGGCATCCTCCTCGGCACCTTCATGGGCGGCCTGTCCCTCGGGAGCGTGCTGCTCCCGCGGCTGGTGCCCGCGCGGCACGCGCCGCTGCGCGTCTACGCGCTGCTCGAGCTGGGGATCGCGGCACTGGGCGTCGTCGTGTTCCTGATTGTGCCGCTGGTGGGCCACCTCTATACCGGGAGCGGGGCGCACGGGCCCTGGGGGGTGGTGCTGCGGGCGGCGATCGCCGGGCTCTGCCTGCTGCCGCCGACCACGCTCATGGGCGCCACGCTGCCGGCGATCGCCCGTGGCGTCGAGACCACGCCCGAGGGCGCCGGGAAGCTCGGGGCGCTCTACGCCGCGAACATCGCAGGCGGGATCCTGGGCTGCCTCGGGGCCGGCTTCTACCTGCTGCGCGTGTTCGACGTCGCCGCCGCCACTCTGGTGGCCGCGGCGCTCAACGTGCTGGTCGCCGCGATCGCATGGCGCATCACGGTGCCCGCCGCCGCCGCCGCCGGGCCCGCGACCGGCATGCCCGGCGCGCGTGTCGTGCTGCTGGTCGTGATCGCGCTCTCCGGCCTGAGCGCGCTGGGCGGACAGGTGGTGTGGACGCGCAACCTCGCGCTGCTGCTGGGCGGCACGGTCTACACGTTCTCGATCATCCTCGCCGTCTACCTCGCGGGGCTCGGGATCGGCAGCGCCATGGGCGCGACCCGAGCGCGCACCAGCCCCACCCCCGATCGCGACCTCGGCGTGTGCCAGCTGATGCTCGCGCTGGCGATCGCGTGGTCGGCGTTCATGATCCACCGCTCGCTCCCCTACTGGCCGGTCGCGCCCTCGCTCTCGCGCAGCCCGTGGGTGAGCTTTCAGCTCGACCTGGTGCGCTGCCTGTGGGCGATCCTGCCGCCCACGCTGTTCTGGGGCGCGAGCGTTCCACTCGCGATCGCGGCGGCGACCGGCCCCGGACGGGACCTCGGCCGCGTGGTCGGTGCGATCTACGCGGCCAACACGGTCGGGGCGATCGCGGGGGCACTCGGCTTCAGCCTGATCGTGATGCCCGCCTTCGGCACGCTGGTGTCTCAGCAGGTGATGATCGCCGTGGCGGCGGCGGCCGGGCTGCTGCTCCTGGCGCCGCGCGTGGCGCGCGCGTCGA
>DATEMP010000199.1:0-10169 GCA_035275545.1 Candidatus Eiseniibacteriota bacterium | reverse complement strand
CACGGCTCCCGCCCCGCCGCCCGCCACCCGCCCGGCGCGGCGCCCGGCGTCCCGCGAATCATCCCCCCCGAGGCGGATCGGGCGGCTCGCCGCGCTCACGCTGCTCGCGCTGTGCTTCGTCCTCACCGCGCGCGATGCGGTGACGCTCGCCCTCACGCGCGACTCGCGCCTCGACCCCGACCTGCGGCAGGCGTACGCCTGGCTCGCGCGCGCGACCCCGCCCGGGGCGGTGGTGCTCGCGCCCTGGCAGTTCGGCTACGAGATCCAGACCCTCGCCGGCCGGCGCACGGTCGTGGACGGCCTGCTCGAGGATCCGCTCACCCACGACCGGATCGTCGCGGTCGCCCGCGCGTGGCTCGCGGCGGACACCGACTCGCTCGCAGCGCTGTGCGATCAGGCCGGAGCCGGCTTCCTGCTCGTGCCTCCGAGCTCCGCGATCTACGACCAGGCGCGGCTCACCGACTGGCCGGCCGCGTGGAAGACCCGCGCCGGCGTTGCGCTCAACCGCGAGGAGGCGGACCGGGTGCTGGTGCGGATGAGCGTGCTCGGCGAGTCGCCGCCGCCGTTCGAGCGCGTGTTCGCCTCGGGGCGATGGAGCGTGTATCGGCGGGTCAGAGCTTCACGAGCCGGCGCATGATCTCGCGCCCGTCCGACTTGAGGCGCAGCAGGTAGAGCCCCGCGGGCGCGCGGGATCCATCCCGCCGGAGGCCGTCCCAGCGGAAGGGATGCGCACCGGCGGGAAGCCGGGCATCGCGCACCAGTGTGCGCACCTCGCGGCCCTGCGGATCGATGACCGCGAGCGACACCGCCGCCGGCTCGCGCAGGAACACTTCGACCTCCACCGGCCCGCGCGAGGGATTGGGGCGGGCGCGCAGGCCGGCGGCGTCATCGGTCGGCCAGGGAGCGCCCGCGGAGGCGGGCGCCGCCTTTACCGCGGTCACCGTGTCCCAGCAGAAAAAGCCGCTGGTGGCGGCCTCGATGTCGATCCGGGGGAATCCGCCGCCGCCCTGGACCAGCCCGCTCTCGAACACCTGGGTCTCGCCGCCATCCACGGAGACGCACAGCGTGAGCGCGTGCTCAACCGCCACCTCCCCGCCCACGCGATACCAGCCGTTGCCGGTGATCCGGACCTCGGGGCCGTTCGGGCCCGCGGGCACGCGCCAGTCGATCCCGCACAGCCGGTACTCGGAGTAGAGCGGGCCCGGCGGCAGCGTGATGAGGACGAACGTGCCGATGAGCCCGTTGCGGATCAGCAGCGGGCACGCGCAGGGACCGAAGCAGCCGTACTGGAAGCTGCTCGTCTCCTCGAGCTTGTAGAGGACCGGGCTGGAGCCCTGAGGCGCGGGCGGGCAGGGGCCGCAGTCCCACGCGCCCTGCGCGGCCCGCGGTGTGCCAGGGGCCAGGGTTGCGACCATCAGGGCGCCACTCAGCGCCGAAAGCCATCGCGTTCCGGACATCGTCCCCGTCCTGTGCCGCGGGCCGCCCGGCTGGTACGGCGTTCCGCGTCGTTCGAAGCCTATGCCCGCGGATGGGCCGGGGCAAGACCGTCGCTCGATGTCGTGTCGAGACAGCAATTCCCGGCCCCGGCCGGGCTCGCGCGAATCCCGCTTCCCGCCGGCCGCCCGGTTCGCTTAGTTTGCTCGCCTATGCCCTCCGAGACCCGAGGCCAGTGAGCCCCGCGCGCGCGCCACGCGCCCCCGTGATCCGCTACCGCCCCGCACGGCGCACCGACGTCGAGAACCTCGCCGAGCTCGGGGCTCGCGCCTACCGCGTGTCGAGCGTCGAGAAGCGCCGCGAGTTCTACACCGATCATCCGCGCTTCACCCTGCGCGACGTGCGCGTCGCCGAGCTGGACGGCGAGGTGGTCGCCTCGCTGGTCCTCTACCCGCTCACCGCGATGGTGCGGGGCCAGGTGCTGCCGGTCACCGGCGTGGGCTCGGTCGCGGTCTCGCCCGAGCACCGGCGGCGCGGGGTCGGCGAGGCGTTCATGAAGTCGGCGCTCCGCGAGATGCGCCAGCGCGGCAACCCGCTCTCGGCGCTCTACGCGTTCAAGGGCGCCTACTACCGCAAGCTCGGCTACGGCGTGGCCGAGACCGTGCACCAGCTCGCGATCTCGGCCTCGAACCTGCCCGCCTCGGACGAGGCGCGGCAGGTGCGCCGGCTGCGCTTCCCCGACCGCGCCGCGGTCCAGGCGATCTACGAACGGGTCGCCGCCCAGGGCCACTTCGCGATCTCGCGGCGCCCGGAGTGGTGGACGCAGCGGCTCTGGACCTATCCCGGCGACTGGGTGGTCTACGAGGGACGGCGGCGCGGGCAGATCGAGGGCTATCTCTACTACGAGGTCGAGACCTCGCGCGGCCCGTTCAAGCTGGCGGTGACGCTGGGCGAGTTCGTGGCCGCGACCCCCGAGGCGCACCGCGGCCTGGTGGGACATCTCGCGTCGCTCGCCGACCAGGTCGAGGAGATCCACTACGCCGCACCCGCCGACAGCGTGTGGCTCACGCTCCTCAAGACCGCGCAGAACCTGCGTCCGGGCGCCGAGATCGCGGCGTTCCTGGACAGCGGCGGCGTGGCGAACGGCGCGATGTTCCGCATCACCGACGTGAAGCCCGCGCTCGAGATGCTCCCGGTCGGGTCCTCGGCGCGTGGCGACCTGGCGCTCGAGGTGGAGGACCCGATCCTCACGCAGAACGCGCGCACCTACCGGGTGAGCGCCCGCGAGGGCCGGCTGCGGGTCGCGCCCTATCGCGGGCTGCGCGCGCCGCGCCTCAGGGTGCCGGTGGACGTGCTCGCCCAGATCTACGCGGGGGCGCTGTCGCCCCACCGCGCCGCCGAGGCGGGGCTGGTGGGATCGAGCCAGGGCGCCGCCGAGATCGCCGAGGGCTGGTTCCGCGGCCGGCCCGCGTTCCTGTATCCCTTCAACCTGTTCTGATCCCCGTGCCCCACGAGTTCACCGTCGTCCACGAGATCGTCCCGCGCTTCCGCGACACCGACGCGATGGGCCACATCAACAACGCCGTCTACATCACCTACCTCGAGGTGGCGCGGCAGGTGTACTGGGCGAAGCTCGACGAGCACGCGGACTACCGGCGCGTGCCGTTCATCCTCGCCCACGTCGACGTCGACTTCCGCTCCGAGGCCCTGGTGAACGAGCGGCTCGAGGCGGGGATCCGCATGGAGTGGATCAGCAACCGGTCGTTCGCGTTCCGTTACCGCATCTGGGAGAAGACCAGCAGCCGCGTGGTGGTCGAGGCGAACACGGTCCAGGTCTGCTACGACTACGGCGCCAAGAAGACCATCCCGATGCCCGACGAGCTGCGCCGCTCGCTCGAGGCGTTCGAAGGCCGGCCGATGCCGGGGAAGCCGTGAGCCCCGCCCGCCCGAAGCGCGCGCGCCGCGACGCAGCGCCCAAGGCCGCGCCCCGCGCGTTCACGCGGCGCCGGTTCATGTCGCTGATCGCCGCCGGCTCGGCGCTGGCGTTTGCGGCGCCGGCGCGCGGCCTCACGGCGCCTGCGAAAAAGCCCGCGACCCCCGCCGCGCCGCCCAAGGCGCTGGCCGCCGAGATCGAGAAGCAGAAGAAGAACACCGCCGGGACGCTCAAGGTGATCCGCGACTTCAAGCTCCCGCCCGGGAGCCCGATGGCGTTCGAGTTCCGGCCGATGCGCCGGCGCGGGAAGTGACGATGGTCGCGGAGTCGGTGCTCCACCAGACGGTCGCCGAGCTCGGCCCGCAGATCCGCACCCGCCGGCTCTCGCCGGTCGATCTGACCGAGGCCTACCTCGCGCGCATCGCGCGCCACGACCGGTCGCTCAACGCCTATGCGCGCGTCACCGCGGACCTCGCGCGCGAGCAGGCACGGACCGCCAAGAAGGAGATCGACGCCGGCCGCTACCGCGGGCCACTGCACGGGATCCCCTGGGGCGCCAAGGACCTGCTCGCCACCGCCGCGATCCCGACCGAATGGGGTGCGGCGCCCTGTCGCGGCCAGGTGTTCGACACCGACGCGACCGTGGTGCGCAAGCTGCGCGAGGCGGGCGCGGTGCTGCTCGGCAAGTGCGCGATGGTGGAGTTCGCCGGCTGCCTCGGCTACCGGTTCGCGGACGCGTCGGCGAGCGGACCGGGCCGCAACCCCTGGGACCGCAGCCGCTGGACCGGCGGCTCGTCGTCGGGCTCGGGTGCCGCGGTGGCCGCGGACCTCGCGGCGTTCGCGATCGGCACCGAGACCTGGGGCTCGATCCTCTGCCCCTCGGCGTTCTGCGGAATCACCGGGCTCCGCCCCACCTACGGGCGCGTGAGCCGCGCCGGCGGCATGGTGGGCTCCTGGACGTTCGACAAGATTGGTCCGCTCGCCCGCTCGGCGGCCGACTGCCGGCTGATCCTCCAGGCGATCGCCGGCGCCGACCCGGACGACCCGAGTGCGGCGCACGAGCCGGTGGTGCTCGGCCCGCGCAACCGGCGCCCGCGCGACCTGCGCGCGGCACTCGTGCCGCTCGACTTCGCCAAGACCAAAGGCGCCGAGCCCGAGGTGAAGGCGCGCTTCGACGAGGCGGTCGCCGAGCTGCGCGCGGCCGGGCTCAAGATCGAGGAGGCGGCCCTGCCGGAGTTCCCGGCCAGCGAGCTGGCGGGCCTCATCATTACCGCCGAGGCGCTCTCGACCTTCGAGAACTTCTTCCGCGACGGGAGCGTGCGAAAGCTCACCGACAAGTTCGCCCCGTGGCAGCCCGAGATCAACCAGGCGATCACCGGCGCGGACCTGGTCAAGGCGTGGCGCATGCGGCGCGTGCTGCAGGAAAAGATGGTCGAGTTCTTCACGCGCTACGACGTGATCGTGACGCCCAACTTCATGTCGGTCGCGCCGCCGATCGACCGCGATTTCTACGAGACCCTTCCCTACGCCGACCCGGTGGGCGCGATCGGCAACGCGTGCGGCCTGCCGGCGATCGCGCTGCCGTGCGGATTCGGCGCCCACGGCATGCCGGCGGGCTTCCAGATCATGGGAGCGCCCTGGGACGAAGCGCTGCTCCTCGACCTGGGCGAGCTCTACCAGAAGCGCACGCGCTTCCACCTCGAGCGCCCGCCGCTCGCGTCGTGACGGACCCCGCTCCGCCGCTCGATCTCGCCGAGTTCATCCGCGCGCAGGGGATCGACGCCGAGATCGTCTCGCCGGGCGTGCCGATGCCCACGGTCGACGATGCCGCCGCGGCCCTGGGCGTGCCGCCCGATCGCATCTTCAAGTCGATCCTGTTCCAGGCGAAGAGCGGTGCGTGCGCGATGGCGGTCGCATGCGGCAAGGGGCGCGTGAACGCGAAGCGGCTGGAGGCGGTCACCGGCTTGACGCGCCTGAGGCTCGCGAGCCCCGAGGTGGCGCTGGCGGTGACCGGCTACCCGGCGGGCGGCACGCCCCCGATCGGCCACCGCGAGCGGTTCCCGGTGGTGGTGGACGCGGCGGTGGCCGCGCAGCCGTGGGGCTGGGCCGGCGGAGGCCGCAAGGAGCTGATGGTGCGCATCGCTTCGGCCGACATCGTGCGGCTCACCGGGGCCGAGGTCGCGGAGATCGTCGGCTAGATCAATACGAAACAGACCGGGCGCCAAGTCGCCGGGGCTGTCGGCTCCGTGGATTCCAGCAGCGGGGCTGTGGACGGCGTGTACACACGTGTGAACAGCCAACTGGCCCCGGGGCTAGTTCAATTTGAAACGCGACGCACAAGATTGTCGGGCAGCATGCCGCGCGGCATGTCATCCGTTCCGGAACGGATGAACTCCTAGCCTTCCGCGGCCCAGGCGGCGGAGACGGTGCGGCCGCGCGCGAGGTCGTCCACGACCAGCACCAGCCGGTGGTCGTGGTCGCTGTAGAGCGCTTCGATGTTGACGCCCGCCTCGGCCATCCGTCGCGTGATCTGGCCGAGCTGGCCGGGGACCGCCTGCTTCAGGCGCTGCACGATCACGTCGCGCTCGGCGACCACCCGGATGCCCGCGGCCTCGAGAGCGCGCCGCGCGGCGGCTCCGTCCGCGAACAGGAAGTGGCCGACCCCGCGGCCGCCCGCCACCCAGGCGCCGCCGCCCTCGATGCTCACGCCCGCGCGTCCCAGCACCTCGCCCATGTCGGCGAGTGCTCCCGGACGGTCCTCCAGATCGATCGCGAGATCCTTCATCGGCGCACGCGGACTAGCGCTCGGTCGGCGGCTCGTCCCCTTCGGCCATCGGCTCGGCGTCGTCCATGATCCCGAGGTCGTCCATCGTCGCGAAGTCGTCCGCCGGCTCGTTCGCGGCCGCGTCCTGGTTCGCCTTGGAGTGCTTCTTCGCCCGGCGCGCGGTGCGCTTCTCCTCGGCCCGCGCGAGCCGGGTCTGCTCCTTCTGTCGCTTCAGGAACGACGGTCGTTTGTTCCCTGCCACCAGTACCTCCTGTGTTCGGGTTAGATCATCGTCTTCAGTTTGAGCGTTAACTTGCGGGGCTTGCCGCCGCGTTTGATGGCGAGCGTGTGCGCCTCGCCGTCCTTGCCGTTCTCCATCAGCTCGGTGACGCGATCCTGCGTCCAGGTGAGGATCGGCTTGCCGTTCAGGCTCACCACCTCGTCGCCCTCCTGGATGCCGGCCGCGGCCGCCGCGGAGCCGGGCAGCACCTGCATCGCCTTGATGGTATCGCCGTAGCGGGCGAGCTGAACACCGGCCTTCGAGAACCGGTCGACCTTCCCGTAGCGCTTGCCGGGCTCGAGATAGAGCATGCGGTGCTCGTAGTCGAGCGTGCACTTGAAGCGCTCGAAGATCTCGTTGCCCATGTTGCCCGCGTACTCCTCGCTGGCGAGCCCGCCGCTCTGGGCGCCCGACAGAATGACGAGCGGGTCGGTCCACTTGTACGGGCCGATCTCCATGGACTTCATGCGCACGACGTCGCTGGTGAAGGTGCCGCCGAAGCCGCCCCCCATGACCGCGATCGCCTGCTTCGCCTGCTCGCGAAGGCCGTGCTTCTTCACGAACGGGCTGTGCAGATCCACGGTCGAGCCGCTGCCCACATCGAGGCGGAACAGGCCCTCGTACTGGCCGTCGAGCTTCGCCTTCACCACCGGGATGCCGCCCGCCATCGTGATCGGGACACCGGTGCCCTTGCCCGCGTACTTGAAGGTTTTCGGATCGTGGAGCGTGAGCACGCCCCGGTCGTAGTCGATCTCCACCACGAACCGGCTGATGAAGTCGTACCCGAGCACACCGGCCGCGTCGTGCCAGAAGAACGGCGCCACCCAGCGGTTGAGCGCCAGCACCGCGAGCTTCTGGCCGGCGATCTCGATCCCGTCGCCGCCCGGGCCCTCGACCCGGATCGTGCTCACCTTGGTGAACGCGACGTCGCCGGTGGCCCCGGCGCCGAGCGCCTGCATCTTGCCCTCCGAGACGATCCCGTGCGTGGCTGCCCAGGCGCTGTCCAGCAGGCTCACGCTGGCGCCGGTGTCGACGATGAAGTCCTCGGGCGGTCCGCCGTTGATCGACGCCTTGAGCCACACGTGGCGCTCGGTGTAGGCCATCGGCAGGTGCGCCGGGCCCGCGCCCTTGAGGAACCGATAATCGGCCGCGGCGGGGGCGGGCGGCGCGAACCGCGCGGGATCGATCGGCTCGTTGACCCAGATCGAGTCGATCGTGACCATGAGGTTGTTGAGCGGCATGTTCGCCACCGACGCCTCCTGCCGGTGCGAGCGCAGGAGCCCGTGATCGAGGCGGTAGTCCGAGACGCGGGTGGTGACGGTCTGCTGATCGGTCTTGATGACCACGCGGTCGATCAGCCCGGTCCTGGTGTTGAACCAGATCGAGCGCCCGCGTCCCACCGGGCCCTTGACCTCGAGCACCGTCCAGCTGCCGCTCGAATCCTTCTCGGTGCCCTGCACCGTCACCGATCCGCCGCCCTGGTCGGGCACCAGCCACTGGCCGTTCTCGAACCAGGCGCTGCCCTTCTCGTCCTCGAGGTCCTTGCCGTCGCGCATCGTGAGCTTGCCGTTCTGATCGATGCGCCACGCGGTGGTGCCGTCGAACCCGTCCTTGAGCGTGAAGGGGCCGAGCGCGGTCTGGCTCGCGATCTTGTCGGGCCGCTGCGCCCAGCTCTCGAGCGTGCCGGAGAACCCGAACGCCTGGATCGTGCTCCGGGTGTGGGTGGTCTGCTCGGCGTCGACGCCGGAGCGTCCCCCGATCGCGGTCAAGTAGCGCTCGACGACCTTGGCCGCCTCGGGCGTGATGGTGGCGCGCGCCGCGGGGGCGGCGCCGGCCAGCCCGATGGTCGCGGCGAGCAGGGTCGTGAGCAGGGGATGGCACTGGCGCATCGATGGACCTCCCTGTGGGACGCGGCACGTGTCGGCCCGCAGTATACCGCGCCGCGCATGGGCTCCGCCGGTTGCCCGGCCGGGGGGGCCGGGGCTATCCTCTGGGTCGCTCCCTCCCCTGCAATGGAGCATTCACATGGAGGTCTCGATGTTCAAACGGATTGTCATTCTGTGTGCACTCGGCGCCCTGCTCCCTCTCACCGCACACGCGCAGGGCCCGTACATGAACTCCTGGGGCTTCCGCGCCGGCTTCAGCACCAGCCCGGACCAGCTCCTGATCGGCGGCCAGATGTCGGTCGGCGAGGTCGCCCCGAACCTCACCTTCGATCCCAATATCGACTTCGGCTTCGGCGACAACGTCACGATCATCGGGATGCATCTGGACATGCACTATCACTTCTCGATCACCAACTCGACCTGGCGGCCCTATGTCGGAGGCGGCGCCGGGATCAACTTCATCCAGATCGACCTGCCGCCGGGCCTCTCGGCCGACGACTCGTTCACGCGGGTCGCGGGCAGCCTGATCCTGGGCGCGGGCGTGCCGACCCAGTCGGGCAGCCGCTTCTTCACCGAGCTCAAGGTGGGGCTGGGCGACAGCGCGACCCCCGACCTCAAGATGCTCGTGGGGTGGAACTTCCGGCGTTAGCTATCGAGCCGCCGCGAGCGCGGCGGTCGCGTGGGCCACGCGCTCGAGAAACCGCTCGGGCGGGATGAAGCCCTCGACGCGCGCCGGCAGCACCTCGTTGCCGTCCGGGGTCAGGAACACCACGGTCGGAACGCCGCTGATCCCGTACTGCTTGCGGCGGCGCTCCGCCTCCACCGAGCGGTACTTGGTGAGGTCGACGCGGAAGGTGCGGAAGCCGCGCACCGCGTCCTTCACGCGGCGGTCGGAGAACGTGAAGCGCTCGAGCTCGTGGCAGGGGGCGCACCAGTCGGCGGTGAAGTCGATCAGCACCGGCTGGCCCTTGCCGAGCGTCGCGGCGAGCACCTGCTCGTCGAACGCCTCGAAGGCGACGCCCTTGGTCGGCGTGGTCGCGATCACCAGGATCCCGCCCAGGACGCCGAGCACACCGACCGTCCAGCGCAGGATGCGGAAGGCGGGCTTGGCGCCCGGGCTCCGGTCCACGAACCCCAGGTAGATCCCGCCCGCGATCAGCGCGACCGGCATGAGCCACGGCGACACCTGGGGCGCGATGGCGAGCGAGATGTAGAACACGCCCACCGAGAGCATGATGACGCCGAACACCTTCTTCACCCACACCATCCAGTCGCCGGAGCGCGGCAGGCGCTGGAGCAGGTTCGAGAACGTGCCCAATACCAGATAAGGCGCGCCCAGCCCCATCGCCAGCGTGAAGAAGGACCAGAATCCGAACCAGGGATCACCCTTGGCCCCGACCAGCGCGAGCAGCGCCACCACCGGAGGCCCCACGCACGGCGCGGCGATCACGCCCACCACCAGCCCGGAGAGGAAGATGCCCACCACGCTGCTGGTGCCGGCTCCGCCCACCTTCTCGAGCATCCAGGGCGGCGGCTGCAGCTCGTAGAGCCCGAACATCGAGAACGCGAGGGCGGCGAGGAGCACGCCGATCCCGACCAGGACGATCGGGCTCTGGAGGGCCCCGCCGAAGAGCCCGCCCGTGGAGGCGGCGATCACGCCCAGCGCGCTGTACATGACCGCCATGCCCAGCACGTAGACCAGCGCCAGCCCGAACACCTGGGCGGGGGGTGCGGCGCGGCGGGCGCCGAAGATCGAGACGGTGACGCCGAGCATCGGGTAGACGCACGGGGTGAGGTTGAGCGCGAGCCCGATCACGAACAGGCCGAAGAACGCGGCGAACGATCCGCCCGCGAACAGCCGGGCGATCGGAT
>DATEMP010000198.1:0-4804 GCA_035275545.1 Candidatus Eiseniibacteriota bacterium | reverse complement strand
CGAGTGCCGCGGCGACGCGACCCTTGCCCCGCACGCGGGTTCCGCCGGTGGCGCCGGTCAGCACGACGTCCCCTTCCGGCGCGTGCGCGGCGGTGCGGCGGCGAGCGCCTTGTGCACCGAGCGGCGCAGCACGTCCATCGGAAAGGGCTTGGGGAAGCAGTCGGTGACGCCCGCGCTCGCGAGATCGCGCATCGAGTCGGGCGTGCCGTACGCGGTGACCACGATCACCGGCTGCGCATGGCGCCCGCGCTTGAGCTTGCGCGCCAGGTCGAGGCCGCTCATCCCGGGCAGGCGCAGGTCGGTGATGACCAGATCGCTGCGTCCGGTCTTGAGCCAGACCCACGCGTCCTCGGCGCTGCGGAACGTATCGATCGTGAAACCGTCGTCCGCCAGGCCCTCGGCGAGGGCCCACGACGTCGCCGGCTCGTCTTCCACGATCAGGATGTGAGGCATGGGATGAACCCCCCCGCTGGGTCGAAGTTCGCGGTGTCTTGTGCAGCGGTTGTGCCAGCCTCGGGGGCGGGGGGCGGCACATTGCGGACCGGTATGCGGGGATGGGTGCGACCGCCCGGGTCAGGGCCCGCGGGGAGCGGGCATGTCGCATGACGGCGGGGACTTAGGAGCGGCGCCTAAGGACGGCGCGGAACGAACTCCGGGCGGGGAACGCGCGTTCGCGAGCGAACGCCGTGCGCGAGGCCGCGCAGTGCGGATGCATTTCGCCCGCCCAACCTCGATTCGCCCGGCAGCGCGCCGACCGGTTCCTGATCGGTCGCCGGACGACGCGGGCCCCTCAGGCTTCGGGGGTTCCCTCGGGCTCGTCGTCGATCTTGAGCTCGTTGAGCTTGGTGCGCAGGGTCTGGCGCGAGATCCCGAGGAGCTGCGCGGCGCGCGTCTTGTTCCCCTCGCACACCGCGAGCGCGTGGCCGATCGCCATCTGCTCGACCTGGACCAGCGGCCGCACCACACCCATCGGGAAAGGATCGCCGGTGGGGATGCGTCCCTCCGGTCCCGCGCCCGGACTCGCGGGTGCGGCGCCGAACTCGGACGGCAGGTGCTGGGCGAGGATCTCCTCCTCGGCCTCCAGCAGCAGCACCCGCTCGATGACGTTCTTGAGCTCGCGCACGTTGCCGGGCCACGCGTAGCCGGCCAGCGCCTGGAGGGCGGACGGGTGCAGGCGCGCGGGCGGGCGTCCCATCTCGCCGCAGAAGCGGGCGATGAAGTGCTCCGCGAGCAGCGGCACGTCCTCGCGCCGCTCGCGCAGCGGCGGCATGTGGACCGGCACGACGTTGAGGCGGAAGTAGAGATCCTCGCGGAAGCGCCCGTCGGCCACCTGGCGCTTCAGGTCGCGATGGGTCGCGGCGACGATCCGCACGTCGACCTGGACGTCGGCATGGCCGCCCACCCGCCGGAAGGTGCGGGTCTCGAGCACGCGCAGGAGCTTCGACTGGAGCTGCGGGGCCATCTCCCCGATCTCGTCCAGGAACAGCGTGCCCTGGTCGGCGAGATCGAACAGTCCCTTGCGGAAGTGCTTGGCGTCGGTGAACGCGCCCTTCTCGTGGCCGAAGAGCTGGCTCTCGAGGAGCTGCTCGGGGATCGCGCTGCAGTTGAGGTCGATGAACGCCGCCCCGGCGCGCGCGCTGCGCGCGTGGAGGTAGCGCGCCATGAGCTCCTTGCCGGTGCCGGTCTCGCCGTGGATGAGCACGGTCGCCGCGTTGCTCTTCGCCACCTTGTCGAGCTGCTGGACCACGTGACGGAGCCCGGCGCTCTCCCCCAGCAGCGGCTGCGCCTCGGCGCCCGCGCCCCGCAGGTGCTCGACCTCGCGGCGCAGGCGCGCGTGCTCCATCGCGCGGCGCAGCACCACCTCGAGGTGCTCGAGATCGGGCGGCTTGAGCACGAAGTCGTACGCACCGAGCTTGGTGGCGCGTACCGCGTGCTCGACCGTGCCGTGCCCGGTGAGCATGACCACCGGGAGCGTCGCATCCTGCTCCCGCAGCCGGCGCAGGACTTGAAGTCCGTCCTCGTCGCCGAGCTTCAGGTCGAGGACGACGACGTCGACCTCGTGGTCGCGCAGGCGCTCGAGCGCCTCGCTCTCGCTCGCGGCCTCGAGGGGGTGGAAGCCCGCATCGCGGGCCCACTCGCCGAGGCTGAAGCGCAGCGTGCGCTCATCGTCGACGATCAGGACGGTCCGGGCCGCCTGCGTCTGGGTGGGGCTGTCGCCTTTGGCCATGCCGTTTCTCCATCGGGAAGTTCAGCAGAACGGTGGTGCCGCGTCCCTCGCGGCTCGCGACCGCGATCGCCCCGCCGTGCTCCTGCATGATCGACTGCGAGATCGAGAGCCCCAGGCCCGTGCCCTGCGGCTTGGTCGAGAAAAACGGATCGAACAGGTTGCGCAGCGCGTGGGGCGGGATGCCCACGCCGGTGTCGATGACGCGCACCTGCTGGTACAGGATCCACGCCGCCCCGCGCGCCCCTGTGCGCCCCGACCCGCGCCGGGTGGGTCGGTCATCCGCGCGCCGGCCAGGTCGGTCGTCCGCGCGGCGTCCCGGTCCTCGGGGCGGCGCGCGCCGGCGCACGCGGCGCAGCTCGTAGCGAAGGGTCCCTCCCTGGGGCATCGCCTGCACGGCGTTGAGCGTGACGTTGAGCAGGACCTGGGTCACCAGGTCGGGGTCAATGTATATCGGCTCGAGCCGCGGCGCCACGTCCACCTCGGTGGTGACGCGCGCCTGGGTGACCGCCTCCGCCGCCAGCTCGAGCACCCGCTCGACGCACGGCTTGAGCGACGTGGCCCGCAGCTCCGGGGCGCGCGGGCGCGCGTACTGGAGCAGGCTGGTGACGATGCGGTCGAGCCGGCCCACCTCCTCGAGGATGACGCGCACGAAGCGCGCGCGCTCGTCGCGAGGTTCGAAGCGGCCCAGCAGCACCTGGGCGCTGGTGCCGATCCCGGCGAGCGGATTGCGGATCTCGTGCGCCGCGCCCGCCGAGAGCTGGCCGAGCGTGGCGAGCCGCTCGTGGCGCCGCAGCTCCTGCTCCATGCGGCGCCAGCGCGTCTGGTCGCGGAGCGTCACCACCACCCAGGGCGGGCGCCCGAGGCGCAGGGTGCGCAGCAGGACCGGGACCTCGCCGCCGGAGCGCGAGACCAGCACCACCTCGCGCTCGGTCGAAGCGCTCCGGAACGCGTCGCGCGCCGGGTCGTCGCCGGCAATCACGGTACGCAGCAGGTCGACGGCGCGCGACTTCCGCGCACGGGCGGCGGTGAGGCCGATGAGCTTTGCCGCCGCCTGGTTGACTTCGTGCACGCGCCCGGTGGGATCCACGAGCATCACCCCGGCGTCGCTGTCGGCCATGAGCGCCTGGGCGAGCCGTTCGGCAGGCGGCTGCCGGACGGATCCACGGCGGGCGTTGCGTTCGCGCGGTCGCTGGGCGGATCCCATTCGCGCGCAGTATAGGCATTCGCGCGCGGCGGCTGGAAATCAGAGCGCCAATGGCGCTCTGGCAATCAGAGCGAGGCGAGCGACGCTAGTGGCGCTGCAGCTCCAGCAGGAGGGCGTCGACCAGGAAGTCCTTCACCTCGTCGCGATCGTAGTGTCCCGATGCGATGCGGGCACGCGCCGCGAGCACGCGGCCGGGGCGGATGCGGACGTTGTCCCGCTGGCCCAGCCATAGCTCGATCCGGCTGGTGGTGCGTCGTCGGGATTGTCGCCGCGGGATGCGGGTCATGGCCCCTCGCCGAGGTTGGCCGCGCGATCGCGGCCGGCTCCGGTCCGCATCGCGGGAGAGCCGGACGGTGCGATCTCCCGGCTCACTTCGGTGTGGATCGGTCGTCTCTCTTGTCGCCGGTCGGAGCGCTTCCCGCGCCGCCTTCCGGCTTCCAGTGCTGCGCCCGCCGGTTCTCCTCCTGGATGCGGGCGTAGATCTCCTCGCGGTGCACCTTGACTTCGGGTGGAGCCTCGATGCCCAGCTTCACCTGTCCGGATCGGACCTCCAGCACGGTAATCTTCACCGAGTCCCCGATCCGGATGTTCTCGCCTAACTTCCGTGTTAGGACCAGCATCGTGTAGCTCCCTCCGCTTCCGCGCGGGGTCCGTCATCAACCCCTGTCGATCAGCGTATCGGCAAGAGACGCAAGCGACTTGACTAGCAGAATAGCGGTAAGCGCCCCCGGGGGTCCAACGCTATCGGTCCGGTTTGGGGTTTGACTGCCGCGAAACGGTTGCTAGGCTCTCGCCCGGCACCTGCGAGGGGAGGCCTGCATGGACCGCGGAACGACCGCCCACCCCCTGTCCTGGCTCCAGGTCCCGGTGGCCGCCGCGCTCATCGCCTCCGCCTTGAGCCTTCCGATTCAACCGTATACAGGCCTGGTCCTGCGCGAGGACCTGGTGGTCGACGTGATTCCCGGAAGCCCCGGGGCCCGGTCGGGTCTCAGGCCCGGGGACCGTCTGCTTCCCATCGCGACCGCGGGCCCCCGGTGGCGTTCGGTGCAGCCGCCGCTCGCGGCCGCCGTGCCCGAGCAGCCGGTGCGCATCGAGCGCCTGCGCCGCGGGCTCAGCGACCCGGTGTGGCTGGTGCCCGATCCCCTGCCGGCCGGCGAGCGGCGGATGATGGCGGCCCTCCTGCTGGTCGCCTCGGGCTTCGTGCTCCTGGGCGGATGGGTGTGGAGCGAGCGGCGCGACCGGCTCACCGCGCCGTTCCTGGTCCTCTCGCTCGCGTTCGCCTGGGTGCTCGCCCCGGTGCCGCGGTTTCCGTGGCCCGAGCTGGGCACGCTCCACGAGCTCTTCTACGCCGGGTTCCAGCTCCTGCTGCCCGC
>DATEMP010000197.1:0-4410 GCA_035275545.1 Candidatus Eiseniibacteriota bacterium | reverse complement strand
GGACCGCCTGCCCTGCCGCTGCTGCTCGCCCTCGCGATCGCCGCCCTCACGTTCGCCGCATTCGCCGGGGCGCTCGACCACCAGTTCGTGGACTGGGACGACCACCAGTACGTGCAGGAGAACCCGCTCGTGCTGGGCCGGCAGTACGGTGCGCTGTTCTCGGCGGTGGTGAGCAACCACTGGCACCCGCTCACCATGTGGTCGCTGGCGATGAACGTCTCGACGCCGCTCTCGCCGAGGCCCTTCATCGCCACCAACATCTGGCTCCACGTGGTGAACACGCTGCTCGTGTTCTGGCTCGTGTACCGGCTCGTCCGCGGGCGCGCGTGGGTGGCGGCGCTCACGGCGCTGCTCTTCGGCATCCATCCCATGCGCGTGGAATCGGTGGCCTGGATCGCCGAGCGCAAGGACGTGCTCTACGCGCTGTTCTTCCTGGGTGCGGCGATCGCCTACCACGCCTACCTCGAGCGCCGCGCCGCGTGGCTCCTCGCCCTGACGTTCAGCCTGTTCCTGCTCGCGTGCCTCGCCAAGTCGAGCGCGATCGCCTTCCCGGGCGTCATGGTGATGCTCGACTTCTGGCAGCGGCGGAAGCTCCTCGAGCCCCGCGCGATCCTCGAGAAGCTGCCGTTCCTCGCGGTCTCGGCGGTCCTGGCGCTGATGGTGATCGACCTGGCGGCGGGCCGCGACTTCCACGGCCTGCTGCACGTGGTGGGCGAGCGCACCGCCGGGCTCGCGAACCCCCCGGACCTCACGCCCCTCCAGCGCATGACCGTGCCCATGTACGCGCACATGATGTACCTGTGGCGCCTCATCGCCCCGGTCGACCTGGTCGCGTTCTACCCCTTCCCCAATGCCGTGGAAGTGCGGACCGCGCCGTTCTTCATCGCGCCGTTCGTGTTCCTGCTCACGGTCGCGGTCGCGGTGTGGGACGCGCGGCGGACGCGGGTGATTGCGTTCGGGCTCGGCTGGTACTTCGTCACCATCGTGCTGGTGCTCCGCTGGGTTCCGGTCGGGCAGGTGGTGATGGGCGACCGTTATGCCTACCTGCCCTACATCGGGCTCTTCTTCATGCTGGCGATCGGGATCGCCGCCGCGGCCGAACGCCGGCCGGGGCTGCGCTACGCGCTCTGGGGGGCGCCGCTCCTGTTCGCGGCGTGGTGGTTCTCGATCACGGTGCGGCAGGTCGAGGTGTGGCGGGACAGCGAGACGCTCTGGAGCCGCGTCATGCAGTTCCAGCCGCGCGTCCCGGAGGCGTACCTGTTCCGCGGCAAGCACCGGGTCCAGACCGGCCGGGTCGCCGAGGCGGGCACCGACTTCCAGCGTGCGTTCGATCTCGGCCTGCGCACCGGCGAGGTGTACGGCGGGCTCGGGGTCGCGTACGGCGCGACCGGGCAGCTCGATTCCTCGCTGGTCATGCTCGACCGCGCCGCCACGCTGATGCCGGAGCGCGCCAACGTCTACTTCAACCGCGGCGTCACCTACATGCGGCTGGGCCGGAACCAGGACGCACTCGCCGACTTCGAGCGCGCGCACACGCTCGGCGAGCCGGACTCGGTGCGGCTCTTCACCGCCACCGGGTTCGCGCGGCTCCAGCTCGGCGATCCCCGAGCGGCACTCGCGGCCTTCGATCGCGCGGTCGCCTCGGGCGCCGCCGACCTCACGACGCTCTTCGGGCGCGGCACCAGCCGCATGGTGCTTGGCGACACCACCGGGGCGATCGCCGACCTCGAGGGCGTGCTCCGGATCGACCCCGGAAACCAGGCTGCCCGGGAGCGCCTCCAACTACTGCGCAGGTAAACGCTTACGGCACAACGCTATGGCGAAATCCAGCGCCGAATCCACTCAATGAAACTTGAACCGCGGCCGATACGTATGACATCATAGTGATAGCACTAGGTAATCACCCTTGAAGGAGGGGGTCATGATCCGCGAGAGAGAGATCAAACCGCTGTCGGGCGTGTTCATGCTGTTCTTCCTCACCCTGCTCGGCTTCGTGCTGCTGTTCCTGTTCGTGAGCGCCGCGCGCGCGAACCAGGGATGGCAGGCGGCGGCCTGGGGGTTCGCATGGATGGTCGACCTCCTGTGCTTCGCCGGCCTGTTCGTGGTCAATCCGAACGAAGCCAAGGTCATCCAGCTCTTCGGCAGCTACGTCGGCACGGTGCGCGATCCGGGCTACAAGTGGGTGAACCCGTTCAGCACCAAGCGCAAGGTTTCCCAGCGGGTGAGGAACTTCGAGACCGCCAAGCTCAAGGTCAACGATCAGGTCGGCAACCCGATCGAGATCGCCGCGGTGGTGGTGTGGAAGGTCACGGACACCGCCGAAGCGGTGTTCGAGGTCGACAACTACGAGAACTTCGTTCACGTGCAGAGCGAGGCGGCGCTGCGGAATCTCGCCACCTCCTACCCGTACGACGCGCACGACGTCGACGGCCAGATGGCGCTGCGCAGCCACACCGCCGAGATCGCGGGCGAGATCAAGAAGGAGATCCAGGACCGGCTGACCAAGGCGGGCATCGATGTCATCGAGTCCCGCATCAGCCACCTCGCCTACGCGCCCGAGATCGCCGGCGCGATGCTGCGGCGCCAGCAGGCGAGCGCGATCGTCGCCGCCCGCCAGCGGTTCGTCGAGGGCGCGGTGGGCATGGTCGAGCTGGCCCTCGATCAGCTGGCGAAGAAGAACGTGGTCACGCTGGACGACGAGCGCAAGGCGGCGATGGTGAGCAACATGCTCGTGGTGCTGTGCAGCGATCAGCACACCCAGCCGGTGATCAATACCGGGACGCTGTACCAGTAGCGGATGTGAAGCCATGGCGGAGCGCAAACCGTTCCTGTTGCGGGTCGATCCGGGGCTGCTCGCGGACCTCCAGAAGTGGGCCGCGGACGACCTGCGCAGTCTCAACGCGCAGATCGAGTTCCTGCTCCGCCGCGCGTTGCAGCGCGAGGGGCGGCTGAGACGCGGCGAGCCGGTGGACGCGCCGCCGCGCGAGGACGGTGGATCATGAGAACGACGAACCTGCTCGAATGGTCGCGACGCGGACGGTTCGCGCGCGTTTGGGATCTGTCCGACGGAGGACGGCGCGTGGCAACGCTGCGCTACCGGGCCAACCTCCCTCCCACGATCGAGGTGCTCGGCGCCGAGGACATGCCCTGGCGCTGGGTGCGGCACTGGGCCTCGAGCGACCTCCGGCGCGGCGACGACGCCGAGCCCGTGCTGCGCTACCTCCCGGGATTCGTCGACGGCCGCATCGCCCGTGGCCGCGGGTCCGCGCCACTCCGGGTGCACCCCTCCTTCTGGCGCTACGAGTGGACGATCACCGACGCCGAGGGCGCCCCGTTGGTGCGCGCGGTCCGCGGCCTGTGGAGCTGCAGCCGCGGCTCGATCGAGATCACCGAGGCGGGCGCCCGCCTCCCGGACGTCGAGGCGCTCTGCTACCTGGGCTGGATCATGGGAGTCCGCTGGCGGCGGCACGTCCACTAGCCGCAACGCCACGTCCCTGCCGTCTCCCCGCTTGACAGCCTGACGCTCCACCTGTTACTTAGGCCGCCCTAATTACCGTTAGATCGGACTAAGAACGAGTGGAGGTCCGGCAATGCTCTCGGGAAAGACGTCTCCTCGGGATCTCTCGGCGAGTCACGAGCACTACCTGCGCGCCATCTGGGAGGTGCGTACCCAGCGCGGCTACGCGCGGCTCTCCGACGTTGCCCGTGAGCTCAAGATCGCCCCGCCCACGCTCTCGGTGGGCCTCAAGCCGCTCGAAGCCCGCGGCCTGGTCGATCACGACGAGCACCGCTTCCTGCTCCTCACCCCCGCCGGCGAGCGCGTCGCCCGGGAGGTCCACCACCGCTTTGCCGTGGTGCGCGCCTTCCTCAAGGACGTGCTGGGCGTGGGTGAGGACAAGGCCCTGCACGAGGCGTGTCTGCTCGAGCACGACCTGAGCGCCACCACCACCGACCGGATGCTCGACCTGATCAAGCTCCTGCGCGAGGACCGCGAGCTGCGCGAGTTCTTCCAGCACCGCTTCACCGAGTACCACCGGAGCTGCCGCGTCATCGAGGAGTGCTCGACCTGCGACCTGGCGTGCCTCACGCCCGGACCCCGCGGCGCGTGAGGCTCGCGGCGTCGTTCCTGGCGATCGCACTCGCCCTCCCCCACGCCGCGGCCGCCGCCCCCGAGACTCCGGTCCGGCGCGCGCGCTGGCTCATGGGAACCCTGTGCACGGCGGAGGTCACGGCGGCGGACACGCTCGCCGCGGCCGCCGCAACCACGGCGGCGCTCGACGAGATCGCGCGCCTCGAGCAGGTCATGAGCTCGTGGCGCGACGACAGCGAGCTCATGCGCGTCTCGCGGCGGGCTTCGACCGCCCCGGCGCCGTGCTCCGCGGACCTCGCGGCGGTGCTCGACTCGGCGCT
>DATEMP010000196.1:0-7370 GCA_035275545.1 Candidatus Eiseniibacteriota bacterium | reverse complement strand
TCCAACCTGACCATGGTCTACATGGTCGCGGTGGTGGTCTCGGCGATGACGTTCGGGCGCGGGCCCGCGATCGCCGCGGCGGTGGTGAGCTCGCTGCTGTTCGACTACCTGTTCGTCCACCCGCGCCTCACCTTCCTCGCCTCGGACACGCAGTACCTGCTCACGTTCGCGGTCGAGCTCATGGTGGCGATCCTGATCGGCACGCTTACCGCGTCGCTGCGCAACCAGCTCCGGCGCACGCGCCAGCGCGAGCAGCGCACCGCGGCGCTCTACCACCTGAGCCACGATCTCGTCGCCCCGCGCGCCACCCGCGAGGTGGTGCGCACCGCGATCGCCCGCATCGCCGAGGTGCTCGACACGCGCGTCACGCTCCTGCTTCCCGGGGACGACGGCCGCCTCCGGGAGCCGCCCGACCCTCCCGCGAGCGGCTGGCCATGGTCGCAGCCCGCCGACGTCGAAGTCGCCGCCGCGTCCTGGGTGCACGAGCACGGCGCGCCGGCCGGGAGCGGCACGGCGGTGTTCCCCGCCGCGGGCGCGGTGTACGTGGCGCTGCGCGGGGCCACCGGAGGGCTGGGCGTGCTGGCGATCCGCGCCGATGATCCGCGCCGCCTCCACGATCCCGAGCCGCTCGCCCTGCTGGAGGCACTGGCGAGCCAGACCAGTCTCGCCCTCGAGCGCTGCCGGCTCGCGGGCGAGGCGGAGACGGCGCACATGGCCGCGGAGACCGAGCGCACGCGCAGCGCGCTGCTCAGCTCGGTGTCGCACGACATGCGCACCCCGCTCACCGCGATCACCGGCGCGGCGAGCAACCTGTGCGACGGTTCGAGCGTGCTGGCCGACGATACCCGGCGCGCGCTGACCGAGACGATCTCGAAGGAGGCCGAGCGGCTCAACCGCCTGATCGGCAACCTGCTCGACATGACGCGGCTGGAGTCGGGCGCGGTGCGCGCGCGCAAGGAGTGGCACTCGGTGGTGGAGGTGGTGGGCGCCGCACTCGGGCGGCTCGAAGCGCAGCTCGGGGATCGCCCGGTGAGGCTCGCGCTCGCCGACCACCTGTCGCTGGTGCCGCTCGACGACGTGCTGATCGAACAGGTGGTGTGCAACCTGGTCGAGAACGCCCACAAGCACACGCCGCCCGGCCGGCCGATCGAGATCGCCGCCTCGATCGCCGGGGCGGAGCTGGTGCTCGAGGTCGCCGACCGCGGCGCGGGACTGGCGCCGGGCGAGGAGCGGCGCGTGTTCGAGAAGTTCTACCGCGGCGCGGACAGCGCCGGGCGGCCGGGCTTCGGCCTCGGTCTCGCGGTGTGCCGGGGCATGGTCGCGGCGCACGGCGGCACCATCGAGGTGGCGAACCGGACCGAGGGCGGCGCGCGGTTCACCGTCCGGCTGCCGATCGATGGCGAGCCCCCCGCGATCGAGGCGGAGGCGAGCGACGCCTCGCTCGGGGTGGGGCAATGACGTCGCACGAGGTGATCGCGGTGCCGGGCGTCATCATGGTGGTCGAGGACGAAGCCTCGATCCGCCAGATCCTCCGCGCCGGCCTCGAGGGGCAGCACTACAGCATGATGGAGGCGGCGTCGGGTCAGGACGGGATCGCACAGATGGCGAGCCGGGCGCCGGATCTGCTGCTGCTCGACCTTGGCCTGCCGGACATGGACGGGATCGAGGTGGTGCGGCAGGTGCGCGGGTGGTCGGCGCTGCCGATCATCGTCCTCACCGTGCGCGAGCGCGAGGAGGACAAGGTGCGCGCGCTCGACGCCGGCGCCGACGACTACATGACCAAGCCGTTCTCGATGCCCGAGCTGCTGGCGCGGCTCCGGGCGCTGCTGCGGCGCCGCGCGCGCGCCGAGGCGCGGGTGCTGGAGTTCGGCCGGCTGCGCATCGATTTCACCCGCCGTCGCGTCGCCCTGGACGGCGCCGATCTCGCGCTCACCCCGATCGAGTATCGCCTGCTCACCACGCTCGCCCGCCAGGCGGGCTCGGTGCTGACCCACGAGTTCCTGCTGCGCGAAGTGTGGGGGCCGACCCTCACCCAGCAGCACCACTACCTGCGCGTCTACATGGCGCAGCTCCGCAACAAGATCGAAGTCGACCCGGCGCGGCCCCGCCTGCTGCTCACCGAGACCGGCGTCGGCTACCGGATGGCCGAGCCCGGATAAGCGCCGCCCGGGTAGAGCCCGCCCCGGTCGATCCGCTCAGACCGCGCTGGTGCACGCGCGGCACTTGCGCGCCGCCTGCGGGACCATCTCCTTGCACTCCGGGCACTCCTTCATGGGAGGCCCGGCCGGCGCGGGGACCGGCTTGAGGAGCGCCTTGGTGATCATGAACACCACGAAGGCGATGATCACGAAGTCGACCACGTTGCCGATGAACGCACCGTAGGTGATCGCGTTGGCGGGCGTGCCGTCGGGCTTGGTCGAGAGCACGTACGCCATCTCCCGCCACGCCCCGCCCGGGATCATGAGGCCGATCACCGGCATCAGCAGGTCGCTGACCATCGAGCTCACCACCTTGCCGACCGCGGCGCCGATGATGACGCCCACCGCGAGCGCGAGCGCGTTGGTCTGCAGCAGGAACTTCTTGAATTCGTCGAGCATGGGACGGGTCCTCCCGGGTGGATCTCTTACGGCCGCTGCGTGGTGTCGCGTCGTGTCGTGAAGAATTCCTTGAGGATGCCGCCCGCCCGCGCCCTCAGACTGTCGGCGGCCGCGCGCTGCGCCCGCTCGAACGCCGCCCGCGCGCTGTCCTGCGCGGCCGACATGGTCGAGTCGGCGGCCGCACGCGCCTGGTCCTCGATGCGGGCCCGCTGCTGCTCGATCGCCTGCGATACCTTGCCGGCGAGGCGATCCTGCATCGACTGGCCGTCCCACGCCACCTGGGGCGCGGTGGCCCGGCCCGAGACGTGCAGGTCGAGCAGCAGCCGGCCCTGGGCGTCGGCCAGGGCGCCGGCCGCGATCGCCGAGCGCGCTCCGAGCGCCTGCACCGCCTCGGGCGGCAGGGTGATGCTCAAGGCGTAGTCGAGCGTGCCGTCGAAGCCCACCGAGCCCACCATCCGCCACTCGCCGTTCGGCCCATCGAGCGACACCCCGTCGGTGATCACCCGGCCGTTCTGCACCCGGAACGGCACCTTGGAGTCGCGGAACTTGAGCTTGCTCAGGCCGGGAATCCGGACGTAGCGCGCCACCGCTTCCAGCGCTGGCGCGGGTCCGAGGGTTCCGTTCAGGATCTGGGCGGCGCCGATCGCGCTGACGGTGCGCTTGATCTCGTTGGGGTCGAGGCCGGCGCCCGAGAGATCCAGCGAGCTGTTGAGCGAGCCCTGGATCAGACCCCGCAGCGGCGTCCACGCCGACAGGATCGCGTCGGCCGAGAGCGAGTCGACGCGTGACTTGACCGCGAACTCCGGCCGGGCGGGTGCGCGCAGGTCGAAGCGCGCGCTCCCCGAGACGTTGCCGTCGTAGCCGCGGAGCGCGAACTGGGGCACCACCATGACGCCCGGCTCGAGAGCGACGCGAGCGTTCACGTCCGATACGTCCAGCTTGCGGTTCTTGAGCCGCGCGATCGTGACGTGGCCGGTGCCCACCGCGTGCGGCAGCACCGGCACGCCCGTGTTCTCGAGCGGGAGGATCTCGGCCAGGTCGAGGTAGGACGAGGCGGCGTTGAAGTTCACCACCGCGGGCGCCACGCGCTTCGACGGATCCGCTTCCCCGGCGCGCCCGGGGCCGGTGAGCAGCGCGAGCGGGCGCTGGGCGGTGCCTTCGAGCGCGATCGACGAGCGGCCGGCGCGCGCGCTGAACCCGGTGATGCTGGCGCGCTCGGGGCTGAACGCGATGTCGCCGCGGATCGCCTCGATGCGGTTGGGCATCACCGGCGACTGGACGGTGACGTCGGCGAGCTTGGCGGTGCCGCTCAGCGCCAGCGCCCCCGGGTCCCTCGCGTAGCCGCTGCCGCGCAGGTCCACCGCCGCGCGCCCGCCCAGCTTGGTGTCCGACGGCGCCACCAGCGGCGCGACCGAGGCGAGATCGACGTTGCCCTGGACGGCGAACCGTACCCACGGGTCGGCGAAGCGCGTGGCGAACAGGGCTCCGCGCAGCGGCTGCCCGGCCACGCGCGCGCGCAGGTCGCCGATCGTGATCGAGTCGGGCGCGAGCTTCGCCGACATCGTGAGCGCGTCGATCGAGGCCGGGGCGCCGGGGTAGCGGAACGAGCCGTTGGCGATCTTCACCACGCCGGCGATGTTCGAGGCGAGCGCGGGGCCGGCCGAGCCGCCGATGTGCAGGTCGAAGTCGAGGCGGCCGTCCCCAACCAGGCCGTGGACCGCCCGGGCGTCGGCCGCCGACACGAAGTCGAGCACGTCGCCCAGGTCCACGTTCGCGCCCCGCGCGCGGAGATCGAGGCGCGCCTTCGCCCCCGGGTCGTCGATGGTGCCCGCCATCGCGATCTCGGCGCGGCCCATCCGCAACCCCAGCTTGGCGAGCGCCAGCCGCTTCTGCTTCCCGTCGTACTTGCCGTCGTGCGCCACGCGCCATTCCAGCGCGTCGAGCGAGTGATCGAGGTCGCTCACTCGTGCCGCGGTGGTGGCCCCGAACGCCAGCCCGCTGAGGACGGTCTCGCCCGCGGTGGCGAAGCGCTGGCCGCCTGCCTCGGACGTCAGGCCGACGCGGCTGTCGACGTTGAACACCATCCGCCGGCGCGCGCCGAGATCGTCCAGCAGCACGCGGCCATGGCTGATGACCAGCTCGCGGATCGCGAGCGACATGTCCGATGGTCTGCGGTCCGAGTCGGCCACCAGGATGCTGTCCAGGTTGGTGGTGCCGTCCGCCCGCATCACCAGATGGATCTCGGGGCGGTCGATCACCAGGCGCCGCACCACCATCCGGCGCGAGAGCAGCTTGAACAGGTCCAGGTCGAGATGGAGCGACTGCGCTTCGAGCGCCGGGCCGGCGTCCCAGCCCGTCATCTCGGCGAGCGCCGGACGCCGCACCGTGAGCCGCACCGGCGGCCAGAGCGAGACCCCGACGTCGGCGTAGCGCACGTCGCGGGTCACCACGGTGGCGAGCTTGCGCGTGACCAGCGCGCGCACCTTGTCGGACGGCATGAGCAGTGCGACCGCGCCCCACGCCAGCAACGGCAACAACACCAATACCAGCAGCACCCACAACACCGCACGTCCCCGCGAACGGGCCCAGCGCTCGGAGTCCATGACCCGGATTCTGGCACAGGACGGGTCCCGATCCACGGCTCATCGTCAGGTGGCGCCCGGGCTTGCATATGCGGACAGGCCCCCGGTCATGGGACGGTGAAGCAATTGGATGACGGGGGCGCGCCGTGTAGTCTTCGCGCACATGGAACCCACCGCCCTCACCGCGTTGCGCGAGCGCCGGCTCGTGGCGGCGATCCGCGCCCCCTCGCCGGGGGTCGCGCTCGCCAGCGCCCAGGCGGTCGCCAAGGGCGGCCCGATCCTGCTCGAGATCACCTTCACGGTGCCCGACGCGCCGCGGGTGATCGCCGCGCTGGTGGGCGGCACCGACGCCCTGGTGGGCGCCGGCACGGTGCTCACCCGCGAGCAGTGCCTGGCGGCGCTCGACGCGGGCGCGCGCTTCATCATCGCCCCCAACTTCTCGCGCGAGGTGGCCGAGATCGCGCTCGCGCGCGGCGTCATGTACTGCCCGGGCGCCTATACCACCAACGAGATCATCACTGCGCGCGACGCCGGCGCCCACATCATCAAGGTGTACCCGGTGGGCGTGTCGGGCGGCCCCAAGTACATCGAGGTGATCCGCGACCCGCTGCCCGACGTGCCGATGCTCGCCGCCGGCGGCACCACGCTCGAGAACATGGTGCCGTTCCTCCACGCGGGCTGCGTCGGGATAGGTCTCGGGGCGGCACTCGCCGACCCCAAGCTCGCGGTCGCCGGGAACTTCGACGAGATCACGCGGCGCGCCAAGGCGTTCGTCCAGCGTCTCGCGGACGCGCGCGCGACCGGACTGGTGGCGAAGGAGCACGCGTGAGGGTGCGCGTCCCGCGCGCTCCCCTGCTCTTCCCGGCGGCGTGGCTGGTGGTGCTCGCCGCGCTCCCTCTCGCCGCACGTCCCGCCCGCGCCGGCACCGAGGAGTTCTCGACCTTCAGCGTGGAGCTGCAGGAAGAGGACGACGAGAGCCTCATCGACCACATACTCAACCGCACGCCGCGCGCGTGGCACGACGAGTGGGATCGCTCGACGCTCGCGATCCGCACCTCGCAGGGCTGCCTCACCTCGGGGCAGTGGATCAACGAGACCGATCTCAAGCTGCGCAGCTCGCTCGGAGGCCGGGCGTGGTTCGGGTTCGATCTCACCCAGAGCGAGAGCGACCGCCTGAGCTACCAGTTCACCGATTTCAGCTTCCACGTGCCGACCCGCTTCGGCACACCCGGGTACATGTTCCGCCCCTTCCACGACAAGTCCCGCCAGGACATGGCTTTCATGTGGGACGTGGGCGATGACACGACCGCCTTCCACCTGCGCGCGGTGATGGGCCTCGAGGACGTGTTCAACAACTTCTGGGAGTTCCGCCAGTCGCGGGTCGGAAACGTCGGCTTCGAGCCGTACGAGAAGCATCCCTGGGAGCCCGGCGTCTCGGTGGCGTGGCGCGGCGAGCGCCTGCGCGCCGAGCTGGGCGGGCGCTACCTCACCCCGTCGCGCAAGCGGCACATCGTGTCGCAGTATCTCCCCCAGCTCGACCGCATCAGCACGCTGTGGGGAACGCTCGCCTGGGCCTCGCTCGAGGGGCGGGTGCTGGGGATCACCTGGGAGGCGCGCGGCGCCAACCGCCAGGCGCGCAGCACCGACTTCCCCGCGGACACGCTGCAGCCCGACGGCGCCAACTTCCGCCGCCAGTGGTCCGCCGAGGCGGCGCTCCACCGCCAGATCACCCCCGAGCTGGGGGCCGAGGCTCGCGTGGTCTACCAGGACCGCACCCAGCAGCACGCCCTGCCGGTCGATCCACCGCGCTTCGTGGGGGTGGATCGCGTGCTCCAGCTCGAGACCACCTGGACGCCCACCCCCTGGTTCGGGCTGCGCGTCGGCGCGCTGCACGACCGCATCACGATCCAGCAGTCGGCGATCAGCACCTCGGTCTATTCCTGGGGCACCCGCACCGAGAAACGCCTCTACCTCGGCGCGATCTTCCGCGCCGGACGAGTGAGCCTCCAGGGCATCGAAGGCATCGAGCTCGACCACGAGCCCTACGAGGTGGTCGGCGTCCACGACAAGGGGTTCCTGCAGCTCCAAGCCACGTTCTAGCGCGCAAGGCGGGCAGGGGGCTGGCAGGTGTCTTCCCTCGAGGCGCCGCAGGCGAGCGTAGCCAGGATGGCGGAGCGACCCGAGGACCCAG